>JBBQHG010000001.1:0-44844 GCA_038323755.1 Sphingomonadales bacterium
GGCTGCTCGGCGCGCTCGGTGGCCTGTTCGGCTATCCCGAGCTGACCTTCCAGTGGATTTTGGGCTATATCCTTTCGCCCTTCATGCTGCTGCTCAATATCCCTGCCAACGAAGCGGCAGCCGCAGGCAGCCTGGTCGGCACCAAGGTTGTGCTCAACGAATTCGTTGCGTTCATCGATCTGGGGCAGATGAAGAACCTGTCGGCGCGCACCACCGCCGTCGTCACCTTTGCGCTCTGCGGCTTTGCCAATTTCCTGTCGATCGCAATCCAGATCGCGGCGACGGGCAGCCTCGCGCCCAACCAGCGCCCGATGATCGCCAAGCTCGGCATCCGCGCGCTGGCGGCGGGAACGCTCGCCAATCTGATGAGCGCGGCGCTGGCGGGGATGCTGATCAGTTAGCGCCGATAGCTAGACCTTGGGGGGGTAGGCACAGATGAGCGGACCGGCAAATTACAACGACCAGCCGATGGCCACCCGCCACGGGCCCGAACACACGCTGGAACGGCTGATCTTCTTTTCAGACGCGGTATTTGCCATCGCGATCACGCTGCTCGTCATCGAACTCCACGTGCCCGAGCTCGAACCCGGCGCGAGCAATGTGGATTTCATCAACGCGCTGCTCCGCCTGACGCCGAACTTCATCGGCTTCGTCGTCAGCTTCTACGTCATCGGCGCGTTCTGGGCCGGGCACCACCGCGCCTTTGCCTGCGCTGCGCATTACAGCGACAAGCTGCTCCCGGCGAACATCAACCTGCTGCTGACGATCGCGGCGATGCCGTTCTTCACCGCCTTTCTCAGCAGTTACAGCAACCAGCGCGTGCCCGTGGTGCTCTATTGCTGCTGGCTGCTGCTCACGGCGTTGCTCAACATCCGCATGGGCCGGCTGGCGACCTCGTCCCCCGTGGTCGATCCTGCCGTCCCCGTCGCCACCATCGCCATGATCCGTCGGCGCGGCATCGCCACCGCGCTGGGCGCTGCCACCGCGATCATCGTCGGCCTGGTCTCGCCCTGGCCCATCCTCGCGCAGGTCTCGTTGATCGCCATTCCGCTCTGGCGGGTGATGCTCGGCTGGCTGGCGAAAAAAACCGCTTGAAGTTGACGCTGCGTCAACCGCTACAAGCGGGTCATGACGCAGATCCTCGACATTGCAGACGTTGCCCGCAGTACCGGGCTGTCCGCCCGCGCGCTGCGTTTTTACGAGGCGCGCGGGCTGGTCAAACCCTTGCGCACCGGGTCGGGCCGGCGCTGCTATGGGCCGGGTGAGCTTGAGCGGCTGCACCAGCTGGTCGCGCTCAAGCGGGCCGGTCTCAGCCTCCAGCAGATCAAGGCCTTGTTCGACAAGAAGCCCATCGACCTGCGCCAGCTGGTCGCGCTGCAACTCGACACGCTGAACGATCAGGCCCGCGCACTCACCGAAGCGCGCACGATCCTGCGCACCACCTTGTCCCGAATCGATCGCGGCGAGCCGATCGATGCCGCGACCTTCTGCTCGCTGATCAGGACAGGAGACGTGATGATGACCGACGAGCGGGAAAAATGGCAGGCGGTGACTGACCGCTTCATGAGCGACGAGGCCAAGGCCGATTTTGCACAGCGGCTGCCCGAGATGGGCGATGCCTTCAGTGCCGAGGCGGCGGCGGCGAACTGGAAAGACCTGGGCAGCCGGATCAAGGCGGCAATGCCGATGGACCCGGCCAGTGCCGAGGCGCGTGGCTTCGCGCGCGAATGGATGGCGCTGCTCGCGCCCTTTGCCAAAATTGCGACCCCAGCCATGTGGCAGGGCTCGCAGCAGATGTACGCCAATATCGACAAGTGGGAGGGTGAGGCCGATCCCGGCTTCGACGCGGCGACCTTCCACTTCATCCAGCAGGCGGTCACGGCGGCCAAAGCCGATGGCGAGGATCTGGCGCCAAAAATCGGCGGATAGGCAAAGCTGGCGGCGATTGCGGGCCGCTTGCCCGCGATCGCCGCTTCCCGCATCGACGGGGCAGCTTGGGCAGGCCGGGCACCAGGCTTTCAAGAGGCGGACCAATGACGACATTCACCTTCACCAAGGGCCCGGGCAAGGTCGACTGGCTCGATGTGGTCCGCGCCGATGGCACAACCGAGCGGATCGATTGCCCCAAGCAACGCATCATTCCGCACGACATGGTCCATTATGTGGTGGAGAGCGAAATCGGCGCCCGGGGCTTTATCAGCCGTGTCTGCGAAGGCGAGGCCGCATCCTTCGCGATGATCGGCGATGCCGAGAGCGATGGCGTCGAACGTCTGGTCGAAATGGTCCAGGCCGAAGCATGGTCAGGCGGCAGTGACGATGCGGCCTTCATCGATCTGTACCGCGTCACATGCGATGCGCGCGATTGCGCGCCCTTGCCGGTCGACGCGGCATTGGTCTGCGCCATCCGGGCGCGGGTGGCGGCGTGTCAGGCGGCATGGGACGCGCTGCCCGTCGGTGGCGCGTTGACGCTCGACCACTAAAGCATCGCCGCTCAGCGCGTCGGCACTGGCTCGGCACCCGAATAATCATAAAAGCCGCGCTTCACCTTGCGGCCATACCAGCCGGCTTCGACATATTTCACCAGCAGCGGCGCGGGCCGGAATTTCGGATCGCCCGTGCCTTCGAACAGCACCCGCGTAATCTCCAGACACGTATCGAGCCCGATAAAATCGGCAAGCGTCAGCGGCCCCATCGGGTGGTTGAGCCCCAGCATGCACGCGGTGTCGATGTCCTGCATCGTCGCCACGCCTTCGCCCAGCGCAAAACATGCCTCGTTGATCATCGGCATCAGCACGCGGTTGACGATGAAGCCCGGCGCGTCATTGGCGTGGACGATTGTTTTGCCCAACGATTGCCCGAATGCCTCGACGCTGGCGACCGTCGCATCGCTGGTGGCAAGACCGCGGATCAGTTCGATCAACCCCATCACCGGCACGGGATTGAAGAAATGCACGCCCATGAAACGCGCCGGATCAGGCGAAGCCTGGGCAAGGCGTGTAATCGGGATCGACGAGGTGTTGGACGCCAGGATCGCCTCGGCGCCCAGCACCTTGCCGACCGTGCCGAAAATCGCGCGCTTGATTTCCTCGCGCTCGGTCGCGGCCTCAATCACCAGCCCGCACGGCGCCATCGCCTCGACACCTGCGACGGGCTCGATCAGCGCGAGCGCTGCATCGCGCGCCTCGGCTGCAATCTTTTCCTTGGTCACCAATCGGTCGAGCGCCTTGGCGATGCCTGCCTTGCCCGCCTCGGCACGCGCGACATCGACATCGGACAGCAGCACATGATAGCCCGCCTGTGCCGATACCTGCGCGATCCCTGCGCCCATCTGCCCTGCCCCGATTACGCCGATCGTCTTCATGGTTTTTCCCGTCGCCCGTTCGCGCGCTGCTTGCCCTCGCCGCGCCCCGACAGCAACCCCCATCGAACATCGCTTGCCCGTCCACACGCCGCGGCTTTATGCCTAGGTTGGATAGCGGAGAGCGACATGAACATCGACTTGGGCACCAGCGATGCCAGCGCGCAGATCGACGCCAGGCTCGCAAAACTGCGCGACTGGCGCGGCGAGATGTTGGCCCGGCTCCGCGACATCATCCGGCGCGCCGCCCCCGGCATTGTCGAGGAGGTCAAATGGCGCAAACCCAGCAATCCTGACGGCGTCCCCGTCTGGTCGCTCAACGGCATCATCTGCACCGGTGAAATCTACAAGGACAAGGTCAAGCTCACCTTTGCCAAGGGCGCTGCGATCGATGACCCGTCAGAGCTGTTCAATTCAAGCCTTGATGGCAATACGCGCCGGGCGATCGATGTTCTCGCAGGTGATGTCATTGACGAGGCGGCATTGACCGCCCTGGTGCAGGCAGCCGCAGCGCTCAACGGCTGAACCCGGCGCGACTAGGGGGTTTGTGATCGAACAAGCCCATCCGTCGCCCCGGACTTGAGCCGGGAGGCCAGTTTTTTTCCCTCAGTCGAAAAGAAGCGGGACCCCGAGTCCAGCCCGGGGCGACAGAAAACGGTGGGTCGGTATGAATTTAAGCGACGCTAAGGCGCCGTCCGCGGCGCCTGCGCCTCCGCCAGGATCAGCGCGAAGCGGTCTTCGGCATCGGTCCATTCCGCAATCGGCGTCCAGCCCCCGGCGCGCAGCAATATCCGGGCATCGCGCGCGCCATATTTATGGCTGTTCTCGGTGTGGATCGTCTCGCCCGCCGCCATCGCAAAGGGGCGGCCCTCGATCGTGAAGGCAACATCCTGCGTCACCTCCAGATGCATCTCGATCCGTGCGCGCATGTCGTTCCAGATCGCACGGTGGCGGAAGGCGTCCACCGGAATCGTCGCATCAAGCTCGCGGTTGATCCGCTCCAGCAGGTTCAGGTTGAACGCTGCCGTCACGCCTTGCGCATCGTCATAGGCGGGGACGAGGATCTCCTCGCCCTTCAGCCGGTCCATGCCAATCAGCAGCAGCGCACTGGTCCCCAGCCACATCCGCATCGCCCGCAGCAGGTCAACCGCTGAGGACGGGATCATGTTGCCGATCGTGGAGCCCGGGAAGAACCCCAGCTTGGGCAACCCCGCCACCGCCGCTGGCAGCGCAATCGGCCGCATGAAATCGGCCTCGATCGGGTGCACGGGCAGACCGGGAAACGCCTGCGACAAGGCGGCCGAGGATTCGCGCAGAAAATCGCCCGAGATGTCGATTGGCACATAGGCGGCGGGCGCAATCGCGCGTAGCAGCAGCGGGGTCTTGGCCGATGAGCCCGATCCGAACTCGACCACCGCATGCCCGGCACCAATGCGCTCGGCAATCGCCGCGCCATTGTCTTGCAAAATGCCCGCCTCGACTCGCGTGGGATAATATTCGGGCAGGTCGGTGATCTGCTCGAACAATTCGGAGCCGCGCCGGTCATAAAACCACCGCGCCGGAATCGCGCGCGGGCGCGCCTCGAACCCGTTCAGCACATCCGCCCGGAATGCCGGGTCGGCCAGGCTGGCATCGCCATCTTCGATTTCACGCTTCAACACGCCTACAGATCCTTTGCCAGACGCACGCCGGTGAACTGCCAGCGCTGGTGGGGATAGAAGAAGTTGCGATAGCTTGGCCGCACATGGCCGCGCGGCGTGGCGCAGGATCCGCCCCGCAAAATGCACTGCCCGCTCATGAACTTGCCATTATATTCGCCGACCGCTCCGTCGACCGCGCGAAACCCCGGATAGGGGCGGAACGCGCTGCCGGTCCATTCCCAGACATCGCCGTACCAGGCCGGGCCAGCGGTCGATGGCCTCGGCTCAACAGGACCTGCCCGATCGAGCAGATTGCCGCTTTCGCAATCTTGCCATTGTGCCGCTGTTTCCCACTCCGCCTCGGTCGGCAGCCGCGCCCCGGCCCAGCTGGCATAGGCGTCGGCTTCGTAAAAGCTCACATGCGTAACAGGGGCGGCTGGATCAATCGCGCGCCGCCCGTCGAGCCCGAAGCGCGTCCAGCCGCCATCGCGCTCTTCCCAATAGAGTGGCGCGGTGATCGCTTGCGCCTTCACCCAGGCCCAGCCATCCGACAGCCAGTGGCGCGGGTCACGGTAGCCGCCTTCGGCGATAAACGCCGCCCATTCGCCATTGGTCACCGTCCGGTCGGCAATCGCATGCGGCGCCAGCAAAATGTCATGGCGCGGCCCTTCGGCATCGAAGGCGAAGCCATCGCCATCATGGCCGATCTGCGCAATCCCACCGGGATGCGCGGTCCAGCCGATCGGCCCGGGCATCTCGACCGGCACCTTGCGCGCGGCTGGCCAGATCGCCGGTTCGGTCGGGTTCTGCGCGAACAGGTGCAGCATGTCGGTGATCAGCAATTCCTGGTGCTGCTCTTCATGGTGGCACCCCAGCGCCACCAGCTCGAGCGCGGCGACCGGCAAATCGGGCAGCGCGGCGAGCAATGCGGCGTCCACCGCCGCGCGGTAACCCAGCACCTCATCCAGCGTCGGCCGCGTGATCATCCCCCGCCGCCCGCGCGCATGCCGTGCGCCTTCGGCCTCGTAATAGCTGTTGAACAGAAACGGGAAGCGTTCGTCGTGCAGCACATAACCGGGCACGCAATCACGCAGGATGAAGGTCTCGAAAAACCAGGTCGTGTGCGCCAGATGCCATTTGGCAGGCGAGGCATCGTCCATCGATTGCACGCTGGCATCGGCATCGGAAAGCGGCGCGACGAGATCGACTGTCAGCCCGCGCACCGCCGCATAACGCCTGGTCAAGTACGACGGATCGGCAAAGGGCGCTGGTCTTGTTTGCATCCCGGTTTGCATCGTCGTCCCCTGTTCCGGCCCCATAACTGGGCTTGCCCGGTCAGCGAGACGCGCCGGGTACCCACAAAATGTCGCCAACCGCCTGTTTGTTCACGAAACGCGCGCAAACGAACAAATAATCCGACAGACGATTAAGATAGGCGACCGCTTCCGGATTCAAAGGCACGTGCGCGCGGGCGGCGACCGCAGCGCGCTCGGCGCGACGAGTGATGGCCCTGGCAAGGTGAAGCGAGGCCGCCGCCATTGTCCCGCCGGGCAGGATAAAGCTGTTGAGCGGCGACAGATCGCCGTTCATTGCATCGATCTCGCGCTCCAGCCGCGCCACCTGCGCCGGCACGATCCGCAGCACCATGTCGGAAGGGGCAAAATCCTCGCCCGGCGTGGCCAAATCGGCGCCCAGATCGAACAGGTCGTTCTGGATCCGCGTCAGCGCGGTCGCAACGGGGCCGTCGCCCAGCGCGGCAATCGCCACGCCCAGCGCACTGTTCGCCTCGTCGACATCGCCGATCGCGGTCAGCCGCGCATCGGTCTTCGCCACGCGCGATCCGTCGACCAGGCCGGTCGTGCCGTCATCGCCGGTGCGAGTGTAAATTTTGTTGAGCTTGACCATCGCCGCGCTCGCTCCCTTTTCAGGTGCGGCCAGTCACGAACAGGATGGCCACCACAATCAAAATCGCCAGCGCCTGAAAGAAGATGCGCTGCTGCATCATTTTGTTGGATTTGGTGCTCGCCACGCTGGGGCCAGTCCCTTTCAGGTCGGCCTCGGTCGCCTGCAGGAAGGAAACGATGCCGCGGATCAGCGCAACCAGGGTTGCGATCATCGCAGCGACGAGCAGGATAGCGAGGAAAATTGTCATAACGCCTATCTAACCATTCGCAGCGCCGCTGCCAATGGGCAGTTGGCCCCCGATTGCTCCGGCCCGCAGCCCCGCCGCCACCGCCAGCCCGTCCGCGCCCGCCATCCGCATTGCCGCCAGCGTCGGCGCCCCGTCGCGCTTGGCGAGCCGCTTGCCGTCTGCCCCGGTCATCAGCGCGTGGTGGTGATAGACCGGCGTCGCCAGACCAAGCAGGGATTGCAGCAGACGGTGGACATGCGTCGCCGCGAACAGATCCGCGCCCCGCACCACATGCGTCACGCCCTGCGCTGCATCGTCCACCGTCACCGCCAGATGGTAGCTCGCCGGCGCATCCTTGCGCGCGAGCACGACATCGCCATGCGCCAGCGGATCAGCGACGACATCGCCTGCGAGTTCATCGCGCCAGCCAAGCGGCCCGGCGATCGCCACCGCCCGCGCCATATCGATCCGCCACGCATGCGCCTCGCCCGCCCGCCGCCGCACGCGCGTCGCTTGGTCCAGCCCCCGGCACGTCCCCGGATAGACGATGCCGTCCGCCCCATGCGGCGCGCTCAGACTCGCCGCGATATCGGCGCGCGTACAAAAGCACGGATAAAGCAGCCCCATGTTCCGCAACCGATCAAGCCCCGCCTGATAGAGCTCCAGCCGCTCGGACTGATGCACCACCGGCCCGTCCCAGCTGAGCCCCAGCCACCGCAGATCCTCGACAATGCCCGCCACATGTTCAAGGCGGCTGCGCGTCCCGTCGATATCCTCGATCCGCAGCAGGAACCGCCCGCCCGCCGCGCGCGCGCGGTCATGCGCCAGGATTGCAGAGGCAGCGTGGCCCAGATGCAACGCCCCTGTCGGGCTCGGCGCAAATCGCGTGACAATCACTTTTCCGGCTCTTGACCGCGAGTCGCGCGAAATGTCATCATGCCGTCATCCTAGTCGTCGAAAGGCGGTTCGGAAAAGGCGTTAGGGCCAAGGCTGGGAGGTGACATGTATCATCCCGATCTGATCCGGCACCCGGATATGGTCCGGCACCCCGATGGCTGTCCCGCGCTCGTCCTGAACGCGGACTATACCCCGCTCAGCTATTATCCGTTGAGCGTCTGGCCCTGGCAGACCGCGGTCAAGGCGGTGTTCCTCGACCGGGTCGATATCGTCGCCAATTATGAGCGAGAGGTCCGAAGTCCCACCGCGAGGCTGAAGCTGCCTTCAGTCATCGCGCTCAAGCAGTTCGTCAGACCCTCGCAATTCCCCGCCTTCACCCGCTTCAACCTCTTCCTCCGCGACAAATTCACCTGCCAATATTGCGGTGCCGGTCGCGATCTCACCTTCGATCACGTCATTCCCCGGGCGCAAAAGGGCCGCACCACCTGGGAAATGTCGTCACCGCCTGCGCCCCCTGCAACCTGAAGAAGGGCGGCCGCACCCCCAAACAGGCGCACATGCCGCTCCACGTCGCGCCAATCCGCCCGACGAGCTGGCACCTGCAGGAACATGGCCGCCGCTTCCCGCCCAATTATCTGCACGAAACCTGGCACGACTGGCTCTATTGGGATGTCGAGCTCGAGGCGTAAGCCCGCCTGCCCCGGTTGATCCTCAGCATGCGGTGCCCGGCGTCACCCGTTCGCTGGCCGCACCGCCACCCGTTCGTAAGCCGCCCTGCCGCCCGTTCGTGGGCCACACCGCCACCCGTTCGTTTCGAGCGAGGTCGAGAAACAGGCCACAAAAAGCTGCGCAGCGTATCGCAGCTTCGCCCGAGACGAACCGGCGTGGTCGTTGATTGAACGCAACGCGCTGTTCACGCCGTCCGCAGCCGCGCGACCATGTCGTTCCTGATCTCGTCATTCTTGTCGCGGATCATGCCCGGAATCAGGAACGCATCGACCAGCACCCAGAAAAAGCCGATCACGATGAAATAGGACAGGATCTGCAGCACCGCAGATACCGGCCGCCCCAGATAAAATCGGTGCGCGCTTACCCACCACAGGAACAGCCAGAGCAGATAGGCAACCGCCGTGCTCGGCCCGTCATTGGCAACGCGCTGTTCGACCAGCGACAATTCGGCAGTGGTCAGGGCCATGATCGGCATATCCTTCAACCGGGCTGCGCGCACCATCGCGCGCCATCCCCGTCACCGCTGATTATATCGCCCCCGACAGCCCCCGTCATCCAAGATCGGCGATCGAGCATCGCCCGGGGATCGGCTGCGGGAACCAGCAGCGCCTTCGTGCGCTATGCTCCTGATCTGGAGCCATATATGTCCTTTCAACAGCTAGACCCGACCATCCCTGTCACCGTGCTTGATAAAGGGCCCGGCTTTGCCTTTGCCGTCATCGATTACGGCCAGGAACATAACCTCATCTGGGTCACGGCAATCAACGAAACCGGCGAAATCTGGTGCGCGCCCAACCCGCAGGTCCGCCTCCAGGGCAACTGGACCATGGGCCGCGCCCGCCCGCCTGCCGCCGGTGCCGACGCCCCCAAGGGCAGCGACGCCTGCACGACGCCAGCCTGACGCCCGCCCCCTGCCGCCGTGCGACGCTTCCGCACCGCGACCGCGCGCGCCCAACACCCATCCGCACCGCCGCTCAAAACGGCACCTTCAGCGTCAGCATCACTTGGCCGTCTCCCAGCCGGCCTTGTTGAATTTCAGACCCAAGCGTCGCGTTACCACCAAGCTTCATCTGTAGGCGCTGCTCGTCGACATAGCGCTCGGGCAAGGGCCGCAGCCGATATCGCTCATTGGCGTCGGTGGACCCGCAAACGACGATGTCGCCATTGGCACCCTTCGGGCACGGGGTAGTCGGCACCGGCGAGAGCGGCCGGGCAGGCGCAGCGGGCTGACGCGAAGGCAAGGGCGGCCCGGAAATGATCGCCGCCTGCAGCAACATCCCCGTCACCAGCGCGCCCAGCATCGCCTAACCCTCGAAAATCGCCCGGTGAATGATCGCACGACCGTGCCCGAACATGCCCGGCGAAAATGGCTCAAAAACGGCAGACATGCGGACAGTCTGGCGCATCCGCATCACGGGCAACACGCTGGCGGAACAATCTTCGGTCCGCAGAACCGGCTGCAGCTCAAGCCTTATGGCCCGTTGCGCGGGGGCGCTTGATCCGGACGCGAGCGAGCGATTGCGCTTCAAGGGCAGCGGACAAAGCGACCTGCGGATTAGTAGCTGCCGTTCCTCGACCTCGCCATCATAGTCCGATGACAAGCGAGGTTTTACTGGCGGGACCCCGGATCAAGTCGGTAGTTATACCCTTTGGACATGTAGCCCTAAATCTGGTAAATGTTCGGGATGCGAATCACATTTCACGGATTGCTCGCAGCATCCCCGGTTCCGCTTGCGGGGTTATGGCTTGGCGCGTGTCAGATTTGGAATACGCCCAAGAGGATTACGGAATGGGGGTGGCAGCAAATGCACCACCCTCTAGGAGTAGCAATCGCGATCGCCTCCGTGTTGATCTACGTTTTGATTTTGTGGCTAACACGCCCAAAGAAACCAATAGAGTCGCCCGACACTTTAGGGGCATCTGAAAAGGGCGGGGGCGTTTACACACAGAATCACGCCGGTTCTGGCGACAACGAAATGAACTTCTGAGAGGACTGGTATGGCTGGCAATATCTTTAACCAAAATCATACGGGCAGCGGGAACAACGTCATAAATGTAGGGACGCGCGAACAAAATGCGCTCTATCAAGACGACAGAAAAGTCGCCATTGTTGTAAACGGGGCATTCACCGACAAGGAAGGTGAAATTCTCTTCGGGGAAATTCGGTTCATTGACAGCGCAGACACAACGAGGCCGTTTCAATTTCAAGGTGTCCGACTCATCTGCGACACACCGAGCGTCATTTCTACCGCACCGGGAAATTTCATGAACCTTGTTGACAACGTGCGTTGCAGGATTCTCAAATGAATGAAGAACCTACGATAGCAAACGACCCTGGAGCGCGTTTCGATGCGCTGTTGCTCGCCATGACGAACGGCAAAGCGCCTAGCGCGAAAAAGAAACCATCAGCCGCGCCAGCATCAGGTGAGGCGTCTCGCGCATGTTGTGACGATATTCAAACTCCGAAAGATACTTCGGAAGATGCTTCGCGCTGACATGAATGTGCGTGCCATTGATCCCGCGCTTAAGCTGCGCCCACATGCCTTCGATGGCGTTGGTAGTGGCGCCACGCTTGCCAACGTGCGCGCCCGTCTTGTGGCTGACCGTGATGTGGTCAAAGCCTTGCTGACCGAGGAAGCGATACGAGCCGAACTCGTCGCTGCTGATCGTGGTGCCTGGGATGATCGACGAATGGATAAGCGCCTCCATTGGCCCGCGCGTGCGACTTTCGACAACGCGCATTGCGAGCTTTCCGCCGCGCTCTTTCATGCCAACGACAACGGCCTTGTTGCCCATATATCCGTTGCCCTTGCCACTGATCGAGCCGCCAACGATCGTCTCGTCAATCTCAACCGTGGTGCCGGGACCGCCAAGGAAATCATCGCCGTCAACGTCGCCCATATACTCGCGGATTTGGTGACACATGCGCCAAGCGGTTTTGTACGTCACGCCAAGCTGGCGCTCGACTTCTTTCGCAGCAACGCCGTTCCGCGAACTGCAAAACTGAAACATCACAAAGAACCAGTCGCGCAGCGGCGTGCGGGTGCGATCAAACGGCGTGCCAGCGGTCGGATAGACCTGATGTGCACACCACTGGCACTGATACGAGCGGCGAGCCTTCACGCGCGAAAACTTGGCGGGCCGATCGCAGCCGGGGCAATCAAAGTCAGTGCCGTAGCGCACCTGAAACAGGTGATCGAGGCAAGCGTCCTCGGTCGGGAACTGCGCTTGGAACTGGCGAAGGGTGGGGGCTTTCGTGCTCATAGGCATTGTATGCCACATCCGCTTACATGTCGCAAGGGGATAATTGCCGATCAAGTCCGGGGTGACAGCGATGGGGGTGGATGTCTGCGCGAAAGACCCGCCGCCACGCGCAGCCAACACGCCCGCCCGCAACAGCGAGGCGCCAATCAGCTCTTGGCTTCAGTCCCGCCCGTCTTTGGCTTGATGGTCAGGGCATCGAGCGGAATATCGAGCATATAGGCAAATCCACTAGGCCTGTAGTCGAGCTCGACCTTGCCTCTCAATTGCTGACCGAGCGAGGACATCATGCGAGTGCCGAAGCTCTTGCGCGTGGGTTGAGCAACAGGCGGCCCGCCGGATTCCGTCCAGCTGAACTGAAAACGATCGCCGATAATCGACCAGTCGATGCGAACGCTGCCTTCGGGTAACGACAAGGCGCCGAATTTGGTCGTATTCGTGCAAAGCTCGTTCAACGTCATGGCGAACGCGATGACTGAGCTCGACGCTATCCGGATGTTGTCGCCAGAAATTATGAAACGGCCGCTCCCCTGATCGAAGGGCTCGACGGCGTTCCGGACGGTGGTGTCGACTGTGGCGTTGTCCCAGCTCGCTTGCGTCAGAAGATCATGGGCGCGACCAAGCGCGGCAAACCGCCCATCGATTGCCGAGCGCGCATGGACCATGGTCGGCGCGGTGCGCAGGCTCTGGTGGGTGATCGCACCGACAGTCGCCAACATGTTCTTGATCCGGTGATGCAGCTCGGCATGGATCAGGTCCTGCAGCTTGTCGGCAGCGTCGCGCTCGTCGGCTTCAATTCCCGACTGGACGACCAGTGCCTTCGCGTCGATGCCGGCCTGTTCGAGCGCGAGCCTCAGGCTGTCGTTTTCCGTTGCTAGCGCGTCCTGAAAAGGACGGTTCTCTTCGATGATCAGCTGCTGCTTTTCGGTATCGAGCACGGTTTTCAGCAACAGCGCCTTGGCATCGATCGCGGCTTGCTCTAGCCGGTGGCGGAGGGCGCTGTTTTCCTTAGCCAGCAAATCCTCGACAGCGATCAGCGCCGGCATCAGCTTCAGCGCGCCCTTGCCGATCATTTCCTGAAGCTCGAGGACCATCCGTTCCACTTCCAGCGGCTTCGGGAAAAACCTGCTGTTGGCTGGTTTGTCGGCGTCGGTGACCGCGATTTGTCCCGACACCAGAATGATCTTGATGTGCGGCCAGCGCGAATGCACCGCATGGGCCAGCTTCAGTCCATCCATGCTTCCCGGCATCTGAATATCGGTGAACAGCAGCGAAATGTCGTCGCGCGATTCGAGCACCTCGATTGCTTCGTCGGCACTGGTTGCCTCGATCGACTTGAACCCGGCGTCTTCGACGATGTCCACTGCGCGCATGCGCAGGACCATCTCGTCTTCGACAATCAGGACGATCGGTGTCTGGCCAGCTGTCATCACGTGTCGAACTCCCGGGAAGTCCGTATTCCCAAGCAGATAGGGGGAGCCCGCCACATTGGTGTAGGCAGCGGGCGCGGCTGTCAAGCACGGGGCGACGCGGGTGGGACCGGCAGGTCTCAGCAATATGCCCGCAACAGCCGATATTCCGCTTCCCGCCCAATACCCCCACCCCGCCTTGACCCCACTCCCGCCGCAGCGCAGCATGCGCGCATGGCGACCCTCCCCCCCATCACCAACAATCCCGACATCCGCTTTCTGGGAAAGCTCCTTGGCGATGTGATCCGCGATTATGGCGGGGCGGCGCTGTTCGAGCGCGTCGAGGCGATCCGTGCGGCCTCTGTCGAGCGCCACCGTGGCAGCGGGGACGAGCGCGCAACCGATATGGCGCTTGACCGGCTCAGCCTTGACGAAACGCTCGATTTCACGCGCGGCTTCATGCTGTTCTCGATGCTCGCCAACCTGGCCGAGGATCGCCAGGGCATCGCCGCCGAACCCGGTGCAGACATGGCCGCCGCGCTCGAAAAGCTCGCCGCTGACGGCATCGACACCAACGCCGCGCTCGCGCTGCTCGATCGCGCGCTGATCGTGCCCGTTCTCACCGCGCACCCCACCGAAGTGCGCCGCAAATCGATGATCGATCACCGCAACCGCATCGCCGAGTTGATGAAGCTGCGCGACGCCGGGCAGGCGATCACCGCCGATGGCGATCAGGTCGACGAAGCGATCATGCGCCAGATCGCCCTGCTCTGGCAGACGCGCGTGCTGCGCCGCGAGCGGCTCTATGTCGCCGACGAGGTCGAAACTGCGCTCAGCTATTTGCGCGATGTGTTCCTCCCCGCGCTGCCCGCGCTTTACCAACGCTGGGACCGGGCGCTTGGCCAGCGCGTGCCAAGCTTCCTGCGCCCGGGCAGCTGGATCGGCGGCGACCGCGACGGCAATCCCTATGTCGTCGCCGACTCGATGCGCACCGCTTTGTCCAAGGCAAGCGAGGCGGTGCTCGGTTATTACCTCGATGCCGTCCACACGCTGGGCGCCGAACTGTCGATCTCAACCGAACATGCCAGCGTCGATGCCGATCTTGCGGCCCTGGCAGACGCCAGTGGGGACACCGCCGATGTCCGCGCTGACGAGCCCTATCGCCGCGCGCTATCCGGCATCTATGCCCGCCTTGCCGCCACCCATCTGGCGCTCACGGGCAAGCCCGCGCCGCGCCCCGGCAAGCTGCCCGGTGATCGCTACGCCACGCCGCAGGGTTTGCGGCATGATCTCGCCATCATCGCCCGGGCGCTTGCGGGTGATCGCAGCGGTGCCTTTGCCACCAGCGGCGCACTTGGCCGGTTGATCCGTGCGGTCGAAACCTTCGGCTTCCACCTCGCCACGCTCGACATGCGCCAGAACAGCGCGGTCCATGAGCGCGTCGTGGCTGATCTGCTGAAGGGCGCAGGCGTTGAGGCCGATTATCTGTCGCTCGATGAACCCGCCCGCATCGCGCTGCTCCGCCGCGAACTCACCAGCCTGCGCCCGCTCACCAGCCCCTATGCAAGCTATGCCGACGAAACCACGTCCGAAATCGCGATCCTGCACACCGCCGCTGCCGCGCATGCCGATTACGGGCCCGGCTGCATCACCAATTATGTCGTGTCGATGGCGCAGTCGGTGTCCGATCTGCTCGAGGTCAATCTGCTGTTGAAAGAGGCCGGGCTGTATCGCCCCAGCCGGGGTCAGGACGACATGCCCCACGCCGCGATCATGGCGGTGCCTTTGTTCGAGACGATCGGCGATCTCGAAGCCGCGCCCACCGTCATGGCCGATTATTTCGCGCTGCCCGAAGTGGCCGCCGTGGCGCGCGCGCGCGGCCATCAGGAAGTGATGATCGGCTATTCGGATTCCAACAAGGACGGCGGCTATCTGACCTCGACCTGGAGCCTCAGCCGCGCCTCGACCGCGCTCGCGCCGGTGTTCGAAGCGGCGGGGGTGGCGATGCAGCTGTTCCACGGGCGCGGCGGGGCGGTCGGGCGCGGCGGTGGCTCGTCCTTTGCCGCGATCCGCGCGCAGCCGCCCGGCACCGTCCAGGGCCGCATCCGCATCACCGAACAGGGCGAGGTCATCGCCGGCAAATATGGCACGCGCGAAAGTGCGATGACCAATCTGGAAGCGATTGCGGCGGCGACATTATTGGCCAGTCTGGAGCCAGAACGGCTCTCGATGCGCGATTATGCGCGTTTTTCGACTGCCATGGACGATCTTTCGGGCACCGCCTTTCGTGCCTATCGCGATCTCGTTTATGGCACCGAAGGCTTCCGCACCTTCTTCCGCCAGATGACCCCGCTTGCCGAGATTTCGGGGCTCAAGATCGGCTCGCGCCCGGCCAGCCGCACCAAGTCGGACCGGATCGAGGATCTGCGCGCCATCCCCTGGGTGTTCAGCTGGGCGCAGGCGCGCGTCATGCTGCCGGGCTGGTACGGCGTGGGGGCCGCCATCGCCGCGTTCGAGGACAAGGCCCTGCTCAGGGACATGGCGACCGGCTGGCCCTTCTTCGCCGCCGTCCTTTCCAACATGGAACAGGTCATCGCCAAATCCAACATGGCCATCGCCGCCCGCTACGCCGCCCTGGTCGAAGACCAGAACCTCGCTCGGGGTGTATACCAAACCATCTACCAAAGCTGGCACCAGAGTCATGACGGCCTGCTCCTCGCCACCGGCCAATCCCATCTCCTCGCCAACAATCCCGCGCTCGATGCCTCGATCCGCCTGCGCCTTCCCTATATCGAGCCGCTCAACCTGCTGCAGATCGAACTCATCAAGCGCCGCCGCTCGGGCGAAAAGGACGATCGCATCGGCGAGGGCATCTTACTCTCGATCAACGCCATCGCCACCGCTCTTCGCAACAGCGGCTAATCAAGGAACGGCGCCGCAATCTCGTCACGCACCCGCGCCAGTCGTCCGGTCACCCGGTCGATCAGCGCCCAGGTCGTCACCGCCTCGACCTTCACCTTGCCGTCGGTGCCGGTGAAGCGCACATGCCGGTCGAACCGCGCGCCATAGGGTTTGCCCGGCACCCAGGTCTCCCCCATCACCGTCTCCCCCGCCGCGACATTGCCGCGGTAATCGATCTCATGCCGCGTCACGACCCAGATATAGGCGGCGACATGCTCAGGCGGCGCAACCGCCTGCCAGTGCGCGGTCGCAAGGTCCTGAATCCACCGCACCCAAACCGCATTGTTGACATGACCAAGCGCGTCGATGTCGGCAGGCTGCGCGGTGATGGCGAGGGTGAAGGCCAAGCCTATCCCTCCATACCCAGCTGCCACAGCACAAAGGCATGCTCCTCAGCTGCCTCCCGCAAACTTTCGAACCGGCCCGATTTGCCGCCATGCCCGGCGCCCATATTGGTCTTCAGCAGCAACACATTGTCGTCGGTCTTTTCGTGCCGCAATTTGGCGGCCCATTTGGCCGGCTCCCAATAAGTCACGCGCGGATCGTTGAGTCCGCCCGAGATGAACATCGGCGGATAGGCCTGGGGCTTTACATTGTCATAGGGGCTGTAGCTTCGGATCAGGTCAAAGGCCGCCTTGTCCTCAATCGGGTTGCCCCATTCGGGCCATTCGCCAGGCGTCAGCGGCAGCGTCTCGTCCAACATCGTGTTGAGCACGTCGACGAAGGGAACGTCGGCAATCACCGCACCCCACAGCTCGGGATCACTGTTGACCACCGCACCCATCAGCTCGCCACCCGCCGAGCGGCCCGCGATCGCGATCTTGCCCGCGCTGGTCCAGCCGCCCTCGATCAGCCCCTTCGCCACATCAACGAAATCGTTGAACGTATTCGTGCGCTTCTCCAGCTTGCCGTCGAGATACCATTGCTGGCCAAGATCATCACCGCCGCGGATATGCGCAATGGCATAGGCAAAGCCGCGATCGAGCAGCGACAGTCGCCCGGTCGAGAAGCCCGGCGGGATGGCGTACCCATAGGCACCATAGGCGTAGAGGAAGAGGGGGCGGCTGCCGTCCTTCGGGAAGTCCTTCGGGTAGACGATTGACACCGGCACTTCGGTGCCGTCGCGAGCCGTGATCTTCAGCCGGTCGGTGGCGTATTTGCCGGCGTCATAGCCGCTCGGAATTTCCTGCACCTTCAGGACCGTCATCTCGCCGCTTTCGACGTCATAGTCATAGACCGTCCCCGGCGTGACCATCGATTCATAACCGAGCCGCAGCACGGTCATGTCATATTCGGGATTGTCGCCGAGCCCGGCATCATAACTAGCCTCGGGGAAAGCGATCCGCTTGGGAGCGCCGCCGTCGTAGGAGTGGATCTCGATCTGATCGAGCCCCTCTTCGCGGCCATCGACGATGAAGAAGCGTGCAAAACAACTAACGCCCGTCATGTAGAAATCGCGGCTTGGCGCGATCAGTTCGGTCCAGGTTCCCGGATCGCTGATCGGTGCGGTGCAGAGCCGGAAATTGGGGTCGGTGTCATTGGTGTGGATGAACAGCGTGTCGCCGTGCGCGTCGATATCATATTCGCGCTCGACCTGGCGTGGCGAGACGCAAACGGGCGTAGCGAGCGGATCGCTGGCTGGGACCAGCCAGACTTCACTGGTGACATGATCGCCGGTCGCAATGACGATCCATTGCCGGTCGCTGGTTTCCGATACGCCGACGCGGAAGCCTTCATCGGCTTCCTTGAACAGTTCGATATCGTCGGTGACCGGCGTGCCGAGCCGGTGGAAGCGGGCATTGTCGGTGCGCCACTGATCATTGGCGAGACCATAGAGAATGCCGCTGTCATCGGCTGCCCAAACGATTTCGGAAAGCATGCCGGGGATCACCTCGGGCAGATGCTCGCCAGAAGCGATATCCTTGATGCGAACCTCAAAACGCTCTGAGCCATTATCGTCGATCGCATAAGCAAGCAGCCTGCCATCATTACTGACTGACAACGCCCCCAGCCGGAAATATTCCTTGCCCTGGGCCAGCGCCGGCTCGTCGAGCAGCAGCTGGTCAGCGCCACCAGCAACGGGCTTGCGCCACCATTTGCGATACTGGCCGCCCGTCTCGAATGCGGTCCAGTAAAGCCAGTCGCCATCCTTTTGCGGGACGGAGGAATCGTCCTCCTTGATCCGCCCCTTCATCTCTTCATAGAGCCTGTCGGTCAGTGGTTTGAGCGGGGCCATCACCCCTTCAAAATAGCCGTTCTCGGCTTCCAGATACGCCAGCACATCCTTGTCGGACACTTGCGGGTAACCCGGATCTTTCAACCAGGCATAGGGATCGTCGATCGTGTGCCCGTGGGCTGTGAAGCTGAACTGGCGGCGGTCCGCGCGCGGCGCGGTGGTGGCGTGGGCGGTCATGGTCATCGACCTTTCCTATCCGCTGGCGCGGTAAAGTCGAGCCAACTGTACCGGGTTAGTCTGCCGCTTTGGCCAGTTCGGTGCGCCATGCCTCATAAAGAGCGAGAATCGATGCTTTGTCGACGCCCTTCTTGTCCAGCTTTGCCAGCCAGGCCCTACGCGCCCTGGTCAGCGCATGCGGATCAGCACTGTGGCTCAGCACGTCCTTGTACAGCAGCGTGACATTGTAGTCGGTAATGGCAAGCGTCCAATGCGTGCAGATCAGCGCTCTACCGATCGAGGCCTTTTCGTCACAGGGGAAGCTCTGCACGCGCGATGCGGCGCGCGGGTCGGGGGTATCGTCCCGGATGGCCGCCGGTGCGCTGTCGATAACCACAGGCCTTTCCGTTTTCCAAAGCCATCCCAGCCAACCACTGTCGCCACCGGTTTCGATACGATGCGTCGCAGGCAGTGGGATCATTCGCATCTTCGCGGACGAAGCGGCAGGTTGTGATGGCGAAGTCGCCATCGATATCCAGAAGATGATCGCGGCCAGTGCCATGCCCAATACGCTCGTCGCGCCAATAACCTTGACCGGGGACACGCGCGCGCGTGCTTCCTTGAGCGGACAAGCTGCGTCCTGGCACCGGACAAGCGCGGGCTTGTGGATGTCGCGTTGGCAGCGCTGGCAATCGGTCTGGGCCATGGCCAAAGCGTCGCAGAAAATGGTTACTTTCCGGTTTGCCGTTTTTCTCGGCGCAAATCGCGGTATCATGCTGCGTCGATCTTAGGCCTGGCTCAAGCCACCCCTTGCAGGAAAATGTCCATGTCCACCCATGCCGCCCGCCTTGCCGCCCTCCGCGAACAACTCAAGCGCGACAGCCTCGACGGTTTTGTCGTACCGCTAACCGATGAGCATATGTCCGAATATGTCGGCGCCTATGCGCAGCGGCTGGCCTGGCTGACTGGTTTCCAAGGATCAGCCGGCACGGCAGCGGTGCTGCCGGAGGAAGCCGCGATCTTCACCGATGGGCGCTATACATTGCAGGTCCGCCAGCAGGTCGATGGCGACCACTGGGCCTATGTCGGCGTGCCACAGACCAGCGTTGCAGGCTGGCTCAGCGAGCATGCCGCGCAAGGGGCGCGAATCGGCTATGATCCGTGGCTGCACACGCGCGCCTGGGTGCAGGAAGCCGGCAAAGCGCTGGCCGAACGTGGTGCGGTGCTGGTTGCCGTTGACACCAACCCGGTCGACGCCATCTGGCCCGATCGTCCTGCGCCCTCCAAGGCGACGCTGGCGGTGCAATCAGACGACAGGGCCGGACAGTCCTCCGCCGAAAAGCGCGCCGGGATTGCCGACTGGCTGACTGCGCGAAAGGCCGATGCGGTGGTCCTGACAGCGCTTGATTCGATTGCGTGGACGTTCAACATCCGAGGCAAGGATGTCCAACACACGCCGGTCGCGCTCGCCTATACCATTGTGCAGACGGACGGCACCGCCGATCTTTTTGTCGCACCCGAAAAATTGACCGACGCTATTCGCCAGCATCTGGGCAACGCCGTCCGCGTGCATGATCGCGCTGATTTCGCAAATGCGCTCGCTGGCTTTGCCGGCAGGCGCGTCGCTGCGGATCCCGAACGCGCGGTTGCGGCCATTTTCGATGCGCTCGATGCGGGCGGGGCGACGGTGCTGGCACAGCGTGACCCTGTAGTACTCGCCAAAGCGCTCAAGAACCCGGTGGAGATCGCCGGCCACCGATCGGCCTCGGCGCGCGACGGGGCGGCGCTCGCCCGATTCTTGCGCTGGGTCGAGGCAGAGGCACCCAAGGGGGGGCTGACCGAGTTGCTCTGCGTGGCCAAGCTGCTCGAATTTCGTCAAGCGTCGGGCGTGCTGCTCGATACTTCGTTCGACACCATATCGGCGACCGGCGCGCACGGCGCATCGCCGCATTACCGCGTGGACGAAGGATCAAATGCGCCGCTTGAGCTTGGTCAGCTCTATCTCGTCGATTCGGGCGGCCAATATCAGGATGGCACGACTGATGTGACGCGGGTGCTGCCCGTTGGCGAGCCCACAGCCGAAATGCGTGATCGCTTTACCCGCGTGCTGAAAGGGCACATCGCGCTGGCAACCGCCATTTTCCCGCATGGCACCAATGGCGGCCAGCTCGATGGCTTTGCGCGGCGCCCATTGTGGGACGTCGGGCTCGATTACGCCCATGGAACAGGGCACGGCGTCGGCGCTTATTTGTCGGTGCATGAAGGGCCACAGCGGATTGCCACGCCGAACTATCCCGGCGGCGGCCCTTCCGAGCCGCTACGGGCCGGGATGATCATTTCCAACGAGCCCGGCTATTACAAGGCGGGCGAATACGGCATTCGCATTGAAAATCTGATCCTGGTCGAAGACCGTCTGATCGAAGGGGCTGAAGCACCCATGCTCGGCTTCGAGACACTCACTTTCTGTCCGATCGAACGCTCGCTGATCGCCCCCGCGCTGCTAACGTCTGCCGAGCGCGACTGGCTTGACGGCTATCATGCGCGCGTGCTCGCCGTGCTTGGCCCGCAAATGCAGGGCGACGATCTCGCCTGGCTAGAGGCGAAATGCGCGCCAATCTGACCCTGAGGAGCAAAGCCCGATGCCATCGTTGCTGACGACCCCGATCCACCTCGGCCTCGGCGCCCGCGCCACTGTGGAGCCCGATTTCACGGGCATGGCGTGGTATGCTGAATATTCCGCGCGTAACGAGGCTGACGGCGCCGAGGGGCGGCTGGTGACGATGTCGCGGTTCACCCAAAGCTGGGATTCGTGGGAAATGCACCCGAGCGGGGACGAAGTCGTCCTATGCCTGTCGGGAACGATAACCCTCCACCAGGAGATGCCCGATGGCAGCGAGGCCAGCATAACGATTGGCGCGGGCGACTATGCCATCAATCCACCCGGCACCTGGCACACAGCGGACGTCACAGGGGAGGCGACGGCGCTGTTCATCACGTCGGGGTTGGGGACGCTGCATCGTCCGCGTTAGGCAGTTGGTCAGCCGCGACGCCACGTGCGCGCGCTTTTCGCTTTTTCAGATTGTCACGCAGCTGCGCAGCCAGCCGGTCAGCGCGATCATCCTTGGTTGTCATGCCCGCGGCCTATCCCTGTCGACCCCGACATGGCAAGCGCGCCTTGACAAGCGCGGCTCTGTCAGACCATAGGCGCGCTCCCGCTCGAAAAGCGGCGAAATGCTGCCGTAGCTCAGTGGTAGAGCGCATCCTTGGTAAGGCTGAGGTCGTGAGTTCAATCCTCACCGGCAGCACCATTTTTCAATGACTTAACCTGCCCTTCGGGGCGTTGGAAGTTGGCTGGCAAGCACATGGCAAGCAATCGGCCCATGAACTTGCCATACGAAGATGCGCCGGGACGCTT
This sequence comes from Sphingomonadales bacterium, assembly GCA_038323755.1. Classification (GTDB taxonomy): domain Bacteria; phylum Pseudomonadota; class Alphaproteobacteria; order Sphingomonadales; family Sphingomonadaceae; genus Sphingomonas. Next base: position 22,194 of record JBBQHG010000001.1, read on the forward strand.
TGGAAAAGCGATGAACCGATCGTTTCGCGCGCTGTATAGGTCATTTCGGCCGAAACGGTCGCGGATGCAGGTGGAGCCTGCATCGTGATCAAGAAGGCTTGATCCTTTTATCGGCCAGACACCCTGCGGTGAGCGCCGATTGCGGAACGGTGCCTTCGACGAACGTTCTACCTCCAAGCGTTGGCTGCGACCTCTATCAAGCTGATCAATGTGGCTCCTGAACGCTCTTTGTTTGCTATCACCCCATGGGTCCCACCGGCGACATGGGTGGATAGCGGAACGTCGGCTTTGGAGCGATGATCAAACGTAATCGGACATTCGTTGCAGCACCTCAGGACGTCAGCTCCGCTCGGCAACGTGGGTATCAGTCCGACTGCACCCCATCCGGAAAACGGCAGTTCCAATGCAGAAAAATATTGCCGGACCTTCGATCGCTCGCCGCTTAGCGGGCCTTGCAAGTTACCGCTGCGTCACGCCCTCGTGGACGAAAACTTGCTCACTGAACACCTTCAGTGCAGCGGCGCATTTTGCGAGATGCGCCTTGGCCTGAGCGAACCGTCGGTCAGGAAAAAAGTCGCGTGGTTCGATCTTGGCTAGCCACTCAATTAGTTTTTCGAGGTCGTGTTCAATTTCTTCAAGTTCGGCGAAGGTAAATTTTTGCTTCTTCGTTTCCTTCTCGATTTCGGCGATCAGCATATCGGCGCGTTCGGCAAACTCATCATATTCGCGTGCACGGTCCGCTCGGGACTGCGCGACGAGTGCCTCGGTTTCGTTCAAGTCAAGCGGATCAGCAGTAAAGATGGCCGCGCGGCCGCCTTGTTCTCGAACTTTTGACGCAGCTTTGCCGAACAAGTCGGCGTGTGTTTGTGAATACGGCAAGGCCCAAGCACCATTGACGATCCCGATCGCACCCACGCCGCGCAGTCGCCGCCAGAGAGCGACCCGCGCGCTCGACGGTTCCGCAGGCAATTGAACGTGCAGCAGGAGCCAGCTTCGCTCGATGGTCAAAATGCCTTTGAAACAGGTGTTGCAGTACGAAGAGGTTAGTCGTAGCCCACCGCTGGTTCAAGGGCGAAGAGGCACGATGAGGACGAGCGGGTTTTGACAAGACGAAGGTCTGGAATGGTCGTGTTGGTGTCGTTGCTTGCCAATGGCTGCGCCTCTTTGCCGGACCCACCACTAAAGCCCGCTGTGAGTGCGGCCTCGCTCGACGCTCGATCGCTCGATAACCCGCGCTTGCTGGGCTTCTTGGCTGCATCGGGTGCGCCCGAATTGGTCGCGCGGCGCTGGGACTTGCGCTCACTCACGCTCGCCGCCGTATATTATCATCCCGATCTAGAAGTGGCCGATGCGCGGCTGGCGGTCGCAGAGGCGGCGATTCGCACCGCCAAGCAACGCGCCAATCCCGTCTTCAACCTGACGCCGCAGTTCAATACCAGCAATGCGAACCCGACCGCTTGGACTATCGGAACTGCGATTACCCTGCTCGTCGACCTATTCGGAAAACGCGAAGCGCGGACCGCCGAGGCTCGGGCGCTGGCAGAGGCAGCGCGGTTCGACATCGGTACTGCGAGTTGGCAAGTGCGCGGGCGTGTGCGGGGGGCATTGCTGAATTTGTGGAGCGCGGAGCGACGTGCCACGTTGGCGAGTGAGCGGCGTGCTCTTCAAGCCGACCTGACAGCCCTCGTCGAGCGCCGTCTGGCCGTCGGCGAAGTATCTGCGCTCGATCTGGCGCGCGAGCGCGCGAGCCGCGATACAGCTATGCTTGCCTTCACCGATGCATCCCGCGACGTCGCCGATGCCCGCGTCGTGCTGGCTACGGCGGTCGGCATTTCGGTGCATGCGCTCGACGGCGTTACGTTGGACTATGATTCACTCGTTGGCGCGATGCTGCCGCCCGCTCCTACCGCGCTACGCCGAGCAGCGCTTACGACGCGCAGCGATATACAGGCGAGCCTCGCGCGATACGGTGCAGCGCAGGCGGCGGTGGCGCTTCAACAGTCCAATCAGCTGCCAAGCATCGCAATCGGGCCGGGCTATCAATACGATCAGGGCCAGAACAAGTTTTCGCTGAGCATCCAGTCGGACCTTCCTTTGTTCAACGCCAATGGTGGACCGATCGGCGAGGCGGAAGCAAAACGGCGTGAAGCGGCGGCAAGTTTCACCGCACTCCAAGCGCAAATCATTGGCGAAATCGACCGCGCTCTTGCCGCTTATGCGACCGCGAGCGAAAGTCTCGCCGCGGCCGACCGGCTCGCCGCGCAGCAAGCCGAGCGAAGGGCGCGTAACGCCCGCGTGTTTCGTGCGGGCGCGCTGGACCGGGTTGCGCTGCTGACCGGCGAGATCGAATTTGCAGGTGGCAGCGCCTCGCAACTCCAGGCGCTTGTTGCGCAGCGCTTGGCGCTCGGTCAGCTCGAAGACGCGCTGCATGTGCCGATCTTTTCACCCTCGCTGCCCGGTGCTCCGAGCCAAGACGGGATTGTGCGATGACGATGACCCCACGGCTCCGGCTAATCCTCGCTGCTGTGGGAGCCATTGTTCTGTTAGGGATTGCTTATTGGGCAGTCGGTGAAGCGCGCATCGAGGCCGGACGCGACGCCGAGCGCGAAAGGCCGGTGGCGACGCCGCGGCGAGTATTCACAGAAAACGGCCAGCGTATCGTCAAGATCGACGCGGCGACCATGGCGCGCAGCGGGATTGTTGCGACGCAGGTCGTGGCGGGTGACACGGTGGGCGCGACCATCCCGACGTTCGCCTCGGTCGTCGATACGGCGCGACTGACCGACCTTTCTAGTGCGTGGGCAGTGGGTCAGGCGCAAACAGCGGCGGCACGCGCACGCGTCGCTGCATCGCGGGCAAGCTATGAGCGGACGCGGTTGCTTTATGCCGATGCGCAGAATGCTTCGCTCGCGCAGGTGCAAACGGCTCAAGCCGCCTATGTCGCTGATCGTTCGGGTGTTGCTGCCGCTGAAGCGCAAGCGAACACATCGCTCGCCAGCGCTCGTCAGGAGTTCGGACCAAATTTGAGCCTGGGCTCGGCACTGGTGCGAGCCCTGACCGAACGTCGCGCATTGTTGCTTCAGATCGCACTCCCGCCGACAGCCGCCGATGCGCCCGCGACGTTGCGCGTCGAAGGCGACGGGGTGCGCGCGACCGCGCGATTGCTTGGACCCGCCGCCCGCGCCGATCCGCGCGTGCCGGGACGCGGTATCTATTATGTCGTCGATGCGTCGAGCGGTCTGGTGCCGGGTATGAACGTCACAGCGCAACTCCCCGTCGCGGGTAGGCGCGGCGGCGTTGCGATCCCGGCGTCGGCAGTTGTGAGCTGGCAGGGGAAATCATGGATCTACCAGCGCAAGGCTGACGGCGCGTTCGTTCGCACAGAGATCGCGACGGAACAGCGTGACGTCGGCGGCAACATCCGCGTCGATACGATCGCCGCTGGAACCATCGTGGCGACGCAGGGTGCGCAACTGCTCTTGTCCGAAGAATTGCGCGGCGACGCGCCCGCCGAAAGCGATGGCGATTGAGCGCTTTGCATTCGACGGGTCCGCAGGGAGCGCTGATCGGGTTCGCGGTGCGCTTTCGCGGCATCGTCATTGCGCTCGCATGCCTGCTCGTCGTCTATGGCCTGTTCGCGCTGCAACGCGCGCAATACGGCGTCTTTCCCGAATTCGCACCGCCGCAGGTCAACATCCAGACCGAGGCCCCGGGGCTGTCGCCCGAACAGGTCGAACTGCTCGTCACGCGCCCCATCGAAACAGCGGTCGGCGGATTGCCCGGCATCCAGTCGCTCCGGTCGAGTTCGATCCAGGGGCTATCGGCTGTTACTTTGGTATTCGCGCCGGGGAGCGACATCTACCGTGATCGCCAGCTTGCCGCCGAGCGACTGGCGACAGCGGCGCAAAGCCTTCCACAAGGCGTCGCCCCGCCGACGCTGACACCGTTGACCACTTCGACCAGCGTCGTTCTCGTCCTGGGGCTGACGTCGGATCGTCTCGCGCCGATGGCGCTTCACAGCGCGGCCGAATGGTCGGTGCGCCGCAGCTTGCTCGCTGTGCCCGGAGTCGCCGATGCCGTCGTGTTCGGCGGTGAAACGCGCTCGCTCCAGATTCAACTTCATCCCGACCGACTGCTCAGATACGGCGTCGCGGTCAGCGATGTGCTCGCAGCGTCGCGCAACGCCACCGGACTTCGCGGGGCCGGCGTCATCGACACCAAAAACCAGCGCATTGTCCTCCAGAGCGATGGGCAAATTTTGCAAGCTGACGCGCTTGCCCGGACGATCGTATCGTCATCGGCGACAGGTCGTGTGACGCTCGGCGATGTCGCTACCGTCGTCGAAGCGCCCGAACCCGCCATCGGTGCTGCGTCGATCATGGGCAAGCCCGGCGTCATCATCAACGTGACGCAGCAATATGAGGCCGACACGCTGACGGTAACCCGCGCCGCCGAAGCCGCGCTCGACGAGCTGCGCCCGTCGCTCGCGGCGCAAGGTATCGTGCTTCACGCCGGCCTGTTCCGGCCCGCCAATTTTATCGGGACAGCGCTGTCGAACATCCAGCATTCACTGCTGCTCGGTGGCGTGCTGGTCGTCATCGTCCTGTTCCTGTTCCTCGCCAATCTGCGCACGGCTGCAATCGCGTGCACGGCAATCCCGCTCTCGTTGCTCGCTGCGACGTTGCTGCTCGGCTGGCTCGGGATCACGCTCAACACGATGACCCTTGGCGGCCTCGCGATCGCGATCGGTGAGGTCGTCGATGACGCCGTGATCGGCGTCGAAAACATCGTCCGACGTTTGCGCGAAAACCGTTCGCTCGGCCTGCCGCGTCCGGCAGGCCGTGTCGTGATCGATGCGGTCTTCGAAGTCCGCAGCGCGGTCGTCTATGCGACGCTCGCGGTCATTCTGGTGTTTTTGCCTGTCATCGCGCTGCCCGGTATTGCCGGACGTCTGTTTGCGCCCCTCGGCATTGCCTACATTCTTGCTGTGCTGGCGTCGTTGCTTGTCGCGCTCACCGTCACACCTGCACTCGGCATGGCATCGCTTGGCGGCCAGCATGGCGAGACCGAGGACCCGAAGGTCGCCCGTTACAGCCGCGCGCGCTACCAAGCGGTGCTCGCGCCAATGATCGAGCGGGTAAAGCCCGTAATAATCGGGGCGACAATTTTGATAGTCGTAGGGTGCGCGGCGCTGCCGTTCTTTTCGACTAGCTTCATCCCCGAACTAAAGGAGGGGCATTATATCCTCCATATGTCGGAAGCACCCGGCACGTCGCTCGACCAGTCGATTGCGCTGGGCAATCGCGTCACGACGGCACTGCGTCAGATTCCCGAAGTGCGTTCCGTGTCGCAGCGCGCGGGTCGCGCGCCGAAGTCCGACGACATCTGGGGGACACATTACAGCGAGCTCGACATCGACCTCGTTCCCTTGTCGGGAGAGGCCTCCGAAGCGGTGCAGGGCAGGATCAACAAGACGCTGGCCGGGTTTGCAGGCGCGAACATGTCGTTGAAGACGTTCCTGACCGAGCGCGTTGAAGAAACTCTGACTGGCACGACCGCGCCGGTTGCGGTCAACGTCTATGGCGACGATCTCGACGTGCTCGATCAAAAAGCGGCGCAGGTGTCGGAGATTTTGCGCGGGCTGCCGGGGGCGGGCGATGTGCAAGTGATTGCTCCGCCGGGATTGCCGCAGCTCGGCATTCGTTTGCGACCGCTCGAAGTCGAACGCTGGGGCCTGACCCCGGTAGAAGTGCTCGACGCGGTACGCACCGCTTTCCAGGGCGATATCGTTGGTCAGACCTATGAAGGCGACCGCGTGTTCAATGTCATCGCGTTGCTTGACCCGGCAAGCCGTAACGATTCGGCAGCTGTCGGGGCCTTGCCGGTCCGCACACCGACGGGTGTATTCGTGCCGCTCCGTCAGCTCGCCGACATCGTCCCTTCGGCAAGCCGCCAACAGGTTCGCCACGACGGTGGGCGCCGCGTCCAGACGATCACTGCGAATGTTGCGGATGCCGACATTGGCGGGTTCGTCGAAGCCGCCAAGGCGCGGATCGCCACCAAGGTCGCTTTGCCCGCCGGCACCTATGTTACGTTTGCAGGAACCGCGCAGGCCCAAGCCGACGCTCAGCGCGATTTGCTCGTCAATACGCTGATCGCAGCGGTCGGCGTAATCTTGTTGCTGTCGGTTGTGACGCGCAACTGGCGCAATCTATTGCTGGTGCTCGCCAATTTGCCTTTTGCAATGGTCGGTGGCGTTCTCGCGGTACTCCTGACCGGGGGGCAATTGTCGCTTGGTGCGCTTGTCGGGTTCGTGACGCTTGCCGGGATCACACTGCGCAACTCGATCATGATGATCTCGCATTTCGAGCATCTCGTCGCGGTCGAAGGGCGCGACTGGACCGTCCGAACGGCAATCGAGGGTGCGAGCGACCGGCTCGTTCCGATTGTAATGACGTCGCTCGTCACCGCGCTCGGGCTGCTGCCGCTGGCAGTCGGCATGGGCGATCCGGGGCGCGAGGTCGAAGGACCGATGGCGGTCGTCATCCTCGGCGGTCTCATCACGTCGATGGTGCTCAACCTCTTGGTGCTACCGACGCTCGCGCTGGCGTTCGGACGATTCGATCGGCCGTCCGACGACGTAGAATCGGCATGAAACCAATCGTGGCAACTGTTCCACGCACAGTCTGGGCACTTGGGCTGGTCAGCTTGTTTATGGATCTGTCGTCGGAGACGATCCATGCGCTGCTGCCGCTGTTCCTGACTGTGACGTTGGGCGCGAGCGTCGCCCTTGTCGGGCTGATCGACGGGATTGCCGAGGCGACGGCCTCGATCGCCAAGGTTTTTTCAGGCTACCTGTCCGACCGGCTGCGTAAGCGCAAGGCGCTCATCCTGATCGGCTATGGTCTGGGTGCGGTCACGAAGCCGCTGTTTGCGCTCGCAGGGTCGCCCGCCGTTGTGTTCGGCGCACGTTTTGCCGACCGCATCGGCAAAGGCTTGCGAGGCGCACCACGCGACGCGCTCGTCGCCGACGTCACCCCGCCCGAAATCCGCGGGCGCGCGTTCGGGCTGCGCCAGTCGCTCGATACGGTCGGAGCGTTTGCGGGGCCGCTGCTTGCGATCGGGCTGATGGTGCTGTTCGCCAATGACATCCGGATGGTGTTCTGGATCGCAGCCATCCCGGCAGCGCTCGCGGTGGCGTGCGTCGTGTTCGGCGTCGAGGATGCGCCTGTCGCGATCGCGCCAGTGGCCGCGCCGCCTGTCCGGCTGATCGATCTGAAGCGATTGCCGCACGCCTTCTGGATGGTCACGCTCGTTGGCATGGCATTCACGCTCGCACGATTCAGCGAGGCGTTCCTCATCCTGAAGGCAGGCGCCGAAGGGCTGCCGCTGACGCTGGCACCGCTCGTGCTCGTCGTGATGAACATCGTCTACGCAACTGGTGCTTATCCGGCGGGAATATGGTCGGATCGCGTGCCTGCGCGGTGGCTGTTCGGATGGGGCTTGGTCGCGCTGATCGCGGCCGATCTGTCGCTTGGACTGCTGCCGGGCCTCGGCGGCGCATTCCTCGGTATCGCGCTTTGGGGTGTCCACATGGCGTTGACCCAAGGGTTGCTCGCCAAGCTCGTCGCCGATCACGCCCCGGCCGACCTGCGCGGCTCGGCGTTCGGCGCGTTTAACTTGATGACCGGCGTCGCGATGCTGTTCGCCAGCGTCATCGCCGGGCTGGTCTGGGACCGCTTCGGCGCGAACGCGACCTTTCTGGTCGGTGCCGGGTTTGCGGCTGTCGCATTGTTGATAGCCGCTCAGTTGAAGGCCGTCGCTGAAACGGTCTGACTAGAACGACCTTACCAGATGCACATTGAAAGTGCTGAATTCCAGATGGACTTATGTCGACGATTGGCTTCCGGTCGATCTAGGGACTTCTGATCTGACAGGGGTTAAGCGGCACGAGCAGAACAGATAGGATCTCGCGATGAATCCGAACAAGGCTTTGTGGGAGAAGGGCGATTTCACCCGACTCGCGGCGGCGATGCGCCAAAACGGCGACGACCTTGTCGAGAGCCTGGGCGTAACGCCTGGGATGGACGTACTAGATCTGGGCTGCGGTGACGGAACGACGGCGATCCCAGCAGCGCGGCGTGGGGCAAACGTCCGTGGCGTTGACATTGCGGCGAACCTTGTTGCTGCTGGCAACGCTCGAGCCGCAGAAGCGGGACTAGAGAATATCCGGTTCGAGGAAGGCGATGCGTCCAAACTGGATGGTATTGCCGACGAGAGCTTCGACTTGGTCGTAAGCATTTTCGGCGCCATGTTTGCGCCGCGGCCGTTCGACGTTGCACGCGAAATGGTGCGCGTTACGCGGCGCGGCGGCCGGATCGTGATGGGCAACTGGATTCCCGGCGACCCCACGCTCGTTGCGCAAATACTGAAGATCAGCGCTGCCTATACGCCGCCGCCGCCCGACGGGTTCATTAGTCCGGTCACATGGGGCCTCGAGGAAAGTGTTCGTGAACGCTTCGAATCGACCGGCGTGAGCTCGGAAAACATTTCTTGCGAACGCGCCACCTTCGTATTTCGGGATGAGCGATCGCCGTCCGCATTTTTAGGGCTCTTTCGGGATTATTATGGGCCGACGATGAATGCGTTCGAGGCAGCAGCCAAAGACGGCCGCGAGCCGGAGCTTGCCGCAGAGCTAACAGCACTATTTCAAAGTCAGAACCGGGGTGGCCCCAATGCCACCGATATACCAGCCACGTACCTGAAAGTGACTGTTCGGCGGACTTAACATTGCGAGCTTCTCAATTCAGCGTCTGAACTGTCGATGCCATCCTCCTGAGTTTTGACGGCCCGGGCGACGATCGATCCACCTCGATAAATTGACTCATGGCTATTAAGCGATCCGATCGTACGCGGCACCGGATCATTCAGGATCGATCGATCCGCGCCGAAAACGCAAGCTGAACAAATGGCAGAAGTTGGGTAGCCGTCAGAGACGATCGGACGTCGGGTTCTGGGTCGTTCCGGCATTTCCATCCCCGTGGTCTAATCAGGGGTGTGGCCGTCGCGGTTCGTCATCTGATATTGGGGTGCAATGACGCATACCCAGGGGGAGATGCATCGACATGACGGTACTGAGCGACGTCGAGAAGCTGATCTCGAGATTGGCCCCAAGCCCGATCTGCGATGACTGCATTGCCGAGAAGCTGCAACTCCCCGTCCACCAGCACGCCCACCAAACGACGCGCGAGCTCGTTGGTGGCGGTTTGTTCGAGCGCCGGAAAGACTGTTGCAGCATCTGCGGCGAGACCAAGCTCGTGATCAGACGATCACCCGGACGAACAGCCTGATATTTGCAACGAGACTGTAGCAAAGCCGGACCGGGCAATGCATTGGAATTTGACGCCATGGATGGACCGCTCACCAATCCGGAGAGGGCCGACGAAAGCCGATTTACCGAGGATCAGATCATTAGGGTGCATCGCGAGCATGAGGCTGGAGTGAAGACGGCGGACGTGTGCCGCAAGCACGAGATCAGCGATTCGACCTTTTACAACTGGAAGTCGAAGTACGGGGGGCCGACGGTGTCCGTCGCTGGCGGTTGTAGGCGCGCTGGGCACGCGAGCGCCGATGGCGATCCCGCAGGAACCCAATCAGCGTTGGTCGCTCGACTTCCTATCGGACTCATTGGCCCGTTGGCCCGCGGCCGGCGGTTCCGCTTGCTCAACGTCATCGACGATTTCAGTCAGGCGGCCACGACAAGATCGGACAGGGCGACGCTGCAACACGCGAGCGCCAATCCAGCCTTCTTCTCCCGGCCAACAAGCTGGAACTCTGGCTTTTCGCATAGCAAGCCGGTAAAGCGGATCTCGCACTCGCCGCAACTGCCGAGGCGGCAAGCGTAGTCGAGCTCTATTCCGTTGGCCTCCGCCAGCTCCAAGATTGTGGAGCACTCATCAGTCTCGACCGTCTTGCCGCTCTTGCTGAATTGGACCAGGTGGCGGCGACCGGAAAGCGACAACGGTTCGGCGGCTTTCTTGCCGCCGTCGGCGGTGCGGCCGCTGCCAAAGCTCTCGCTGAACAGTTTGGATTGATCGAAGCCTAGCTCGTGTAGGCTCTTCCTGGCAGCCGCGGCGAATGGCTCCGGCCCACAGAGGAATACGTGCCTTTGCAGGAGGTCCGACGCCATTTCCGCAATGCGTGATTTTCCGATCCTGCCGGTCAGGCCAGTCCAAGATTCGGTTCGTCCGGCCCATGCCGACGTCAGGGTAAGCGCAATCCTGAAGCGAGGATGCCGGGCTGAGATGAGTTCGAGTTCCTTGCGGAAGATAATGTCTGCCGGCGATTTGAACGACGCGAGCACCGTCACATCGACATCTGCCGTGGTGTCGGCGATCCAACGGATCATCGACATGAGCGGCGAGATCCCGCTGCCCGCAGCGATGAAAAGCATCTTCGACGCTGGGTGGTCGAAGCAGGTAAACCGCCCCGCCGGTCCCTTTAAAGTAAGTGATTGCCCACGCCTCAAATGATCGCACAACCAATTCGACACCCGGCCGCCGGGGACGCGCTTCACCGTGATTTCAAGGACATGAGGGCGGGATGGGCTTGAGGAAATGCTGTAAGACCGCTGTACCGCCTCGCCGTCGAGGTCGAGAAGCAGGGTCACGAACTGGCCCGGTCGATATGAAAACAGGACCGGAGCCTCGCCGATCAGCCGGAAGGTCTTAACGTCATGTGTCTCTTCGATGATGTCCGCCACCGTCAAAGTCGCGCCCCCCCCGGACCAGCGCGGAATTGAGCCGTGGTCGTCGATGAGATCGACTAGGATCGGGCTTGAGGGCGGCGGTAACGGTATCTCGTCGACCTGGCAGCCTGCAAACAACCGATCGATCCACGTGCACTCGCTGCTGCTGTCTGGAGTTAACGTGCGATCTGTGTCGCCAACCGACACTGACCCCGGATTAGACAGGCCAGCGAAGATATCGGTCCAAAATGTCCGATCCATGGCGTCGGGTTCCGGACTTTCGTTGCCCGCTGGGGCGGTCATGCTCCGCGATCTAGGAAGTCGTTGCGGGTGGCCTCGACTGCGGCCATCACTTGGCGGATTACCTCCTCATGGACGACCAAAGATTCGAGGGTTTGCTTCAGGATCTCGGCCATTCGATCGAAGTGGGGCTCCTCGCAGGCCATCATCCTCGCCAACCGATCACGGGTCTGGTTGAGACCCTGGCGTGCGCCCGGATAAGGTCCGCCGCACGCCATCGACAAAAAGAGCTTTAGTGTTAGGCGTTGCGCTTCGGTATCGGAGTCTTGGAAGAAGCCGGCGACGAAGCTGTCAGACAATATATTACGATAATAGACATCAGCGATGACGTCGATCGTTGCGCCCCCTCCGATACGCTCGTATAGAGATAATTTATGGAGCTCGAAGTAATCTGATTTCTTTACTTGTGCGCTGTCTGTGCCAGGATCGATAGCTCTATCAAGCTTTTTAACGTGTGGAATATTTTTCGAGCACTGAATGAAGGCCTCCTCAACCTCGACCATCACCCATCTACTAGGTCGCCGATTGCCTTTCTTGCCCAACTCGACCAACACCCGCTGCGGCAGTTTGTCGGCGAGTAGAGCGAGCGCATCGCTCTCGATGATGCGCGCCTTGCCGTTGATGTGAAGGCCAATGGAATCGCGGTACAAATCTAAGATCAACAGGCCGATATGAGGGTTCTCGCTTATATTCCCAAGGCCGGCGAAGACCCCATTGCCTCTATATTCCGGATACAGAACGTGTCTGTCGCCCAGAACGTTAATGAAACCCGGTTCACCAAATCGCGAACTGCAGTCGCAGTCACCATGGCGGTTAGCGGTTGCGACAAACATAAACTCTTGTTGTAATATAAAGTCACGCATAAGAGGAGAAAGGAAGTTCAGGACCTGATGGGCGTAAAAGCTCAATGCGCGATCCCGTGAGTCATACTTGATTTGAAGCGCGTGCTCGCCGTCGGAACCCGGCAGTAAATCTTGACGCATAGCCTCCGGCGCTGCGTTCATACTGGAGGAGTCAGCCGCGGAGGGATCACGCACCGATGTTTCGCTGGGAAAATCCATTCCGTCCAACCGTCCCATGTTCTGCTGCGGACGAGGCACCCCACAGCTTGCTATGCAGAAGCGATCACGCGCCGGACTGCCTGCCGTTTACGATCAGCCTGGCTTTTTGGACGCCTAACGGCACGCGAGGTCGGCGGACCAGAGCGTGCCACGGCATGAGTTCGCCAACGCTGTTTGCTTCATGACCATTCGCGAGTTTGGTGAGGGTCTGCATCAACCAGGTACGCGGGTCGATGCCGCCGAGATTGCGGTTTTCGAAGGGCGTGGCGCTCGAATCCCAGTTGTTTTCATCTCTGTCTGTTCCGTCGACCAACGCATTTTTTGTAATCCAGGGCCAGCGGCCTGATGCTGCGGTCGACGGCGTTGCTGTCGATATCGACACGGTCGTCATCGGGGCATCATGACTGACTGGCCCCCGCAGCGCGCGGTACCGCCACATGATTCGTGTCTGCCCGGTCGGTCGCATAGGGATCCTGAGTAGGTCAACGCGTTCGGCCCAGCCCCTTTGACCGGACAGCGATGTCATCAAGGATAGCGATTTCCAGATCGATAGCGGCAGAATTGCAAGCTTCTTCTGCGACAAGCTGGCGCATAAGCAGGTTACGCCGATCGCTTCGATCGGCGACCTGACCAGTACCCGATCGCTCAGCGCGGACTTTGCGCTCTACGAAACCGGACACTGGTTCGGGCGCTACTGTTCGCGGGACCTAGGTCGATCTCAGCCGTTCCACCTGCTCGCCTTAACACGGCGGCCTGTTATTCTGGTTCAAGCTCCGCGACCGAAGTCGGCCCAGTGACGTCCGATCCCGAGCATCAAAAATGTTTGGTGACAGTCAGTCCTATCGATCGCGGCTCGCCAATGGTCCCGAAGTAGGCACCGTAGATGGTCGCGCCGCCGAGCGGGTAGCTCTGGAGATATCGGACGTCGCCGAGATTCTTGACCCAGAGCAAGATCGTCGTGCTGGTCTTGTTCATATCCAATCCAAGTTGCGCGTTGGCGATGCTGGTATCGCCTAATCGAGAATATAAGCTGTTGTCTATATTGCCGAAATATGTCGATCGATAAGCATAGTCGGCTGCGATCGAAATATCGCCGATCGTTCCAATGCGATGACGGTAACGCGCGGATGTATTGAGTATCCACCGCGGCGCATCGGCCAGAGGATTGCCGCTCAGATCGCAACTGGGCGTCGAGGTATTCTCGGGCGGGCACGGGGCGTTCGGGTATCGATCATAATGCGCGTCGTTATATGACCCATTGACGATGATCCCGAAATTGTTCGTCACGCGCCAATCTGCCTCGACCTCAACTCCACGTGTCGAAACCTGCCCAACATTCGTCAGGATCGCGCTGAACAGCCGATTGAGCGTCGCTTGATAGTCAGCGACCCGCGTGTAGAAAAACCCGATATTCAAATGCGCGCGCCCGGCCAGCGACATCGACTTCATCCCGAGCTCGAAGCTATCGGTATGCTCGGGGCGCACGATCTGATCGCCGGCAAATGCAGCTACGATCGGGTTGATGCCGCCCGCCTTGCTCCCCCGCGCGTAGCTCGCATAGAAATGCAGAGCGGCGATGGGCGCATAGGCCAGCGCAATCGTTCCCGATGGATCGGCTTCATCGACCGACAGAGCTTGGCGATAGGCCGATTGCGCCGGATTGGCGGGCCGATCGATCACCCCCCATTTGCGCTCATAGGTCCCGCGCGCGCCGATCGTGAGCGCCAGACGCGGATCGATATGCCAGCTGATCTGACCGAAAGCGGCCAGCGTCTCGGCGTTGAGGTCCGATCCGGTCGCACTGGTCGTGTTGTTGAAGGATAGCAGCGCGGCGGGTGGCGCGGCGGTATTCCCGAGGAAATTCGCCGCCCGCCCGCCAAACGCCAGCCGCAGCGTCGATTGGAGCGACTGCCGAAAATAATAGATGCCCGCGGTCCAGTCCACACTGCTGCCGCTGTGATTGGCGAGTCGCACTTCCTGGCTGAATTGCCAGTCGTCGGTCGGGACGGCGGCGGAGATATAGGCATCGGCGCTCGACAGATCGCCATCGAAACCCGCGCGGTAGCGCCACTGGCGGAAGGCGGTAATCGCAGTCAGCTCGGTCGCCCCAAAATCATGAACCAAGGTCGCGGTAACCCCACCTTGCCGCACCCGCAGAAAGGTCGACGCGTTTGCCGTGGTGAAGTAATCGCGGCTCGCGAGCACTGCCGAGCCACCCGCTGCGGCGACCCGGGACAGATATGTAGCCTGCGGTGGGCCGAACGACCCGGCCACGAGCGTACAGCAACTGTCACTCTCCTCATGATAGTCGGCGCTTACTCGCAGTTGGGTGTTCGCTGACGGCTCGAGCAGGACCTGGAGGCGCGCGCCGGTGCGATCGTTGCCATTTAGCCGACCATTGCCGCCAGCGCTGCGGACCCAGCCCGCCTGTCCAGTGTGATAAAACGAAAGCCGCCCGGCGAGCAGGTGATCGACGAGCGCGCCCGATGCGTTTGCGCGAAGCTGGACATAGCCCTTGTTGCCGATCGTCGCTTCTGCGCTGCCTTCGGGCGCGAAGGCCGGTTCTTTGGTGGTGATGACGATCGCCCCCGCGGTCGTATTCTTGCCGAATAACGTGCCCTGGGGGCCGCGCAAGATCTGGACGGTGTCGATGTCGGTGAGATCATAGACCGCCATTCCCGGTCGGCCGAGATAGACGCCATCGACGAAAATGCCGACCGCCGGTTCAAGGCCATCACTGGCCGGGTTCCGGCCAATGCCGCGAATCGACACGTAATTGCCGCGCGGGTTGAAATAGCTGATGTTGAGGCTGGGTGAGAGCTGCTTCAGATCCTCGATCTGATACAGCCGTCGCTGGTCGAGCGTGGTGCCCGTGGCAGTAGAAAGCGCGATTGGAACATCCGCCGCCTTTTCAAGCCGTTTGCGCGCGGTGACGACCACATCGGCTTGATCGTCTGATGCACTGGCGGCAGTTTGATCGCTGGCCATCGCGGCACCCGGAAGGGCCAGCGCAGCAAAGACCGCAAGCGCCCTGCGGGAAAAGCGAAACGGAAACTGCGGCATCCCGCTAGCCCCTCCCTGCGAGGGTTCTACAACCCGGGAGTCCCCCATAGCGCGCCAGCCGGACTTTCGAAAGCTCCCCGGATGGCCGTGATCGAACCTGTCAGGGAACTAAGACTTCTCTCGAGTGAAATCGCAATATCCGCCGAAAACCCATATGTCCAAGCTGACTTAGGCACCGAGAATGGCGTTGGAACCCCGCGTAGGAATTTCTGGCGATGCCGTGCCACGGAAATTCCAGACGACGAGCCCGACACCCCGGCAGCAGACGAAGGCCGGCTCAGATGGTTGCACGGACGATAAATTCTGGCCTGCCTGCGGGCTGAGATGCCGACCTGCAGAGTACTGGCGCTGTCCGAGGCTTACTCCTCGGCGCTGATGTGGAGCCACTACGCCGACCATCATCGTGGGCTTTGCCTGGAGTACGATACGTCGATGCTCGCCGTATCCACGATCGGCGCGGTTGACTATCGGGCACCCCGGGCCGGGCGCGCGCATGACCTGCTGCGCTGGAAGCTCGAAGGCAGCGCGGACGCCGAAGTGCGGGTGCGACAGACGTATTTCCACACGAAGTCGGAGCAGTGGTCATACGAGCGCGAGTGGCGGGACCTGTCCAGCAAAGTCGGACCGAACGCGCTCAACTTCGGGCTCAGCGCGGTTCACTTCGGATTGCGGACGGATCAGACCGTCCAGCAAACGAACATTCGGGCACTTGCGCGGGACCGCGACGTCGAGATCTATTCGATGTGGGCGGCAGACGATTCCTTCAAGCTCGAGAGGTTGCCGGTGGAACGCGACTATCCTGAACAGACTGGGATCCGACAACCGCCCTTTATCGTCTTCGGCGCCCGTTGAACGCCTTCCGCCGGCCTATGCGGGAGACGATCGACAGCTGGTTTCCATATTTCCATGTGACGGATAATCCCTGGCCCGGGTCGTTGCCTGGAAAGGCCGGCGGAAGGCTCTGGTGGGCGGCGGCCGGCGGCCGCCCTTCGTTCATCAGGAGCATCCGGGCCCAGGTCTGGAGTGCGATTCAGGCGGCGTCGATCGCCTGATCTCGCTGTTGCTTGAGTTCGTCCAACTTCTGCTGCTGGTCAGCAATTCGGTCGGATGATCGGTCCTCGTCATTTCCTCCCGAGAGGGCCGCGGCCTGTTCCACGAGAACGCGCAGGTTTTCCTCGACGTCGGCAATCCGCTGATCGAGTTCTGCCGGACTGAGGCTAGTGATGGACATGAGGTTCTCCTTCGAATCCGTATCGCCTGAACTGGTATCCGCGCCCAGTCGAGGCGCGATCTGGCTGTCGTCGGCCGCTCAGGCGGCCTCGTGCTGGGTGAACACGACAGGCTGCGGGGCGCCGCGGTTCCCGAATTCGGCGATCTCCGCCAGATGCGCGATAAACTGTGCCGGCGAGACAAGCGCGAAGCTCCAGCAGCTGAACTCCCGCCTGCCAGTACGTTCGATCGCGGCCCTCGCCTGCTCCAAGGCCACCGACATCGCCTCCGTCCTGCCGAGCACCGCGTTGGTCAACGCGAGACATTGGTACCAGTTCGGGTCGTAACCCTCGTGGAACGCGCGATCGAAGAGGCCTGCGGCCTGCTGGAAGGTCGCCTCGTTCGGACGTCCGTCCCGCCCCCACTGAGCGATTGCGGTGTTGAAGACGGTGATGAGATCGACGCTATCCGCGAGGATGGGTTCGGCGATCATCGCGGCACGTTCGAAACGCCCGCCCGCGATCAAAGTCATCTGGGACGTGTAGATGTCGACGACCTGTGCTGATCGGACGTCCACTATCTCCTTCAGCGCCATCTCGGTGAACTCGGCGGCGACCGCGCTCAGACCCGGGGCCTGGGCGAGCTGACGTGCCACGGCGAGGATTCTCTCGGCGCTGGCTTCGGCGATCGCCGGCGTTTCCTTTGTCGACTGCAGCGCCCCGGGATCTATGCTCGCGATCGCCAGCATGGCGTCGATCACCATTGCCTCGGGTGCCTTCGCGTCGCCAAGGATGGCCCGGGCGCTCTCGAGTGCCTCGACATCGCGGTCGAGCTCCGAGTAAATCTTTAGGCGCATGCGGTTGGCGATCAGCCTCACCCGATCGCTGTCGACCGGCCGGGTGGTCCTGGTCGCAGGTATCGCGGCGATCGCGGCGTCCACGGCGTCTGCCCCGCTCGCGAGGTCGCGCAGCCGATAATAGGCTCGGGAGAGCTCATGCTGGACGACGCAATCCTCCTTGTGCGCCTTCCCGATCGCCTCGAGCCGGGATACGATTGCCCCGTGCTTTGACTCGTCGTCGCCAACCCGCACCCGAATGCGGCGGCTCGCAACCGACATCGCGAATGCTACGGCCCCGTCAGCGTCCTCGTCGTTGTATTGAACGAGCTGGCCAGCGAGCTCGCGATACTGGGTTGCCAGTCCAGACGAGACGCGGTCGAGAACGAACATCGACTGGTTCAGCAGCATGAGGCTGTCGTAATGTTCGATCGTTACCAGCTGGTTCTCGGAGTATCCCAGCTCCTCTTGAAATCTCTCCATGCGTCGTTTGAGGTGGCCGTGCTCGTCGTCGAGGCGTGGGACGCGCGATGCCACGAACAGAAGCTCGATGTCCTTTGGGCGCGCGCCACTGCTCCGGACGTCGCGGACGATCTGACGCAGGCCGATGAGGTTCTGCTCGTTCGGGAAGAAGACGGCGACGACCAGGTCGGGCAGCTGCCTCGTGCATATGCCACCGACGTCGGTGTGACCGGTACGGCTGTCGATCAGGACGTAGTCGTAACCGCGCTGTTGCCAATGCGCGCGGATGTTCTCCATCATCAGGAATCCGTCCTGCTTCTCGTACAGGAGGTTCCAGTCGATGCGGCTCAGGCGTTGCCCGTAACCGTCGTCATCGTCCCGGCCGGCCGGCATGATGTCGATCGAGATCTCTTCGAACCCGGCATTGAGCTCGTCATATCTGCCGCCCGTCACACAGGTGTGGATGTAGTCGTCCAGCGGCGGAGTGCCGCCCCGTTCGACATAGTCGCTCACCAGATCCACGACGCCCTTGCCTCCGTCGGCAGGCGCGAACGGGCTGAGCGTCGTCAGTCCCGGAGCCTCGAGATCGAAATCGACGACAAGCACCTTCTTGCCGCGTTGGGCGAGCAGGACCGCAACGTTGGCGAGTGCGAGGGAGCGACCTACGCCGCCCTTGTAGGAATAGAACGTCGCACAGAACATCTAGCCGAAGTTCCTGAGCTTGAACTTGTCACGTCGAACCACTGCGTCAGCCAGCACAGCGGGAAGCTCGGCCTCGAGCGCCGGGAAGCGGCCGCGGATGACATTGTCGTCGTCGTTGACCTGCGCAGGGGACTGGGAGACGCGTCCATCAAGCCGCGCGGCCGTGGCCGGGTTGGACAGCGCTTTCAACAGGGTGTTCATGCTGCGGTTCTGGATGATCCGGCCGTTCTCCCAGCGTTCCATCGAGGCAGGCGGAATGCCGTATGCCTCATCAAATTGTCGCCGGGACAGGCCAAGCTTCTCTCGCAGGGCCTTGATCTCAGCAGGGATGTACAGACCAAGGTGGCGGCAGGCGGCGACATGCCGCAACTGCTCCGCCCTGAAGTCAGTGTATGCAATTCCACATCCCAGGCATCTGACCATTGGGACTTCAACCTGGAAGGAATCTCCCTTCTCGCCAATCATGTGGGTCTCGGTGATCGCCTCCTCGACGATGTGAGGGGCTTCACAATCACAGCTGGCGCTCAGGTTTGCACCTGGGGTGGCGCCCCCTGCGATTGCCTTCAGCTCTGCCTTTGCGGCAGAGACCATCATTTCAAATATTTCGCTCATAGTGAAAGCTAATCCCGCCTATCTTTGGTATCTTTTTTTCCATCCGCAAGTCGATGGCAACCTTCATATATATTCTACGGGTATCTCCAGGCTGCGCTGCGATCATGATGTAGCAGTGGTCACCATGCTCAACCGTTTTCTTATGCTTGATCGGAACCATGCCTTGGAAGCAATCTGCGATGAATTCCCATGCGGCGGCATCGTTGAACAGACCCAACGTCGCGGGATGCGTAACCTCCCAAGGCTGCCATTTGTGTGGCTTCTCCAGAAGCGGATGATTTACGCGAGAACCGGGAGCACGGCACAGGGCTTCCAGCCCATCTCTGCACGCCTCTACATCTGAGAGATCAACCATAGGTAAAGTTTTCGGCGTTGGGAAGGTCGAAATTGATCATATGAGGCGATTTAGCTCCATTGCGGGCGGGATACGTCATTGTAGGGTGTGGGACTAATTCACGCCACTCGTCAGGCAGAGGCAACGTTTGAACCCAGATCGAGTTTTGAAGCTAGGAGCGATTATGTCCTCAAACGGCTGTCGCAAACCGCCATACCGACCCTCGGAGCTGCCCTCGCCCCCGCCATCAGGGTCGTGATTGGGCACGAAACGGCGTTTGAAGCCTAGTTCATAGTTGTCGCTACGCGGCGGCGGCCGCGTCAGGCTGGTGACGTGGTTCGGCCGCGCAGCCAGAGCGCGAGATTGGCGACATAGTGTCGGACCGAAGCCTGGGCTTCGGGGGGATGGGAGAGGCGGTCGCCGGGCGCTTCCGACACGAAACCTGGTCAGCGCATCGACGGGTCCCAATCACAGCCAGAGTGGTGAAAGGGGGATTCGACGAGCGCCGGTTCCGTAGTCGCGTTTGGGGGGATCAGGCCGCTTGCACAATGAGGTTGACCTCCCCAATATTCATGTTAGAGACACATACATCGAGTTTGTTGCACTTACACTTCGAGGTGGGCCGGCGGCCTTTGTGCAGCGAAGCGTCAACGCGGAGGCTAAGCCATGTTCGACGATGCTGGTTTGAGAAATGCTGGCGAAGTCATGCTCGAAGTAGACATCTGCGTCCCACCCTCACCCGTCGATCCGATCGAGGTGCTGTTGCTGCGCGTGCGCGGAGCCGATAGCCGGGCCTTCCGCAAGCTGTACGACATCACGGCACCGCGCCTGCTGTCGAAGGCACTGTCGATTCTGGGCAGTCGCGACGCCGCCGAGGACGCGCTGCAGGAGGCCTATGTCCGTATCTGGCGCAATGCCAGCCAGTTCGATCCGGCGCGCGGCAATGCCTCCGCCTGGATCATGCGCGTGTTGCGCAATGCAGCGATCGATCGCCTTCGCCAGGACCGCTTGATTGCGCGCTACCAGAGCGGCGAGGACTTGCCCGAAATACCGATCGCGCCAGAACCCGTCATGGATCGGCTCGATCTTGAACGTTCCCTCGCGCACCTTACGCCTGAACAGCGCACGACGATCTGCCGTGTGGTCGTTCAAGGATGGACCCACGACGAAGTCGGGATGGCCGACCAAATCCCTACGCCGACCGCCAAGGCGCGCGCACAGCGCGGGCTGCTTCGGCTTCGAACGGCGTTGACCGAACCAAGCAGTGATGGTTTGTCGGCCAGCGAATGGGTAAAGGCGGTGGCGTGACCAGCGAACACCAGCAACAGATCGCACGAGGCCAAGCCGATCATGCGAGGCTCAGCATCTCGTGACGTCGGACGGCCCCAAGGCATCCTATCAAAGCCCGCTGCGCGCGCGGCTGAAGGAGCAAACTTCGCTGATCATCCTCGATGCCGTCGGTACGGTGATCAGCAATGGCGACCTTGCGGCGGTCAGCATCGCCGAAGTGGCCCGCATCGCTGAGGTGACCGAGCAAACGGTCTATCGTCACTACCGCACGCGCGACGAGTTGATCCGCGCCTTTATCAAATGGCATCTTGAACAAGCCGTCGGCGGGCCGGACATTCAGCTGCCCCGGACAATCGACGAGCTGCTCGCGTGGCTCGGCACGCGCTACCGCGCCTGGGAAGCCGATCGGCAGATCGTCAGCGAAACCTATCTCTCGGCAATCGGACGCGAACTGCGTCAGCCGCTCTATGAAATTGGCTATCAGAACATCATTCGGATGTTGGGAAACGAACACTCCGAACTCAGTGATGCGATGCGCCGCGCCATCGCGGCCGCGATGCTAACGCTGATGAGTACCGAGAATTTCGTATTTCTTCAGCGGAACCTGGGCTATGATGCGAAAGAGGTCCACGTCAGCGTGGTGACAGCAATCAACGCCATGCGGCGCGGCCTCGAGCCCGAACTCGCAGCCGACTACATCTAGACGCGCGCGACCTCAGCTGTCCTTGGTTTCGGCAAGCCGCGCCTGAACGATCGCCCATGTGTCGCTCGATGGCGTGATGCCTACGCCATCGTCCAAGTCGAATGAAGGCGAATCCTCGGTACGATCGAGCATTTCGCGATAGCCCGCGACCAAGCTGTCAAAGGCTTCGTCATGAGCGCGTCTATCCACCGCTCGACCAAGCAACGGTTCGATCAGAATGCCGAGCGCCAGGTCGAGCGCCAGCGCCTGATCGGGTGACAGATCCCGTAACCCCTCCGAACTAGCGCTCGACGCGTATTCAGGCAGATCGTCATTGTTCATAGCACCATGAGCCATTCGTTTGTCGTCGATTTCAACAAGATTCGTCGCTTTGATCGCGCGCGCGGCGCCGCTCCGCCGCGTCTGTATTGCCCATGATGCCCGGATGACAAAAAATACGGGGGGCGGATGCCCCCCGTATCTCCGGACGATTGCACACTTGGCTGGAAGCTCCGATTGCGGGGGGAAGCGGTCGCTCCCACCGTGAGGTGTGCCCCCGTCACGAGCGCCAATCTACCGGGAGGCGGTAGTAGATCGGCTGTGTCACGCCGAATTGGCCGACATTCTCCTTACGACCCGATGCACCGCGCCGGATGCACCTTGACGGGAAAATTCTCAAAAGCGCACTTCGCCCCTGCTTTGCAAATAAGTTGGTCGGCGGCTGCATCCAGGATCGAGACACCGTCGTAATATCGGTATCGGCGGGCGGATTTCGATGAAATCTATGGTTCCTCCGACCGCACACCATCATGTGCATTGATGTAACCGATTAGATCTGAAAATATAAACGCTTTTATTAACTCATAATCCAAGGATATTCACATGAAAAAGACTATGATTGCTTCGATTATTTTGGCCGCAACCAGCGCTGTCGGCATCGGCGCTACTGCCGCACTCGCATTGCCGGCTCCGGTTACTGTGGGCGGTGCGCCAATGTACGCCAACAAGAACATCATCCAGAATGCGGTGAATTCGAAGGACCACACCACGCTCGTCGCGGCCGTGAAGGCAGCAGGGCTCGTCGAGACGCTGTCGGGTCCCGGTCCGTTCACGGTGTTCGCGCCGACCAACGCTGCCTTCGCCAAGCTGCCGGCATCGACGGTGCCGACCCTGCTGAAGCCCGAGAATAAGGGCCAGCTCACCGCGATCCTGACCTATCACGTCCTGCCCGGCAAACTGTCGGCAGCCGCGCTGCGCGCCAAGATCAAGGCGGGCAATGGCCACGCGATGTTCAAGACCGTCCAGGGCGAAGAGCTGACCTTCACGCAGGCCGGTCGGCGCCTCCAGATCACCG
>JBBQHG010000002.1:0-44174 GCA_038323755.1 Sphingomonadales bacterium
TGCGCAGCACCAGAGCGGCGATGAACGCGCCCACCACGCCCATCACATACAGGCCGAACATCACCACGCCCTGCAATCCGACAAAGGGCAATACCGGCGTGTTCGGAATCAGCGCGCCGATGATCAGCGTATAAACCGGCAGCCGTGCAGAGCACGTCATCAGCGGCGCGATCAGGATCGTCGTCAGCCGGTCCTTCTCATCCTCGATCGTGCGCGTCGCCATGATGCCCGGGACGGCGCAGGCAAAGCTCGACAGCAGCGGGATGAAGGCACGCCCCGAGAGTCCCACACTCGCCATCACCCGGTCCATCAGGAAGGCGGCGCGGACCATATAGCCGCTCGCCTCGAGCAGCAGGATGAAGAAGAACAGGATCATGATCTGCGGCAGGAAAACGAGCACTGCGCCCACCCCGGCAATCGCCCCGTCGACGATCAGCGACTGGATGAACCCCTCGCCAAAGCGCGCGGTGATCGCCTTGCCCAGCGCGCTGAACCCGGCATCGATCGCGTCCGCCGGCACCTGCGCCCAGCTGAACACCGCCTGGAACATCAGAAACAGGATCGTCGCCAGCAGGATCATCCCCCAGACCGGGTGGAGCGCAATCGAATCGAGCGTGTGCGTCCAGCGGCGCGTGGGGGTTTCGGATATCGTCGCCGCAACCGCGATCGTCCGCGCACGGCGTTGCAGCGTGACGATATCTTCCTGCACGCTGCCATCGCTCGCGCGCAGACGCGTGAGCGGACCGTGACCGATCACGGCGGCAACCTGCTCTTTGAGCGTATCGAGCCCGCGCTTCCTGACCGCCACCGTCGGCACCACCGGCACGCCCAGCTCGCGCGACAGCACCTCGGCGTCGAGCACCAGTCCGTCGCGTTCGGCGAGGTCGATCATGTTGAGCGCGACCACCACCGGCAACCCGAGCGCGATCAGCTGGAGCGTAAAGCGCAGGTGATTGTCGAGATTGGCGGCATCGACCACCACGATCAGCGCGTCAGGCAGGCGCTCGCCTTCCTGCGCGCCCGTCACCACATCGCGCGTCACCCGCTCGTCAGGGCTCCCTGGATCAAGCGAATAGGCGCCAGGCAAATCGACCAGTTCGACCGGCCGGCCATCGGGCAGCGCCAGCCGGCCCGAATGCCGCTCCACCGTCACACCCGGATAATTGCCGACCTTTTGCCGCGCGCCGGTCAGCGCATTGAACAGGGCGCTTTTGCCGGCATTGGGATTGCCGACCAGCGCGACCAGCGGTGCAGCGTTCATCGATGGGGGGTCATTCAGCCGGCTGAAGCGGGGAAACTTGGATGGCGCCAGCGACCGCGCGCCTGAGCGCTACCGTCATCCGCCCGATCCGGCAAGCAATCGGCCCGCCGCCTAGCCGCGCGCGGTGCAGCACCTCAACCCCGACGCCTTCGTCAAAACCAAGCTCGCGCAAGCGACGCGCCTCGGGCACGGCCAGCTGCGCCCAATCGATCACGGCCACGGTGGCGTTTTGGCCAAGGGCAAGCTTTTCGAGGCTGACGCGACTCTGCATTGCTTGCAGATACGCGTATTGCGATTGATTATCAATAACCCTTCGCAGCGAACCGCCCTATATTGAGCCTATCAAGGCAGCAATTTCGGCGAGGCGCGCATCATTTCGCTTGTAAAATGTCCATTGCTTGATCCGCTTGTGGACCACCAGCCCCGCGCTCACCAGCAAGCGCATATGCTCGCTCAATGTCGATGCGCTGATGCCGAGTTTGTCGGCAATGCGTTGCCCGCACACGCCATCCTCGACCAGATCACCATCCACCTGCGGCAGGAAATGGGCGCGGGGGTCTTTGAGCCAGCCCAGGATCGCCAGCCGGCTCGAATTGCCCAATATGCGAAACAGGTCGGCGTCTTGCATTTCGTTCCTTGGCGAATTAACGAAGCACGATCACGGAGATGAAAATGCGTCGCTTCGATTTTGAAACCGTCGATGTCTTTACCGATCAGCGCTTCGGCGGCAATCCGCTTGCTGTTTTCATGGATGCGTCGGGCATGGACGACGCGACGATGCAGGCACTTGCCGCCGAACTCAACCTGAGCGAGACCGCCTTCGTCCTCCCGCCGGCGGATCCAGCCAATGATGCGCGGGTCCGCATCTTCAATCGCAGCGCAGAAATGCCGTTTGCCGGCCATCCCAGCATCGGCACGGCCTGTGTGCTCGCGCGCCGCCGCGATCATCACGGCGCCCGCCTGAAGCTGGAACTGGCCGCCGGCTTGGTCGAGGCGGTGCTCCAGCGCAGCGCGACCGGCCAGGTCACAGGCGCGCGGATCGCCGCCCCCCAACCGCTGACGACCGCGGCGACCCTGGATCCATCGGTGATCGCCGCCTGTCTTGGCCTCCCGGACGGGTCGGTGCTCGGCAACCCGCATCCGCCAACAGAAATTTCGGTCGGCATGAATTTTGTGGCCGCCGCCGTGACGCCTGAGGCCTTGGCGCAAGCTGTGCCCGACATCGCCCGGTTCCGCGAAGCGCGCGCGCGGATGGCGGGCGATGGCGACCGACTGTCGCTCCTGATTTACACGCGGAGCGCTGACCAAATTCATGCCCGGATGTTTGCGCCACTGGCGGGGACCTATGAAGATCCGGCAACCGGTAGCGCCAACGCGGCGCTCGCGGCATTCTTGCTATCGATCGACGGCGGCGAGGCAGCCCACTTCACCAGCCGCCAGGGGGTCGAGATGGGCCGACCAAGCCTGTTGCGCCTTGCCGCAAACCGCACCGCTGCCGGCATCGTCGCCACCGTCGCGGGCGATTGCACGCCGATGTTCAACGGGCACTGGGACGATCACACCACCGGATAACGCAACCGCCCGATGAAGCGCGACAGGCTCGGCAGATTCTGCGTGCGCGCGGTGAAATCGGCCTTGGTTTTCTCAAACCGCATGATCCCCTCGATCCGCCGGGCAAGGAAGGCGCGGGTGTCGGCCCAATCCTCGCTCTCATCGTCGAGGAACACCGTGACCGTGGCGGCATAGACCCCAGCCAGGATCGCGCGCTTGGTGTAATGGTTATAGTCGGTCGCCGTGTCGCCCGCCAGCCGCCACATCAAATCCACGCTTCGCCAACCGAGCTTGCCCGCGCGCACCACATTTTGCGGCATCGCCAGAATGGCGAGCGCGCGCCGCAGCGATTCGCGGTTATCGGCAACCGCCGCCAGCCGGGCCTCGACCAGCGCAGTGATCTTGGCGCGCACCTTCATCCGGTCAAGCGCGACCGCGGGCACGGCGACTTGCATCTGCTCGTCGACAGAGCCGAACCAGGCATCGATCATGTCGACCGCGCCGCCATTGAAGGCGAGCGCCGCGATATCGGCATCGACCCCGGCCATGTCGGCCGCCATCTCCAGCGCGGCCGGCGTCCACCCATCAAACGCCGCATTATCAGCGATCAGCGGCGCCAGCGCGGCGCGCACTTCATCAAGCGTTGCATCGGGGGCCAGGGTAGCGGACATCGTCAATCTCCTTGAGCGACACCGATTAGCCGCTGATCGCGCTCGCGCCAAGCGGCACGGATGGCGGTGGGGGAACGGGTCGGCGCACCAGCACCAGTGCCACCGCGACCAGCACAGCGCCGATCAGGTCGGCCGCCCCCAGCCGCTCGCCATAGGCAATCCACCCCACAGTGCCGCCGACGATCGGTTGCACCAGCAGGCCGATCCCCATCACCAGGGGCGATAACTTGCCGAGCGCATAGATCATCAGCCCCTGCCCCAGCACCTGGCTGAAAAAGGCGAGAGCGATCAGCACGCCCCAATGATCGGGCAGGATCTTCTCACCGAGCAGCGCGGCGAAAAGCCATAGCGGCGCGATGCTCGCGATCGTCGACATGGCCAGGGTCGCGATCGGCGCAATCGTTTCGCGCGCCCGTGCCATCAGCACGAAATAGGCGGTGTAGAGCAACCCGGCGAGCAGGCAGAGCAGATCGCCCGCCAGATGGCGCGGATCAAGGCTATAGGATTGCCCCATCAGCAAGGCGGCGCCGATCGCTGCCAGCAGCAGCGCGAACCCTTGCGTCCGGCTCGGCAGGGCGCGGGCGACGATGAAGCCATAAATCGGGAAGAACAGGATCGTCGAATTGCCGAACAGGGTGGCATTGGCCAGCGTCGTCCGCAGGATGCCGATGTGCCAGCTCGAGAGATCCGCCGCGAAGCACAGCCCAGCCAGTATCACAAAACCCCAGATCGATCGCGACACCTGCATCGGCCGCCACCCCGTCGCCAGCGCGACCGCCACCAGCAGCGGTGCGGCCAGCGTGATCCGCCAAAAGGCGGATGCGACCGGGCCGGTATCGGCCATCCGCACGAACCAGGGGCCAAAGGCGAGCGCGACATTGCCAACCATCATCGCGACAAAGGCAGCCGCAGGCGGCGATGAGGCGATGGGTGCAGAAGGAGTGTCGGCCATGGTCACGTACTTTTATCGGAGGCTAGATTTTCTTGGGGACCAAGACAGGTGCATTGCGGCAGATAGCGTCCTATCTCATCGACGCCGCCCTGCCACGGGCTCAACGAGGAAGCTAGTCCATGTCCAGCCTGTTCGATCCGATCCAACTCGGCGCCATCGCCGCGCCCAACCGCATTCTGATGGCACCGCTCACGCGCGGTCGATCGAGCAAGGGCCATGTCCCGCAGCCTTTGATGGGCGAGTATTATGCGCAGCGCGCAAGCGCCGGGCTGATCATTTCCGAAGCGACCGGCATCAGCCGCCAGGGGCTTGGCTGGCCGTTTGCGCCGGGCCTGTGGACCGACGAGCAGACCGAAGGCTGGAAGCCGGTGATCGCGCAGACGCATGCCGCCGGTGGCCGCATCATCGCCCAGCTCTGGCATATGGGCCGCCAGGTGCATTCGTCGGTCATCGGCGGCCAGCCGGTATCGTCGTCGGCGACCGCGACCGCCGGCCAGGCGCACACTTATGAAGGCCGCCAGGATTTTGAAACCGCGCGCCCGCTGACGCTCGACGAGATCCCCGGCCTGCTCGACGATTATGCCCGCGCCACGAAAAACGCGCTCGCCGCCGGTTTTGATGGCGTGCAGATCCACGCCGCCAATGGCTATCTGATCGATCAGTTCCTGCGCGACGGCGCCAATCACCGCGATGACATCTATGGCGGGTCGATCGAGAACCGCACGCGGCTGCTGCGCGAAGTGACCGAGCGGGTTGCCTCGGTCGCCGGCGCCGACCGCACCTCGGTCCGGCTCTCCCCCAATGGCGAATCGCAAGGCGTGGATGACAGCAACCCGCAGGCCCTCTTCACCACAGCCGCCAAGATCCTGAGCGATATCGGCATCGGCTTCCTGGAGCTGCGCGAACCTGGCCCTGGAGGCACCTTTGGCCGCACCGATGTGCCCAAGCTGTCGCCCGCCATCCGCGACGTGTTTACCGGCCCGCTGGTGGTCAACTCCGATTATTTCACCGCCGAAGCAGCGCAGGCGGCCATCGATTCGGGCGTGGCGGACGCGGTCAGCTTTGGCCGCGCGTTTCTTGCCAACCCCGATCTGCCCGAGCGGCTGCGCACCGGCGCGCCGCTCAACGAAGGCAATTTCCGCACCTGGTACAGTCAGGGACCGGAAGGGTATATCGATTACCCGTCGCTGGAATCGGTCGCCGCTGAATGACGCAAGCGCGGGGACGGGTCAGCCGAGCGGGATGAACCGCAGCGGCAGCCCGTCCTTGGGGCGCGGAATCGGCCAGGGCTGCCATTCGGCGCCGCTGCCTTCATCGAGCTCGATCCGGTAGCGGCGCAGCAGCTGCACCATCAAAATGCGGATCTGCATGGTCGCGAAGTGCAACCCCAGGCACATATGCGCGCCGCCGCCAAACGGCACCCAGGCATATTTATGCCGCCCGCGCGATTGTTCGGGCGAAAAGCGCATTGGATCGAATTTTTCGGGCTCGGGCCAGATTTCGGGCATCATGTGCGTATAGGCGACCGCGATGTTGCAACTGGCCCCGGCCGGAATCTGGTAGCCGCCAAAGCTGAACGGTTTCAGCGCGCGCCGGGGCAGCGACGGCACCGGCGGGATCAGCCGCAGCGCTTCCTTGAAGGCAAAGTCGGTGAGCTCGAGCCGGTCGAGCTGGCCATAGGCGAGCCCTTCCTCATCGTTGAGCCCCAGCTCGGCGATCTCGGCGCGCAATTTTTCCTGCCATTCGGGGTTGCGGCCCAGCAGCATCACCAGGCTGGTCGCCGATGAGGTGATGGTGTCGTGCGCCGCCATCATCAGGAAGTTCATGTGATCGGCAATCGCCATGTCGGACAGCGGCTCGCCGTCTTCATCGGTCGCGCGGCAGAATTGCGAGAAAAAGTCCTGACCCGTCCCGGCCCGCCGCTTGGGAATTTCGCGCAGGAAGAAGTCGACCAGATATTGGCGCGCCTTTACGCCCTTGGCCATCATCGTGCCGGGCAGCGGCACGCGAATGGGCGTCACGCTTGCCTGCACCTCATCGACAAAGGCCTTGTTGATCTTGGTGGCTTCGGGCCCCAGATCCATGCCGAGAAAGCTTTCCGCCGCCAGATCGAGCGTCAGCTCCTTGACCGCGTCGTAGAAATTGATCGGCCTGTTGCCCCAGCCGCTCACCTGGCGCGAAATGCCCTCGTTCAGCACGTGCGCATAATGCCGCATCGGCTCGGGCTTGAAGGCGACTGCCATCACCTTGCGGTCGGCGCGGTGCTTCTCGAAATCCATCAGCATCAGCCCGCGCGGAAACAGCAGGTTGAGCAGCGGGCCCCAGCCCTGTTCGGACGAAAACACCTTGTCCCGGTCGAACAGCAACAGTTCATTGGCGTCGGGGCCGACCATGTTGACCTGCGGCCCGCCAAAGGCGTTGTTGCGAAACACCGGACCGTACGTGGCGATCATCCGCCGCCCGAAACCCACCGGATCGCGCAGCATGCGAAAGGTGTTGCCGACCAAAGGCAGCCCGTCTTCCCCCGGGATGTTGCGGATCGCGCTTTGCGGGATCGGCTTCAGCCAATGCGGGTTGGCCTTGAAGGTATGCGCGAGCGCCATGGGGGTCTCCGGGGTCGTTACTTACATCAGTATAAGTAAGGCGCGCACAAAAGACTAGCGGCTTGCCCGCCGGGCGCGCCACTCGGCAGCGGTCTGGCCCCAGGCATCGACGGGCGAGGCATCGAACGGCGGCGGCAATCTCGATTCGCCGCGATTGACCGAGCCCAGCCGCCGCGCCAGCGCGATCGAGGCGGCATTATCGGGATGGATCGTATGGATGATGTCGTCCCAGCCGAGCACGTCGACGGCGTAATCCATACACGCGACGGCTGCCTCATGGGCAAAGCCCTTGCCGGCAAAGGCGCGCGCCACGCCCCAGCCGACCTCGGTTCCCGGCCAGCCCTCGGGGTGCCACGGCCCGGTACGACCGATCCACGCACCACTGTCGCGAAGGATCATCGAAAACATCCCAAAGCCGCGGATCGTCCAGGCGCCTGTCATCGCGCACAGGCTGCGCCAGGCGACGGGGCGCGACTGGACGCCTCCCAAAAAATGCATCGTCTCGGCATCAGCATGGAAATCGGCCCAGGCATCGAAATCCGCTGCTATCATTGGCCGCAGAATCAGCCGTTCGGTGAACATTATCGGGCCGTTCATCGCATTGTCCTTCAGGGTCCTTCAGGAAGGCTGGTTGCCCGCGCGGTCGAGCCAGGCCGTGATCGCACCGCGCATCCGCTCACGCGGCTTGCGCTGCAGCAGCACGACCAGCGGCAGCAACAGATAGGGCGCGACCACCACCAGGAAGACCGCCAGTGCCGCGGTAAATCCCAGTGCCACCTTCATCCCGCCGATCACCGATGCGCTACCGGGGTCAAGCACAAGCGTGCGCGGCCCCTTGGCGTCGAACAGCGGGTGCGTGGTGAAGCTGGTTCGTCCGTCAAAAGCGATCCGGTTGAGCTTGCCCGGCTGTCCCTGGCGCGCGGCGCGCGGCGCCATGACCGGTACCGATATTGCGCGATCGGCACCGCCCTCCGCCCAGTTATCGACCACCACCAACCGCCGGTTGCGTTCATAGATGCGATAGCGCGAGGGCGGTGGCGCCTGTCGCATGCGCTCAGCCGAAGCGGGCCTTCAGCGCCATCATCGCAAGCGCCGCCTTGGCCGCCTCGCCGCCCTTGTCCTTTTCGGTCGGGCGCGCGCGGGTCAGCGCCTGCGCCTCGTTCTCGGTCGTCAAGATGCCGTTGCCGATGCACAGCCCGTCCATGCTGAGGGCCATCAGCCCGCGCGCGCTTTCACCCGCGACGATCTCGAAATGATAGGTCTCCCCCCGGATCACCACCCCGATCCCGACATAGCAGTCATAGGCGCCGCTTTCGCTCGCCAGCGCAATGGCGCCCGGAATCTCGAGCGCGCCGGGCACGGTGATCGTCTCATGCGCATGCCCTGCATCCTCGATTGCGGCGCGCGCGCCTGCGAGCAGCAGGTCATTGAGATGATCGTAAAAACGCGCTTCGACGATGAGGATCTTGGCCAAGGTTAATCCTTTGGAAGTCCGTCGGTGGCCAGGGCGCCGCCCTGATACCGGGGATCATTGCTGATCTCTCGTACCGCCCATGACGGCGCATGCAAAGCCCGAAGCCCGGTATCGTCAGGCCATTCTATCTCGGCGATTTCGAGCGGCCCGAGCGGCCCTTCGAAGCAATCGAGGCTGAAAGCGATCCCGCCCTCCATCAATTTGTACCGCCGCTTAACGATTGTCGCTGCCGGCAGCGCACCGAAAACGGCGAATTCGGCCTCATCGAGATAGGCTGTCACGATTGGCCGCGCGATCGGATCGTCCGCCGCATATTTCTTGGTCAGCTTGAGCGCCACGTCGCCATCGCTCGCGATCATCCGCCGCAATCGCAGTCGCGTGCCCGAAATGTAGCGATCCTCGATCAGCGTGGATGGTGTGCCCGCAATATCGGGCCGCCTGGCGCGATCGACCAGCCAGCGGCGTTCGCGCTCGATATGGGCATATTTCGGGTCGCGCGCTTCGTCGCGCCCCGTGCGCATCACTCCCCGCCGGTCCCCGGGATCGGCCGCTCGCCGACGATGCTCAGGCCATACCCATCAAGACCCACCAGCGTGTGATGCGTATTGGTCAGCAGCACCATGTCCTGCACGCCCAGTTCCGCCAATATCTGCGCGCCCACGCCGTAATCGCGCAGTTCCTCGATCTCGGGGGCGCCCGCGCCCTTGCCCTCGCCGCGCAGCTTGATGAAGCGCGACACGCTGTCCTTCATCGGCCGGTTGATCACGACGATCACGCCCGAACCGGCCTCGGCAATTGCCTCCATCGATTTCGACAACAGCCCGGATCGCTCGGACACTTCGCCAAACATGTCGACGAACCAGGAAGCGGTGTGCATCCGCACCAGCGTCGGCGCGTCGGGGTCGATCCGGCCCTTGACCAGCGCGATGGTTTCGTCGCCGCTCGCCTTGTTGAAGAAAGTCATCGCCCGCCAGTCGCCACCCCATTGGCTCTGGAAGCTCATCTCCGCGCGCTTTTCGACGAGATGGTCGTGCTTGCGGCGATAGGCGATCAGGTCGCGGATCGTGCCCATCTTCAGATTATGCATCCGCGCAAAGGCGATCAGATCGTCCATCCGCGCCATCGTGCCGTCGTCCTTCATGATCTCGCAGATCACGCCCGACGGGTTGAGCCCGGCCAGCCGCGCGACATCGACCGCCGCCTCGGTATGCCCTGCCCGCACCAGCACCCCGCCTTCGCGCGCGACCAGCGGGAAGACATGCCCCGGCGTCACGATATCGGCCTTGCCCTTCGACGAATCGATTGCGACCGAGATGGTCCGCGCACGGTCAGCCGCGGAAATCCCGGTCGTCACGCCTTCCAATGCCTCAATCGAGGTGGTGAAGGCGGTTTCGTGGCGCGTGCCATTGGCGCGGCTCATCAGCTCCAGCCCCAGTGCATCGACCCGCGCCTTGCTCAGCGACAGACAGATGAGACCACGGCCATGCGTCGCCATGAAATTGATCGCATCGGGCGTCGCCATCTGCGCGGGGATGACCAGATCGCCCTCATTCTCGCGATCCTCGTCATCGACCAGAATGAACATCCGGCCATTGCGTGCCTCGTCGATGATCTCCTCGATCGGCACCAGAGCGGGGGCATCGTCATTGCTGAAGATGAAGGTCTCCAGCTTGCGCAGCGTCTCCGCTGTCGGGTTCCAGTCGGGCGATTCGAGGTCGCGCAGCGTGTTGGCGTGGAGCCCGGCCGCGCGGGCCAGCCCGGAACGCGACATGCCGCCATCGGTGACAAGGCTGCGGAGTTTTTCGATCAGTTGCGTGCTCATGGACGCGAAATAATCACATCGCAATGTGATCGTCAATAAGAAAAATCACACCAAAAGCGATTTATCGATCACGAGCCGTTCCCGCATGCGCGACAAATACCGCGCCAACACGTCGATTTCCAGGTTGACGGCATTGCCCACCGCCATGTCGCCAAAGGCGGTAACCTGCCAGGTATGCGGAATGATGTTGAGGCCGAACACGGCGCTGCCGCCCGGCTTGTCCGCCACGCTGTTCACCGTCAGCGAGACGCCGTCGACGGTAACCGATCCCTTGGCGGCGATGAAAGGCGCGATTTCGGCCGGGCAGCTTATGTCCACCCGGTGCGATCCGCCCTCGGGCTGGATCGACACCACCTCGCCGATCCCATCGATATGGCCCGTCACGATATGGCCGCCAAGCTCGTCGCCGATCTTGAGCGCGCGCTCCAGGTTCAGTCGGCGGCCGGTGGTCCATTGGCCTTGCGCGGTGCGGCTCAGCGTTTCGCCCGACACGTCGACCGCGAACCAGCCCGGCACGCCAGGCCCCGATTTGTCGATGACCGTGAGGCAAACCCCCGAACAGGCGATTGATGCCCCCAGATCGACCGTCGCCATGTCGTAGTTTGACCGGACGACGACTCGCGTGTCGCCGCGTTGCTCGACCAAGTCGATCGTGCCGATATCGGTGATGATGCCTGTGAACATATGCCCTATCCTCGCCGACGCTCGTAGACTTCGAGGCGGTCGCTGCCAAGCTGGCGCGCATCATGGCGTCGCCAGCGGCCATGCGCCGCCCCCAATGTCGCCAGCCCGATATCGCCCAGCGCCGCTGTACCGCCACCGATCAGGATCGGCGCGCGATACACCAGCAGCCGATCGACCAGATCGGCGGCCAGGAACGCCGCAGCGGTTTTTGCGCCGCCTTCGACGAGCAGGTCGTTGACGCCCTCAAGCGCGGCGATGGCCGCCGGACTGGTGACCGTTTCCCATCCCGACACCATATCCGGGCGACGCGTCAGGAGCAGGCGCCGCGGTGACCGCGCTTCCAGCCCCTCAAGCCGCACATCGAGCGCTGGCGCATCGGCGTCGAGCGTCCCGCGCCCGACCAGGATCGCCTCATGCCGGGCGCGTTCGAGATGGGCATGCGCGCGTGCTGCATCGCCGGTGATCCAGCGGCTGCTGCCATCGGCCATCGCAATGCATCCGTCGAGCGAGGTGGCGAGTTTGAGCGTGACCGCGGGGCGGCCGAGCCGCTGACGGGTCAGAAATCCAAGCATCGCGCGGTCTGCATCGGCGGCACGGGGGCCAGTCGTCACGGCGCAGCCCGCCGCCGCCAGCCGCGCCAGCCCCCGGCCATTTACCGCAGGAAACGGATCGCCAATCGCCACCACCACGCGGCCGACGCCCGACGCGGAGAGCACATCGACACAGGCAGGGCCGCGCGGGCTGGGGCCGGCACAGGGTTCCAGCGTGACATAGGCGGTGGCGCCGCGCGCGGTCGGCCCCGCCTGCGCGACGGCCATTGCCTCGGCATGCGGGCGGCCGCCCGGCTGCGTCCAGCCGCGCCCGACGACCCGGTCGTCCTTGACGATGACGCAACCGACACACGGGTTGGGTGCCGTCAGGCCGCGGCCACGCTCGCCCAGCGCCAGCGCTGCGCCCATCCAGCGCCCGTCATCGGCGGCGGCATGGGTCATTGACCTGGTCAGATGCCCATCGCCTTCAGCTTGTCATCGAGCCGCTTGAATTCGGCCTGGCGTTCGTCCTGCTGCTTCTTCAGCTCGGCCTGCTGCTTGTGCTTGACCACCTGATCGATCTTTTGCTGCGCCACAATCTGCGCCTCGGTGCGGTCGGCGGGCCATTGCTCCACATAGATGATGTTGCGCTTGTACGGCGTCTTCACATGCGAATCGCGCACGAAGCCGGCGATGATGGCGACCGTGACGATCATCGCCAGCGCGAGAAAGCCCAGCTCATAGGGCCGTCGCTGCGCCAGGAAAAAGCGAAGGTCGCGGATCGCGTAAAGCGGCGAAAAGCGGGCAAAGTATGACATGGCCATCAAGATAGCGGTCGCGGGGGGCCGATGCCAGCCCCCCGCCGGGTACGCCGCCTGCCTTATCCGTCCTCGAGCTGGAAGGTAACGTGGATCGTCTTCCACCGCTCGATCGGCACGCCGTTGCGCGTGGCCGGGCGGAAGCGCCACTGCGCCAGCGCGGCGCGCTGGGTCGTCGCAAAGAAATCGTCGGAGGTCGCCGCCTGCCGCTCAACCTGCTTGACCCGCCCATCGGTGCCGATCAGCACCCGAACCGTCACGCTGCCCTCACGCTCCAATCGCCGCTCGGCTGGCGGATAGGCGGGCTGGAACGAGCGGGCATAACGCTGGTCGAATGCCGGATCGGTAAACACCGGCGCCGGCGGAGCGGGCGGCTCGACAATCGCGCCGGTCCCGTCCGTGCCCCCGACAGCGTCGACGATCACGTCACCGCCACCCTTCAGCGTCAGGTCGACCGGGGGCGAAGGATCGGGGACGATCGATTTGGGGATGACGGGTTTGGGTGCAGGGGCAGGATTGGCTTTGGCCAGTGGCGGCGCCGGCTCGGGCGGCGGCGGCGGCGGATCGATAACCGGGTAGGTTTTGAACGGCTTGTAGATCGGCTTGGTGATCATCTCGGGCGCCGCGAGCAGCACGGCGGTCAGCACGCCGCCATTGATCGCCAGCGCCACTGCCAGGCTGGCGGGTTGCAGCCGGCGGTCTCCACCATATCGATTGGCATACATGGCCTGTCTCCATCTCCATCATCGGCTCTTGCGACCGATAATTGTGATGATACATCATTACATGTTCCAGTCAACATGATGATTCCGCCTGAAATCAGCCTGAAATCAGCCTGAAATCAGCGTCTTGGGGCTATTGGCGCAATCGTTCGAGCACGCGCGGCTGGCCGATCAGCGTCATCATCGTCGCCATGTCCGGCCCGTGGTCGCGCCCGGTCAGTGCCCGGCGAAGCGGCAGGAACAGGGATTTGCCGCTGCGGCCCGTCTCTGCCTTCAGCGTGCCGGTCAGCGCGTGCCAGGGGTCGGCCGACCAGTCGAGATCGGCGGCAATCACCGCCGCACGGTCAAGAAAGCCGCGATCCTCGTCGGCGACGGCGGTATCGATCGGCCCTTCGATCACCTGCCACCAGTCGGCGGCTTCGGCGACAGTCTTCAAATTGGGGCGAACCGCGTTCCAGGTCGCCTCATCCATGCCGCCGGGCAGCTGCCCCGCCACCCGCGCAAAGGGCAGCTGGTGGATGATCTTGGCGTTCAGTGTTTCAAGCTCGCCATCGTCGAAGCGCGCCGGCGCTCGCCCGAATCGCGCCAGGTCGAACGCCGCGATCAGCGGCGCACGGTCGATCAATGGCTCGACCGGGTCGCTCGTCCCCAGCCGTGCAAGCAAAGCGACGATCGCCTCGGGTTCGATCCCGTTCTCGCGAAATGCGTCGACGCCAATCGACCCCAGCCGCTTTGATAATTTTCCCTCGGTGCCGACCAGCAACGCTGCATGCGCGAACTGTGGCGGCGGCGCGCCCATCGCTGCGAACATCTGCAATTGCAGCGCGGTGTTGGAAACATGATCCTCACCGCGCACGACATGGCTGACGCCCATATCGGCATCGTCGATCGCCGAGGGCAGCATATAGAGCCAGGTCCCGTCGGCGCGGCGGATGACCGGGTCGCTCATCGTCCCCGGATCGAGCTTTTGGGGGCCGCGGATCAGATCGTCCCATTCGATCGGCGCGTCATGGTCGAGCTTGAAGCGCCAGTGCGGGCGCACGCCCTCGCTCTCCAGCGCTGCACGATCGGCATCGCTCAGCGCCAGCGCCGCCCGGTCGTAAACCGGCGGGAGGCCGCGCCCGGCGGCGATCTTGCGCCTCAGGTCCAGTTCCTGCGCGGTCTCATACGCCGGATAGATCCGCCCCGCGGCGACCAGTTGATCGAACCGCGCCTGATACAGCGCGAACCGCTCGGACTGCCGCACCTCGCCATCGGGCTCGAGCCCCAGCCATGCGAGATCGGCCCGGATCGAGTCGACAAACCGCTCCTCGCTGCGCGCCGCATCGGTATCGTCGATCCGCAGCATGAACCGCCCGCCATGTTTTTTGGCCAACAGCCAGTTCTGGAGCGCGGGACGGATATTGCCGACATGCAGCGTGCCGGTGGGCGATGGAGCGAAACGGGTGGTGACGGTCATGCAAGTTGCTCTAGGCAGCGTGCGGTTGAGCGGCAATGCCCCTTTGCGTCGTCGGATCGGCGCTTTAAGGGATGACACATCTGTTACGGGGAAGAGCGCCAGATGAAATTGATGACCGGCAATTCGAACCTGCCGCTGGCGCGCGACGTGGCGAGCTATCTTGAAATCCCGCTGACCCAGGCGAGCGTGCGCCGCTTCGCCGATGAGGAAGTGTTCGTCGAAATCCACGAAAATGTCCGCGGAGAGGACGTGTTCGTGCTGCAATCGACCGGCTATCCGGCCAATGACAACCTTATGGAGTTGCTGATCTGCATCGATGCGCTGAAGCGTGCGTCGGCGCGGCGCATCACCGCGGTCATCCCCTATTTCGGCTATGCCCGGCAGGACCGCAAACCCGGCCCGCGCACGCCGATCTCGGCCAAGCTCGTCGCCAATCTCATCACTGTGGCGGGGGCAGACCGCGTGCTGTCGGTCGATCTCCATGCCGGGCAGATCCAGGGCTTTTTCGATATCCCGACCGACAATCTCTACGGCGCGCCGGTGATGTCGGCAGATATCATCGCGCGCTATGGCGACCGCAACCTGATGGTCGTCTCGCCCGATGTCGGCGGCGTCGTCCGCGCGCGCGCGCTCGCCAAGCGGCTCAACAACGCCCCGCTCGCCATTGTCGACAAGCGCCGCGAGCGCGCGGGCGAATCAGAAGTCATGAACATCATCGGTGATGTCGAGGGGCGCTTCTGCATCCTGATCGACGATATCGTCGATTCGGCGGGCACGCTCTGCAATGCCGCTGCCGCGCTCAAGCAGGCAGGGGCAGCGGATGCAATCGCCTATTGCACCCACGGCGTGCTGTCGGGCGGCGCCGTCGCGCGCGTCGAGGGTTCAGCGCTCAGCGAACTGATCATCACCGATTCGATCGGCCAGCATGAGGTGATCAAGGGCACAGAGCGTATCCGCCTGCTGACGATCGCACCGCTGCTCGCCGAGGCGATCAGGCGGATCGCGGACGAAAGCTCGGTCTCAAGCCTGTTCGACTGATCTGCCCGAGCCGTCCTGCGCGCCCGCCGCGCGCACGCCCGCCAGCTCGCGCCGCTTCAATTCCGCCTTCAGCACCTCGGGCTTGGGCGCATAGATGAAGCCGAAGCTGACCGTCCCGTGCTTGGTGCCGAC
This sequence comes from Sphingomonadales bacterium, assembly GCA_038323755.1. Taxonomy (GTDB): domain Bacteria; phylum Pseudomonadota; class Alphaproteobacteria; order Sphingomonadales; family Sphingomonadaceae; genus Sphingomonas. The sequence continues at coordinate 15,718 of JBBQHG010000002.1, forward strand.
GACATGGTGCAAGCGGTGCGCCTGCACGATCCGCTTCATGTAATTCCAGCGCGGCACATAGCCCGACTCAAGCCGCCGGTGGACGATGATGTCGTGAAAGCCGAGGTAAATCGCGCCATATCCCGCGATTCCCGCCCCCGTCCAGGTCGCCCAGTCGCCCGTCGTCCCGCTCGTCCCCAGCACCAGCAGCACGATCGAGGGTGTCGCGAAAATCACGAAATACCAGTCGTTCAATTCCCAAAAACCGGTACGCGGCTGGTGGTGGCTTTCATGCAGGAACCAGCCAAAGCCGTGCATCACCCAGCGGTGGACGACATAGGCAAACACCTCCATCCCCAGGATGGTCGCAAAGAACAGGGCTAAGCCAGCGATGATCGACATGCGGTATCTATAAGCGCCGGGCAGCAAGAAGGCGATAGGACGAAGGCATATCTGGATTTGGCGTGCGCACTGTGCTTAAGGCGTGTCGCATTCCCGATCTTCGAAAGGCGCAAGGCCCCTCATGAACATCCACGAATATCAGGCCAAGGAATTGCTCGCCACCTTCGGCGTCCCCGTCCCCGCCGGCTTTGCCGCCATGAGCGTGGAGGAAGCCGTTGCGGCGTCGAAGAAGCTGCCCGGGCCGCTTTATGTCGTGAAGGCGCAGATTCACGCCGGCGGCCGCGGCAAGGGCAAGTTCAAGGAACTCGGCCCCGATGCCAAGGGCGGCGTCCGCCTCGCCCGCACCGAAGATGAGGTCCGCGCCGCCGCCACCGACATGCTCGGCAACACGCTGGTGACGATCCAGACCGGCGAGCATGGCAAGCAGGTCAACCGCCTCTACGTCACTGATGGCGTTGATATCGCCAAGGAATTCTACCTCGCTTTGCTCGTCAACCGCGCCACTGGCCGGGTCTCGATGGTTGTCTCAACCGAAGGCGGCATGGACATCGAAACCGTCGCGCACGACACGCCCGAAAAGATCATGGCAATCGATGTTGATCAGGCCACCGGCTATATGCCGCATCACGGTCGCGCCGTCGCCGATGCGCTTGGCCTGACCGGCGATCTGGCGAAGCAGGCGGCCAATGTCGCCGCCAAGCTCTATGACGCCTTCATGGGCACCGTTGCCGAGCAGATCGAGATCAACCCGCTCGCCGTCACCACCGACAACCAATTGCTCGTGCTCGATGCCAAGGTGGGGTTCGATAACAACGCGCTGTTCCGCCACAAGGATCTGATGGCGCTGCGCGACGAATCGGAGGAAGACCCAGCCGAGCTCGAAGCATCGAAATACGACCTCGCCTATATCAAGCTCGACGGCGATATCGGCTGCATGGTCAATGGTGCGGGCCTCGCCATGGCGACGATGGACATCATCAAGCTCAACGGCATGTTCCCCGCCAATTTCCTTGATGTCGGCGGCGGCGCCAACAAGGAAAAGGTGACGGCCGCGTTCAAGATCATCCTCGCCGATCCGAATGTGAAGGGCATCCTGGTCAACATCTTCGGCGGCATCATGAAGTGCGACATCATCGCCGAAGGCATCGTCGCGGCGGCCAAGGAAGTGAACCTGTCCGTGCCACTCGTGGTTCGACTGGAAGGCACCAATGTCGAGGCCGGCAAGGCGATCCTGGCCAATTCGGGCCTCGCCATCGTCCCCGCCAATGATCTGGGCGATGCGGCGCGCAAGATTGTCGCCGAGGTAAAGGCGGCGGCTTGAAATACTATCCCTCTCCCGTCGGGAGAGGGTTGCGCAGACTTGGCAGCTTGCTGCCTAGTCGGAGCTGGGTGAGGGGATCGCCCTATCGATCGTGAAACCCCCTCACCAACCTACGCTAGCGAGCAAGCTCGCAAGCTTCGGTATCCTCTCCCTTCAGGGAGAGGGGATATAGAGAGGACGAAGATGAAGGTACTGGTCCCCGTCAAGCGCGTGCTTGACTATAACGTAAAGCCCCGCGTGAAGGCGGACGGGTCGGGCATCGATCTTGCCAACGTCAAGATGAGCATGAACCCGTTTGACGAGATCGCGGTCGAGGAAGCCATCCGCCTCAAGGAAAAGGGCGTCGTGACGGAAATCGTCGCCGTCTCGATCGGAGAGCAGAAGGCGCAGGAAACGCTGCGCACCGCGCTCGCCATGGGTGCTGACCGCGCGATCCTGATCGTCACCGAGGACCGCGTCGAGCCCTTGGGCGTCGCCAAGCTCCTGAAGGCCATCGCGGACGAGGAACAGCCCGGCCTGATCATCCTCGGCAAGCAGGCGATCGATGACGACAACAACCAGACCGGCCAGATGCTCGCCGCCCTCACCGGCTGGGGCCAGGGCACCTTTGCGAGCGCGGTCGAGGTCACCGGCGACACCGTCAAGGTGACGCGCGAAATCGACGGCGGCGCGGAAACGGTCGAGCTCAAGCTCCCCGCCATCGTCACCACCGATCTGCGCCTCAACGAGCCGCGCTATGCCTCGCTGCCCAACATCATGAAGGCCAAGGCCAAGCCGCTCGCACAAAAGACCGCCGCCGATTACGGCGTGGACATCGCCCCGCGCATCACCACGCTCAAGGTCGAGGAACCGGCCAAGCGCAGCGCGGGCGTGAAGGTGGCGGACGTCGATGAACTGATCGGCAAGCTGAAGGCATTGGGAGTCGTCGCATGAAGACGTTGGTTTGGGTCGAGCATGACGGCGCGACCGTCAAGGATGCCACGCTGTCGGCAGTCACCGCCGCGAGCCAGCTGGGCGAAGTCCATCTGCTGGTCGCCGGGCAAGGCGTCGGCGCGGTCGCTGAAGCCGCTGCGAAGATCGCCGGCGTGGGCAAGGTCCATGTCGCCGATGATGCGGCTTTTGCGCACGCGCTCGCTGAAAATGTCGCGCCCTTGGTCGCCGAGCTGATGGGCCATCACGACGCGTTCGTCGTGCCTTCCACCTCGACCGGCAAGAACATCGCGCCACGCGTGGCGGCACTGCTCGACGTCATGCAGATCAGTGACATCCTCTCGGTCGAAGGCGACAACAGCTTCACCCGCCCGATCTATGCCGGCAACGCCATCGCCACGGTCAAGTCGAGCGATGCCAAGCTGGTGCTGACGGTGCGCGGCACCGCCTTTGCCAAGGCAGCGACGTCCGGCGGATCAGGCACGATCGAAGCCGTCGCCTCGACTGGCGACAAGGGAACCTCCACCTTCATCTCCTCGGAAATCGCCAAATCCGAGCGCCCTGAACTGACGAGCGCCAAGATCATCGTCTCGGGTGGCCGCGCGCTGCAGAATAGCGAAAATTTCCACACGATCATCGAACCCCTGGCCGACAAGCTCGGCGCAGGCGTCGGTGCCAGCCGCGCGGCGGTCGACGCGGGCTATGTGCCCAATGATTATCAGGTCGGCCAGACCGGCAAGATCGTCGCCCCCGAAGTCTATATCGCCATCGGCATCTCGGGCGCGATCCAGCATCTGGCGGGGATGAAGGATTCAAAGACCATCATTGCCATCAACAAGGACGAGGACGCGCCGATCTTCCAGGTGGCGGACTATGGGCTGGTGGGCGATCTGTTCAAGATCGTGCCGGAGTTGACGGAGAAGCTGTAGGTCAGCAACCAAGTTGCTGACCGGTGGGCGCAAGCGAAGCGGGCGCACAACGCTTCGACCGGCCGGCGCGGCCAGCAGCCGCGACCGACGACGCGGGATTTACTCCCGCGTCGGTTTGCCCGGTGATTGCAGATGACAGACCTTGATCTCGCCACCGATGGCGCCGCCCTGCAAAGGGGTGGTGCGCGGGGTGCGCTCGCCGAAATCGAAAGCGCGCTTGTCGATCTGCCCGCCGGACAGGCGGGGATTCGGCTTTACGGGCAAGCGACCTTGGGTCCGCTCATCTCAGCGACCGGGCCGATTGGTCGCGTCGTGGCGGATGTCCTTGGGCAAGCCGCGCGCCCAGTCCGCGCCATCCTGTTCGACAAGACCGCCGCCACCAACTGGGCGCTTGGCTGGCATCAGGACCGCACGATCGCCGTCAAGGAACGCCGCGACGTCCCCGGTTACGGCCCCTGGTCGATCAAGGCAGGCGTTGATCATGTCGAGCCGCCCTTCGCCATCATCGAGCAGATGATCACGCTTCGCATCCATCTCGATCCCGTCCCTGCAGACAATGCGCCGTTGCTGATTGCCCCCGGATCGCACCGAATGGGCCGCATTCCGGAAGGCAACATAGGTCGCGTCGTAAATCGGCTGGGTCGCTACGCGTGCCTCGCCGAGCGCGGTGACGTCTGGGTGTATGCCACGCCAATCCTGCATGCGTCCGAGGCCTCGACATGCGCCACCAGCCGTCGCGTCCTGCAGGTAGATTACAGTGGCGCTGAACTGCCAAAGGGCCTGATCTGGGCCGGGGTCTAGGTCCAAACGACTTGGTGAAAGGGAGGGCTGTAAGTGCGTCAAGGACGGGGTCCGGTTTCAAGACCGTTGCCCCGGATAGCTGCCGCAGCAAGATGAGGGGCTTTCTATTCCTCTATATTCCAGCGGACGCGGACGGTCTTGCCATATGTCGGAACACGCTTCCCCTGTGCGTTGAGGGTCGGTCGAAATTTCCCCTTATCCATCAATGTCTCGCACGCCTTCTCGTCCAGATAAGCTGATCCGCTTGGCTCCAGCACAGTACAGCCGTACGCCTTTCCGTTCGTATCGATATTGAAGCTGATCAGGGTTGATCCGCTTCCTCCGATCTTATCGATTTCCTGGATAATAGGGAACTTGGACGGCTCTGCAGGAGCCTGCGGAGCTGCGGACGGTTGCTGGATGGAAGCTAGGCCAGGCACAGCAGTACCGAGTAGAAAAGCAATCAAAAGCATACTTCCCCCGTTCTTACGGAGTCGACCTTAGTCTTCTTTGGCGGAATCTCGCCAGCCTCCATCGTTGCCTTTTCAAGAGGGTTACCGGCACCATCCTGTTCAATGATGTAGCAATAGACGCTGATTGGGCGATCGCACCCACCGCGTAAGCGTCCGGTAGCGAAGAATGAAACCGGCCGTCGCGATGACAACGAATGGGGCGATTGTTGCCACCTTCCCTTTCTGTCAGCCCGGCCTTGTGCCGGGGTCCACTGATGAACTATCCGGGCCGCTCAATCTACCATCGGTACGCTCGCGGGTGGCTGCCCCCGCCACAGGCCCGGGGGACGCTGGCGTTGTGCGCCGTCTTCTCACATCGCCCAAGACGCCATCGTCAGCTTCGGCTCGACTCTCTCCTATTCTCCGCGCACATTCGCCCAAGCAATCATCGCCTGAGGAACCCGCACATGGCCGCCTATCTCGTCGCCAATTACCGGATCACCAATCCCGAGGGGTATCAGCGTTACACCGCCGCCGTCGGTCCAACACTGGTTGCGCATGAGGCCGAGCTGCTGGTTGCCGACCGCGCGACAGAGGGGATGGAGGGCGATGGCGCGCCTGTCACGGTCGTACTCAAATTCGCCTCGAAAGAAGCGGCGCATGGCTGGTACAACTCGCCCGAATATCAGGCGATCATCCATCACCGTATCGACAATAGCGATGGCATGCTGGTGTTCGCGGACGGCTTCGTCGCACCCTGATAATGGCACATGGCCGGGCAGGGTCGAAAATGCTGTCCTACAGGCCCGCGTTTGTGCAACATGGCCACCGCATGAGTCCGATGCGGCACCGGGCGGGCAAATAAATGCGACTTCCCGCAACTTTGACAACTTCGACAATTTCGAGAAGCTAGCCGGGGGCTGTTCCACCCATGATCACGCCCGCCACCCGCCGAATCGCCGTCGTTCAGGCCGGTTCCACGCTGTTTGACACGCCCGCCACGCTCGACCGGATGGCGGCGCATGTCGAAACGCTGCGCGACCAGCAGGTCAATCTCGCGGTGTTCCCCGAGGCCTATGTCGGCGGCTATCCCAAGGGGCTCGATTTCGGTGCCCGTATCGGCTCGCGCACCGCCGCCGGTCGCGATGACTTTGCCCGCTACTGGCAATCCGCGATCATCGTGCCGGGCCCCGAAACCCAGCGCATCGCCGATATGGCGGCGAACGCCAGCGCCACCCTCGTCGTTGGCGTCATCGAACGCGACGGCACCACGCTTTATTGCACCGCGCTTACCTTCAGCCCCGAAGGCGCACTGCTCGCCCGCCACCGCAAGCTGATGCCAACCGCCAGCGAGCGGCTGATCTGGGGCCAGGGCGATGGCTCCACCCTGGATGTGGCAGACACCCCCATCGGCAAGGTCGCCGCCGCCATCTGCTGGGAAAATTACATGCCGGCACTCCGCCAGCATTATTATGCGCAAGGGGTCGAATTCTACTGCGCCCCCACCGTCGACGACCGTGACATCTGGCAGACGACGATGCGCCACATCGCCTATGAAGGCCGCTGCTTCGTCCTCAGCGCCTGCCAGTACATGACCCGCGCCGATGCCCCGGTCGATTACGACTGCATCCAGGGCAACGACCCAGCGACCGTGCTGATCCGCGGCGGCAGCGTGATCGTCAGCCCGATGGGGGATATTCTTGCCGGACCGGTCTATGGGCAAGAGGCGGTGCTCGTCGCTGACGTGGACCCGCGCGACATTGTGCGCGGGCGCTATGATCTCGACGTGAGCGGCCATTATGCTCGGCCGGATATCTTCACGCTGGCGGTCAATACACGCCAGCGCCGAGCCGTGACGGCGATCGAACAAGGGGAAGACTGATATGCTGACGCCATTGCTGCTGATCCTGGCGCAAGCCGCCAGCGCGCCGGTCCCCGCCGATCCCGCCACGGCAGCACGCGTCGAAAAACTGCTCGCCGCCAACCCGGTGATCGACGGGCATAACGACCTGCCCTGGGAGATTCGCAAGAATTACGAGGCCAAGGTCGAGGCCGTTGATCTGACCAAAGATACGTCGACGCTCCCGCTGCCGCTGCAGACGGATATCCCCCGGCTTCGCAAGGGCCATGTCGGTGCGCAATTCTGGTCGGTGTGGATTCCAGCGGACAATCTGGGGCCGGGCGCCGTCGAAATGACGATGGAGGAAATCGATATCGTCAAACGCTTTGTCGCCGCCAATCCGGGTGCGTTCGAAATGGCAGGGACGGCGGCCGATATCCGGCGGATCGAGAAAGCAGGCAAGATCGCCTCTCTGATCGGCGTTGAGGGCGGCCACCAGATCGACGGGCGGCTGTCGATGCTGCGGCGTTATTATGATCTCGGCGTGCGCTATATGACGCTGACCCATACCAGCAGCCTGCCCTGGGCAGACGCTTCGACCGACCTGCCGCGTGCCAATGGCCTCACCGCGTTCGGCAAACAGGTCGTGGCGGAGATGAACCGCATCGGCATGATCCTCGACATCAGCCATGTCTCGGACGCGACGATGGCAGCGGTACTCAGCGCGACCAAGGCCCCGGTGATGGCCTCGCATTCCTCCGCCCGCGCGCTTGATGATGCGCCGCGTAACATCCCCGACGACCTGCTGGTGAAGATTGGTGCGAATGGCGGGGTGGTGATGGTCAATTTTTACCCCAGCTTCGTCTCGCAAACCTGGCGTTCATGGGACAAGACACGGACTGATTATGCCAAATCGGTCGGCGCATCGGCGGAGGTCTACGGTCCCAATGCGGCGGCACCGCTGCTCGCCTGGGAAGCGGCGCACCCACAACCGCTGGTGACGTCGGCGACAATCGCCGACCATGTCGAGCATATCGCCCGGCTGATCGGCAAGGACCATGTCGGCATCGGCAGCGATTTCGACGGCATCAACGGGACGTCGCCAAAGGACATGACCGGCGTCGACGGCTACCCTGCGCTGTTCGCCGAACTCGCGCGGCGCGGGTGGAGCGATGGCGACCTCGCGGGGCTGGCGCGCGGCAATATCCTGCGGGTAATGGAACAGGTGGAAGGGGTGGCAAAATCGATGGCGGGGATGCCACCCGTTGATGCGACCGATCGGCCTTAAAAACCCGAGAGGAAGCCAGCCACATTGCCACCCAGCGCCCCCACCGCATAGCCGCCCTCCATCAGGATCACGGTCGGCCAGCCGCGCGCGGCGATATCGGCGGCGAGGATGGGATAATCGGCGGTGGCGAGCTTCAGGTGGCTGATCGGATCGCCCTCCCAGGTGTCCGCGCCAAAGCTGACGACGAGGATATCGGGGGCGAAGGCGGCGATGGCGTCGAGCGCCGCGGCCTGCGCAGGGCGAAACCCGGCGATCGTCGTGCCCTGTGGCAGCGGGAGATTGAGATTGGCGCCGCGCCCTTCGCCGGCACCGCGCTCATCGGCATGGCCCCAGTAAAAGGGGTAATCGGTCGCCGGATCGGCATGCAGAGAAGCGTAGAACACATCACCCCGCGCGTAGAAAATATCCTGCGTACCGTTGCCGTGATGATAGTCGATATCAAGGATCGCGACGCGATTTGCTCCAGCGTCGATCGCCGCCTGCGCCGTGATCGCCGCCGCGTTCAGATAACAATAGCCGCCGAGATAGTCCGCTCCGGCATGGTGCCCCGGCGGGCGGCAGAGCGCGAACGCAGCCCGCTCGCCGCCCTTGACGGCCGCCAGCGCAGACAACGCGCCCTGCGTGCTCCAATAGGCGGCGTCGAAGGTATCCGCCGTCAACGGGGTGGAGGCATCGAAACTATGCTGCCCGATCAGCGCGTCGATCCGGCTGAGGTTCAGCGGTCGGCGACCCACCACCGGCCAGACATAACCGATCACGTCGCCCGGCCGACCCGCTTCTGCCCATTTGCCCGGCGCGGTTTTCAAAAAATCGAGATAGGCGGCGCTGTGTACGGCGCGGATTGGCGCCTCGCCATGATCCATCGGCGCTTCCAGGTCGCCGAGCGTCGCCGCCAGCGCCTTGGCACGTGATGGGCTTTCAGCGTAATCGGTAAAGCCACCATTATGCAGCTCCTTGGCGGGGGCATGCGCCAATTGCCGGGGCGAAAAGAACCGTCGCATCATGCCTGCCGCACCAGCTTTCGGCGCGGGGCAAAGCGCAGGACAAGATAGCCGGCCACGCCCGACAGGATGGACCCGGCAAGCACGCCCAGCTTGACCTTATCGACCAGCGGCTCGTTGCCGGGAAATGCCAGCCCACCAATGAACAGGCTCATCGTAAAGCCGATCCCCGCCAGCAGCGCGACACCATAGAGCTGCAGCCAGCTCGCGCCGCCCGGTCTTGTCGCGATCCCCAGCCGCTCGGCGATCGCGATGCTGCCCAGAACGCCGATCTGCTTGCCCAGGAACAGCCCCAGCGTAATGCCCAGCACCAGCGGTTCGAGCAGCGACGCGGGGCTCATGCCTTTGAGCGATACGCCGGCATTGGCGAAACCGAACAAGGGCACGATCGCATAAGCAACCCAGGGGTGGAGCGCATGCTCCAGCTTGTGGAGCGGCGATTCGGCGCTGTCAGGCGCGCCGGGGGACTTGGTGACCGGGATCAGCAGCGCCGTCACAACCCCCGCGATGGTGGCATGGACTCCCGACAACAGCACCAGCAACCACAACAGCACAAAGCCGAGCAGATAGGGCGCCAGCCGTCTCACCCCACTGCGATTGAGGGCGTAAAGCCCGCCACCGACCAACGCTGCGCCCGCCAGCGCAAGCGAGTTGAGATGATCGGTATAGGCGATCGCGATGATCGCCACAGCGCCCATATCGTCAACGATGGCGACGGTCGTCAGGAACAGCTTTAGCGCAGGCGGTGCGCGCGAACCGAGCAGCGCCAGCACGCCGATTGCAAAGGCGATATCGGTCGCCGCCGGAATCGCCCAGCCGCGCTGGACGTTCAAATCGCCACCAGTCGCCGCCAGATAGACGAGCGCTGGCAGCAGCATCCCCGCCGCGGCCGCAATGAACGGCAGCCGCCGCCGCTCCCAAGTCGCCAGCCGACCGTCGACAAACTCGCGCTTGATCTCGAGCCCCACGAGCAGGAAAAACACCGCCATCAGCCCGTCATTGATCCACAGATGCAGCGTCATCGGCCCGAGCTTGTCTGTCAGGACAGGGCCGGTCTTCAGGTGGAGCAGATGGAAATAATCATCCGCAAAGGCCGAATTGGCCGCCACCATCGCCAGCAACGCCGCCGCGATCAGCACGATCCCGCCTGCCGCCTCGCTCACCAGGAAATCGCGCAGGGCAGAGCGCGTTTTGCGGACGATCTGCTGTGGCACCTCGATCAGTGTTTCGAGTGGTGTCTGGGGCGGAAGGTCTGCCATCAGATCCTAACGCGCCAAAGCTTCGGCGATCAGCTTGCGGCTGTTCTCGATCCCATAAAGCGCGATAAAGCTCCCCATGCGGGGCCCCTGGCTTGACCCAAGCAGCGTTTCATACAGCGCACCGAACCAGTCGCGCAGATTGTCGAAGCCCCCCTCATTGCCGATCGCATAGACGATGTTCTGCAGATCGACCGGAGAGGTATCCGCCGGCAGCAGCGCCAGTTCGCGATCGAGCCGTTCGAGCGCTGCGACCTCCACGCCTTCGGGCTTACGGCGGACCAGCGTGGGCGCGACGAAATCACGGTTATAGGCAAGCGCGTGGCCGATCAGCGCATCGAGCTCTGGGGGGATATCCCCCTCAACATAATTGCTGAGATAGCCGCGCACCTGATCCGCCGTCGCGCCCGCCCCCAGCACCCCGACGAGATTGAGCAGCAGCCCGAACGTCACCGGCGGGTTGGTGACGGGCACATCGCCGTCATGGATATGATGCGCCGGATTGCCGAGCTTTTGCTCGACCGGCTGGCTCGCATAATTGCCGCGAAACTGGAAATATTCGTCCACCGCGCGCGGGATGACGCCGATGTGCAACTGCTTGGCCTTTTTCGGCTCGCGATAGGCAAAGAACGCCAGACTCTCCTGCGTGCCATAATCGAGCCATTGCTCCAGCGTCAGGCCATTGCCCTTGGACTTGGAGATTTTCTCGCCCTTTTCGTCGAGGAACATCTCGTAGATCAGCCCCTCCGGCGGGCGACCGCCGAGGACGCGTGCGATCTTGCCAGATTGGATGCCGCTGTCGATCAGGTCCTTGCCGTACATCTCGTAATCGACGCCAAGCGCGACCCAGCGCATCGCCCAGTCAACCTTCCACTGCAGCTTGGCCTGCCCGCCCAGCACGCTTTGCGTCAGCAGCTCGCCATCGCTGTCGGTGAAGCGGATCGTACCGGCATCGGCATCGACCACCTCGACCGGCACCTGCAACACGATGCCGGTCTTGGGGCTGATCGGCAGCACCGGCGAATAGGTGGCGGCGCGCTCCTTGCGCAAAGTCGGCAGCATCACCCCCATGATCGCATCATAATGGCGCAGCACGCCTTTCAGCGCCTCGTCGAACACGCCCGCCTCATATTGTGAGGCAGAGGAGATGAACTCATAGTCGAAGCCGAAGCGATCGAGGAAATCACGCAGCATCGCGTTGTTGTGCGCGGCAAAGCTTTCGAACTTGTCGAACGGATCGGGGATGCGGCTGAGCGGCTTGCCGAGGTTTGCGGTCAGCATCGCCTGGTTGGGCACATTGTCCGGCACCTTGCGCAGGCCGTCCATATCGTCGGAAAATTCGATCAGGCGGGTCGGTGCGTCCGACATCGCCTGAAAAGCGTGGCGGACCATCGTCGTGCGCAACACTTCGTTGAAGGTGCCGATATGCGGCAGCCCCGAAGGGCCATAACCGGTTTCGAAGATGATGGGCGCGCCGCCAGGCTTGCCGTCGGGATAGCGTTTCAGCAACTTGCGCGCCTCTTCGTAAGGCCATGCCTTTGAAGCGAGTGCTGCGGCGCGCAATTCAGTCACAAGTTGCCCTTTCGTTCCCATATCGGCAGAGTATCGGGGATGCCCGTCTCTTTGCCTTATCCAGCCCTTCACGCAAGCCATGGCGGTATCTGGATCGCACATGAAGGCCAAACCCGGCAGGTCGGGCGCGGTGAAGCGATCAGGCTCGCGGCGGATACGCCGATGATCATGCTGAATGCGGCCTTGGTCGGGCAGCGGCTGGGCTATGCCGAGCTGTCGGGGCTCGATCTGCTCGAGCTGTTTGCGTTTTTGCGGCCCGCCCAGTTCATGGTCCCCACCCCGCGGGGGCTGGCGCGCGTAACGGGGATCGACGAGCCATCGCGCGATGAGGGGCGCGATGATGGAATTGCATCGTTTCTGCGCGCCGCCGCCGCTGCCTTGATCGAGCAAACCCAGGGCGACTGGCCAGAGCGCGAAGGCGCGTGGACCGCGCTGCAGGCGCTTGCCCGGTTGCGCTGGCCGTGGGTGCCCGCCTTGGTCGATCGAATTGCCAAGCCGGAGACGGCGGAACGCTGGCTATTCTCAAAGCTGCCCGAATGGAGCGAAGGCGCGCCACGCCCCGCACCACGCACTGTGACGCTCGATCCGGACGAGACGCAGGCAAGGCTGGCCAGGCTGACCGGCCGTGAGGCCGAGCAACGCCCGGGTCAGCGGGCGTTTGCCAACGCCGTCAGCGGCGCCTTCGCTCCCCGGATGATGCGTGACTCGCCCAATCTCGTACTGGCCGAAGCGGGGACCGGGATCGGCAAGACGCTGGGCTACCTTGCGCCCGCCTCGCTCTGGGCCGAACAGGCGGGCGGGGCCGTGTGGGTCTCCACCTTCACCAAGACACTGCAGCGCCAGCTTGGTCATGAGAGCGCGCGCCTCTTCCCCGATGCATCGCTGCGCAAGGCCAAGGTCGTGACGCGAAAGGGCCGCGAGAACTATGCGTGCCTGCTCAATCTTGAAGATGCGCTTCAGGGTGGGTTTCAGGGCCGCGCAGCGGTGCTTGCACAACTCGTGGCACGCTGGGCGGCATATAGCATCGATGGCGACATGGTCGGCGGCGATTTGCCAGGCTGGCTCCCCACACTGTTCCGGCGCAACGGCCCGACCGCGCTGACCGACCGGCGCGGCGAATGCGTTTATGCCGGCTGCCCGCATTACCGCAAATGCTTCATCGAAAAGGCGGCGCGGGCGAGTGCCGAGGCGGATATCGTCATCGCCAACCACGCGCTGGTAATGGTCAATGCAGCGCGTGGGCGCGAAACCGCGACCCGGCCGAGCCGCTATGTGTTCGACGAAGGCCATCATCTCTTCGACGCCGCCGATTCGATGTTCGCGACTGCGCTCACCGGTCAGGAGACGATCGAGCTGAGGCGCTGGGTGATGGGCCCGGAAAGCGGGGCGCGCGGGCGCCGACGCGGTCTGGCGGCGCGGCTGTCGGATGTCGCAAGCTATGATGCCGATGGCGCGCGCGCGATTGCAGAGGCGGCGGATGCGGTGCGGGCGCTGCCTTCGGATGGCTGGCTCGCCCGGCTGAACGAAGGCCAGCCGTTCGGCGCGATCGAGGCGCTGCTCGCTGCGGTGCGCGGGCTTGTCTATGCGCGCGACGACAACAAGGAGGATGCGGGCTATGGCCTGGAAACCGAACTCGCCGAACCCGATGTCGCGCTGATCGACGCCGCGGCGCAGGCCGGACAGGCGCTCGATTCGCTTTACCGCCCGCTGGTTTCGCTCGGGCGACGGCTTGAGGCGGTGCTGGCCGAGGGCCCCGACTGGCTCGACGGCCCGGCGCGTGCGCGGATCGAGGGCGCAATTGCCTCGCTGGCGTGGCGCGCCGACACGGTGGCGGCTTGGCTGGCGCTGCTGGCACGGATCGGCGGCCCGGCCGACCCGGATTTTGTCGATTGGCTGGCGGTCGAGCGCGTCGAAGGGCGCGAATACGACATCGGCATCCATCGGCGCTGGCTCGACCCGACCCGGCCTTTTGCAGAAATCGTACTGAAACCCGCGCAGGGCGTGCTGATCACCTCGGCAACGCTCAAGGGCGGCGGCGACTGGTCGGTGGCAGACGCGCGCACGGGTGCGCAACATCTGGCCCATGCGCCTGCCCATTTCGAAGCACCAAGCCCGTTCGACTATGCCAATGCCGCCGAGGTGCTGATCGTGACAGACGTCAAGCGCGGCGATACCGGCGCGCTCGCCAACGCCTATGCCCGGCTGATCGTCGCGGCGGGCGGCGGGACGCTGGGGGTGTTCACCGCGATTCGCAGGTTGCGCGCAGTCCATGCGCGAATCGCAGACAGGCTGGCGCGCGAGGGGCTGGCGCTCCACGCGCAGCATGTCGATCCCATCGATACCGGCACGTTGGTCGACATATTCCGCGATGATATGCGGGCGTCCTTGCTTGGTACCGATGCCTTGCGTGACGGGGTCGATGTGCCGGGGCGATCGCTCAGACTCGTGGTGATGGAAGGCGTTCCCTGGGCCAAGCCAACGGTATTGCACAGCGCGCGGCGGCTGGCAGGTGGTGGCGCCGCCTATGACGATCGCTTCGTCCGCGCGCGGCTCGCCCAGGCGTTCGGACGATTGATCCGCCGCGCGGATGACCGCGGCGCCTTCGTGCTGCTGTCGGCTGCAATGCCCTCGCGCCTGCTCAGCGCTTTCCCTCCCGGCGTACCGATTACCAGGGTAACGCTCGACGAAGCGATTTTCCGGGTCACACAACGTCTTTCATCCGTCACGCCTCTGGGGCATGAGACAATAAGCCAGGTTTGATACGGAGACGGCATGAAGACGCTGACGCTGCTCAGACATGCCAAGTCGGGCTGGGATGATCCCGTTGCGCGCGATTTTGATCGGGCACTCAACCCGCGCGGACAGCGGGCGGCAGCGCGGGTCGGGCGGTATCTGCACGACGAGGCCGTTGTGTTTGATCATGTCATCGCCTCCCCCGCTGTCCGCGTCATCGAGACGCTGGAGCATTTGGCAGAGGGCTATGGACAGGCACTCGATCCGCAATGGGAACGGCGCATCTACCTCGCCTCGTCTGCCACGTTGCTGGACATTGTCGCCACACTGCCGGCGGCGGCCAATCACGTCCTGATGGTCGGCCACAACCCCGGGCTTGAGGACTTGGTACTGGAGCTTGTGCCGGATGGCGCAGAACCGGGCCTTCGGGACGAAGTCGAGATCAAGTTCCCGACAGCCAGCCTTGCCGAAATGCAGCTCGACATCGATGACTGGGCGGCGATTACCGCCAATGGCGCGACCTTGACCCGCTTTGTCCGTCCGCGCGACCTTGATCCTAGTCTGGGGCCGGACGTCGACTAGTCCTGCTTGCCCTCAAGCTTGGCCTTGAGCGCGGCCAGGCCGCCAAAGGGGCCCGCCTCATCCTCACGCAGCACGCCAGCGTCTCTCAGCACCGCCTCTGCCCGGGGGCTGCGGGGGAAGGGATCAAGCGCAAGCGCCATCGTTTCGGCCGCTGCTTCACCCAGATCGATCGCACTCCCGTGGAAGGGAATGATGTCGAGCGCATCAGGGGTGAGCTCGATCTCATCCTCGCCAGTCTCGGACTCGGCGAGGAAACACAATGCGACCGGCTCGTCGACTGCGACCGGCAGCGGCTCGCCCGTCACGACGCAGGCCTGCACAACATCGGCCTTCACCCGGCCGTGAGCGACGATACCGGCACCCTCCTGCCTGATCGCAAAGCTGCCGGTAAGGCGACCGATCTCGAGCAGGCCGAATCGAACCGCCAGCGCTTCTCGTTCAGCCCGGTCCGCCGCCACATCAACGGTCCGCGCGCCCAGGCCGATCGTGTCGATTCGCTCGGGGCGGGAAAATTCCGGCGCCGTCACCTCAGCGCGCCATCGAGCACGGCCTGCGTCGGCAATATGGCCAGCCGATCATGAAGGGACTGCAAGGCATCTCGCGTATGCGCAAGCGCCGCTCCCCCGGGATCGACCCCGCGGTACAGGTTGCGCAGCAGCGCCGGGCCGAGATCGCCCGCAACCAATCCTGCGCGATAGGCACCAAGTCGCCCGCCCAACAGGCTCATCATTTTGCCGACATTCTTGCCGATTCCGACATCACCCACGCCGCTCTGCCGGAGCTGGCCGTCCATATCGTCGATAAATCGTTCGGTCAGTCGAGCGCTTGGCCCCGCTGCTGCCGGATCAGCTTCCAGCCGCAACAAGACCATCGCGAGGATGGTGGCAATCATTTCGAACCGACCATCCAGCGAATCGGGCACGGCGCCCTCAAGATACCAGTGCGGCGCCCGGCCCTCAGCGATGATCGCTGCGTATAGTGCCGCGCCTTCGGGCGTGGCGCCCGTGCCGAATAGCTTGTCGATCAGACCCATGATATCGCTCTGCCTTGTTTGCGCGCGCGCCTCGGCATATTGAGGCTCGATCGGCATGATGCAATGCACAGGATAGGCATCGCGCCAGCCAAGCGTTATCCATTGTCTGCGTAGCCCGCTAGGGAGAGTTGAATGAACCATATGTCGAGCCGCATCGGACTGTTCCTGACGGTGGCCGCCGCTGGCGTTGCGCTTTCGGGCTGCACGCGGCTGCAGGGCCATCAGGGCTATGTCGTCGACGTCGATCTGGTCAACTCCGTCCAGCCGGGCGTCGATACGCGCGCATCGGTTGCCTCGGTGCTGGGCAAACCCACCTTTGCCGGCCAGTTCGATTCCAGCGACTGGTATTACGTATCCCGCGACACCCGCTATTATGCGTATAATAACCCGAGGGCGAAAACCCAGACCGTGCTGCGCGTACGGTTCGACGACAAGGGCGTGGTCAAGAGCATCGACCGCACCGGCATCGAACAGGTTGCCTCGATCAATCCCTATGACAAGACGACGCCGACCCTCGGCCGCCATCGCACCTTCTTCCAGGAATTGTTTGGCAACATCGGCACCGTCGGCGCTGGCGCGGCACCGGGCGGCAACGATGGCGGCGGGCGCGATGGCCCCTGATCGCCCTGCTTGATCGGTTCGGCGCAAGCCTTTCTCTAGCCTGACAGTCGCGTTCCAGTCTCATTCAGTGCGACTCGACCATAACCGGATCAGACGGCGCCCTTATGCGTTGGGGCATCATCGTCTGAAACGAGAATGGAGAGTTATCATGCGTAAACTGATCATCATGGGGCTGATGGCGGCATCAATGGTGCCGGTATCCGCCAATGCGCAGTCGCAGCGCGAAGTCCGCGGCGACCGGCAGGAACTGCATCAGCAGCAGCGCGAACTGAACCAGGCATATCGCCGTGGCGATGTGCGCGACATTCGCGACGAACGGCGTGATGTGCGGGATGCCCGCCAGGAACTGCGCGAGGATCGCCAGGATCGCAATCGCGCCTGGGGCCGCAACGATTGGCGCGGCTATCGCGACACCAACCGGAATCTGTTCGCCCGGGGCAGTTGGAACGCCCCGTTCCGCTACAACAGCTTTGCGGTGGGCCGCCGGATCGGGCCTGCTTATTATGGCTCGCGGTACTGGATTGCCGATCCGTGGCGTTATCGTCTGCCACCGGCGCGCGGTTACAGCCACTGGGTGCGCCACTATAACGATGTGCTGCTGATCGACACGCGTCGCGGCATCGTCCTTCAGGTCTATCGCGGCTTTTTCCGCTAAGCTGATCTGACGATGCAAATGGGCCGGCTCGGGTGCGCCCGGGCCGGCCTTTCGCTGCTTATCGGACTGTGAAGACCACCTGATCGACAGTCTTTCCCCCCAGATCAATCAATCGCAGCTGATGCCTGCCGGGACCGGCCAAGATCAGCGGATGCGAATCGGCGGCGCCCAGATCCTTGCGGTCAAGTTCGATCCGGTGGGCCGATGTTGCCCCCGACACGCCAATCGCCATCCGCTGGCGATCAATCGGAATATCGGGGTCGAGCGCATATACGCTGCCAGAGACGGGATTGGTGATCCGTGGCCGCCGAGCCGTGTCTGGGGCGCCGGCAATCTGGGTCTGCGCTGTGCCGTGGACAAAATATTCGCGGCGTGGTTGCTCAATGGCATTGCCGAAGCTCACCTGACGCACATCTATTCCGCCGGGCATGGGAGGCGGCTGGCTTCCTTGGTTCTGATTGATCGCCAACATGACGTCGCGCCAGACGGGGGCGGCACCACTGGTGCCCGAAACCGCGCGCATCGGATCGCCCTCCAGATTGCCCACCCAGACGCCGACGGTGAAGCGATCGGAAAAGCCGATGCACCAATTGTCGCGCAAGCCCTTTGACGTTCCCGTCTTGACCGCCGCCCAGAAGGGCAGTCTGAGCGCGCTGTCGAGCCCGAAGGTGCCAGCGCGGGCGTTGGGGTCCGACAGGATATTGCCCACAATCCACGCGGCCTGCGGCGTTGTAACGGCACGAGGCTTAGTTGTTGGGGCATCTTTGGTCAGCCGCAGCGGCGCCCATCGCCCCCCTTGCGCCAGCGAACGGAACGCCGCAACCTGTTCGAGCAAGGTCACTTCCGCCGATCCGAGCGCGAGCGAAAAGCCGTAATAGCCGCCGTCTTCCGTCAGCCCGCGATAGCCCGTGTCCCATAGCCGATCGCGAAACGCCTCGACCCCCACTAACAGCAGCGTGCGGACGGCGGGCACGTTTAGCGAGCCTGCCAGCGCGCTGCGCGCCGACACCGGCCCCTTGAAATCACGATCGTAATTCTGCGGCACATAGAGGCCAGAAGCGGTGTCGAGCTGCACCGGTGAATCATCCAGGATCGACGCGGCCGTTAGATACCCTCGTTCGATGGCGCCTGCGTACAGGAACGGCTTCAACGTCGAGCCGGCCTGTCTGTAGCTATTGGCACCATCCACAGCCGGTGCCGTCGATGCGCCGCCAATGCCACCGACATAGGCGAGCACATCACCGCTGCTATTGTCGACCACCACCACGGCGCCATCGCGGGCGCGGGCGCCGCCCAGCCCCTGCAACTGCCTGACCAGCGCACCGATCGCAACCCGCTGGATGGCGGCATCGATTGTCGTCGTGATTTTGAGGCCTGGCTTGGTGAGCAACCGCGTGGCGAGATGCGGGGCAAGACCGGGATCGAGCGCCAGGCTTCGCGCCGGCCCAAGCATTGAAAACGCTGCCCCGTCAAACCGGGTACAATCGCCACCATGCGCAATCGCACAGGCGCGGCGCGCAACCGCCAGTGGGCTCGCCTGCGGATCGGGCAGTAGGGCTGCAAGCAGCAGCGAATCATCCTTCGACAGTGCATCGGGCGATTTGCCGAACAGGCCAAGCGCCGCCGCGCCCACCCCCTGTGCCTCGCCCCGAAATCCGGCAAGATTGAGATAGGCCTCGAATATCTGATCCTTGTTCCAGCTGCGCTCCAGGGCCCAGGCGGCGCGAATCTGGCGGATCTTGTCGCGCCAGCCGCGCGCCCCTGGCGTTGCGAGATCGTTACTGAGGAAGCCGGCGACTTGCATCGAAAGCGTGCTCGCGCCGCGCCCGCGCTTGCCTTCAAGCCGGTCGCGGATGGCCCCGCCAAGGGCAAGGAAATCGACGCCGCCATGGGAATAGAACCGCTTGTCCTCCGCGTTCAGAAGCGTATCGCGAGTGAGGGGCGCGACCTTGTCCAGTGGCGTCCACGCCAGCCGCCGCGCAGCGAAGTTGACGCGGGCACTGTCGATCAAAACGCCATTGCGATCATAGAGCCACGCCTCGGACGGCTGCCATGCGCGCCGAACCTGCGCATAGCCGGGCAGAGGCGGCGGTTGGGTCGCATAGTCGAGCACTACGCCCGCGAGCACCAGCACGCCCAGCGCAACGACCGCCCATTGCGCGGGCCGAAGCGCTCTTATCCAGGCAAGCAAGCGATCAGGTTGATCGGCTGCCAGTGCACGCAGTTTCGCCCGCAGTCGATCAACCCGGATCACATCAGTTCGGCTGCACCGTCACCGGCGCGTTGGGCAGTGCCGCGAAGATGGCGGGCGAATACATCGCCTCCACCCGCGTCGGCGGCAGATTGAATTTACCTGCCCCAGTAAGCCGCACGGTATAGCTGACGGTGAAGCTGCCACGCGGCACCCAGGCGAAATAGCCGCGCCAGGTCGCGCCTGCGCGTTCGACATAGCTTGGCGACACACCCGCATTGCCCGTGACCTGCGCCAACAGCGAGGATTGCCCGCCCTGATCGCCGATGATCGTTGAGCCCGCCGGTACCGGATCGCTCACCACCACCCAGTTGCGCTCGGCCGATGCCTCGACATTGACTGTCACCTTGATCACGTCACCCCGCGTCAGCACACCCTGCTTGCGCGCCTGCACGACCGAGACCGACTTAGTCATCTTGTAACCCGCATTGATCGCCGATTTGAGCGGCACGGCGGCGGAGACCGACACCATCGCCCACGGCCCCGCCCCCCCGTTTTGCGTTAGCTTCAGCGGCGATTGCGCGCCCGGCAACGGGAGGCTGAGGAAGCGTGAAGGCTCGGCGAGCGGCCAGCTGCGGGCGATCGTGGTTGCGCCAAGCGAGGCGGTCGTTGTGCCCGCCACCGCTTCCGCCGGATAGAGCCCGGCGAATTTGCGCGCGGCGATCGTGCCCCAGGCATTGGCCGTCGTCGTATCCCAATGCCCGCGCGTCTGGCGCAGCGCGACGCCCACCATCATCCGCGGCGCATCATCCTGCCAGCCGGGCCGGCCGAGCACGGCGATCAGCGCCTTGACCGCTGCTTCGTCGCCCGAGGACATCAGCCACCAGGCAGCACTCGATTGATCGCTGAGATCGAGCCGCGTGCCTTCATAGACCAGCCGCTTGCGCAGTTCGGCTTCGGCCGCCCCTTTCAGCGCATTTGCATTGGCGAGTCCCTGGACCCTGTCGAGCGCGACGAGATAATCGGCGAGCTGCGCGGTCGGCATCTCGTTTACACCCAGCCCGATTTGGCCGAGCATTGCCGGCGTCGCCGCGCCTGCCCGCGCGAGTGCGGAGAAGGCAGCAATCCGTTGCAGCCTGACGTCGCCATAATCCTCATGCCGTACGCGCCCGTCGACCACGGCCTTGAGCCCCTCGATCATCTTTGCTCGCGGCCCGTCCGGTATCGGCAACCCCGCATCCGAGGTGAGCGACAGGACATAGGCAGTCAGCGCCTCCGATCCCTCCAGCGAGTCAGATGGCCAGTAGCGCAGCAGTCCATCGGGTGCCTGATAGGTCGGGATATCGCCCGCCAGCGCCGTCCAGCCAGCGATATCGCCCAGCGCCACGATCCGCGACAACCGCTGTTCGAAGCAGTTGTAGGGATAGGCCGTCATATAGGCACGCACCCCAGAGAGCGGCGGCGCGAGCGTATCGGCGAGGCGGATATCCACCGTACCGCGACCGGGCAGGGCGCCGACGGGCGGGATCACGGGAATCATCGTCCCCGCATTCACGCGCGCCAGGGTAGAGGCCCAGACCTCGACCGGTACGGCGGGCACGACCTGTTGATCGACGGTGATCTGATCGACCGCCTTCGCGTCAGCTGATTTGGCGGTGACGTGCCAGCGAAGCGACGACAGCCCTTCGCGCGCGGTCAGGTTCCAGACGATCGGGGCAGCGCCGCCAGCCGGGATCGTCACCGTCAGCGGTCTACCTGTCGCCACGCGGGGCATGAGATCAACCGTCGCGGTCACCGTCATTGGCTTGTCGGAGCCGTTGCGCAGCGTGAACACCGCGCCGAAGCTGTCGCCCGTGCGCACCAACGGCGGGATACCGGCAAAGATGCTCAAATCCTGCGCGGCGCGGATATCGGTTTCGCCGGTGCCAAACAATTGCGCACCATCGGTGGCGATCGCGACAAGCTTGAACGAGGTAAGCGCATCGTTGAGCGGAACAGCCACGCGCGCATGGCCCGTGGCGTCGAGCGCGACATGGCCCTTCCACAGCAGCACTGGCTGGAAATTCTCGCGGTTAAGCCCCGAGAGATCGCCGCCGCCACCGCCACCGGCTTCGACCGCCTTTTTGCCATAATGCCGCTTGCCGACGACCTGTGTCTGCCCGGTCGAGGTGAGCACCGACAGGGAGCGCTCGCCCATCATCGCGCTCAACACGTCCCAACTATCATTCGGCGCGAGCTGGAGCAGCGCCTGATCGACCGCCACAAAGGCGACATCGGCAGTAGCGGCCGGCTTGCCGTCTGGCGCCTTCACATCGACATCGACCTGCGCCACATCACGCGCGGCATAGCGCGCGCGATCGGCCTTGACCGTTACCCCGAGGCGATATGCGTCCCAACCGACCTTCACCTTGGCGATGCCGATGCGGTAAGCGGGCTTGCTGAGATCGACCAGCGCAGTCGGCTCGGGCGTCGGTTCGTGCTTGGCGGTAATACCCATCATCGCGCCGATATCGCTCAACCAATCCCAGAAGCCGGGCTGGACGCGGCCACGGACCGCCATCACCGACACGAACACATCGGGCGCATAGCTGCCCGGCATCGCGACCTCGACCACCGGGTCTTTGCCGCTTAGATGCGTTACGAAGCTGGAAAGCACGCCCTCGCGCTCGACCGTGACGAGCGCAGTCGCCTCGCGGAAGGGCATGCGGACCTGGAAGCGGGCCTTTTCGCCGGCCTTGTAATCGGTCTTTTCGGGAATCAGGTCCATCCGGTCGCCATTGTCACCGCCGAACCACCAATCATCCTCACCGACCAGCCACACCGATTGCGTGCTGCGCGCGAGATTGCCGGCGGCGTCGGTCGTCGTCGCCACCGCATAGACCTCGCCCGATTGGCCGGGATTGATCGTGCACAGCGCCAACCCCTGCGCATCGGTGGTTACGGTGCAGCTCGCGGCGAGCTTGGTCGTCTTCATCTGGTTGTCATAGGCGTAGAAGCCACCGATCAGCCGCCGTCGCGCGGTCAGGATCTCGCGGGCGTAGAGCGCGACGTTGATTTTCTGGTTGGCGATCGGCTTGCCATCGGTATCGACCGCGACAAGGCGCAGGCGCAGATCGTCCTGCTTCATCAACCAGCCATCGGTCTTTACACCGATCCGCACGCCGGAGTCGTAAATCGGAATGCTGCGCGAGGCAGTGAGCACCTCGCCATTGGCATCCGGATAATCCATCTCAACCAGCATGTTGGCCGGCCCGTCGAGCGATTGCGGCACCTCGATCGCGGTGCGCGCGGTGCCGTCTGCGCCGAGCTTGACCGGCAGCGTTTGCGTTGGCGGCAGCGGGGTCTGCTCCTCTTCGCCATCGCCGTTCATCGGCTTGACGCCCTCGGTCACTGCCTTGCCGCCGAAGCTATAGCCTTCATAGCCGCTGGGGTTCGCCACACTGCCGAACCAGCCCACCCGGACATCGACGGGCAGATTGGCCGCGCCGCCGCCCGAGAGATAACCAACAAACAAGTCGACCGGCAGCGATTTTGGGCGGATGGCGGCGGCCTTGGGCCCGCTCACCGTCGCGCGCATCGTCGGCAGACGGTATTCGTCGACCTTGAACGACTGGCTGGTGAAGATCGTCTTGTCGCCGGTGACGACCTGAATGTCGTAGTCGCCCATTGGCGCGCCCTTGGGCGCGGTCCAACTCGTCTCGCCAGTGCCATTGGCGTCGATCGATAGTGGCAGATCGAACTGCGTGTCCGATCCACGATGCGACAGCCTCAACGTGCCCGTGAAGGCGGGCGACTTGGCAAAGCCGTCAGTCACTGGCTTGCGAACGATATGCTTCATGTTGATCGTCTCGCCCTGGCGAACCAAGGCGCGATCGAACACGGTGTGGAAAACATCGTCGCGCGCCGAATAGCCATAGGGCAGATCGAAATCATACGGGCGGATGCCCTCGCCCCAATCGGTCAGCGTGAAGCTGAAATCATCGCCCTCGCGCGCCGAGACCATCAGCGCGTGCGGCGATCCATCGCCCTCGCAGCTGGCATAGGTTTCGGGCTCGGGCAGCCCCGAGGGAATGAACACCCCGCCAGTCTTGTCGGTCACGCCGCGCGCCAGCAATTTGCCGGTGCAGCTGTCGGTCACGCGGACCTCGGCATTCCCGACGGGCTTGCCGCTGTCGAGCGATGTGATCCAGGCGAGGCTGCGGTCGCGGCCCCATTTGAAGTGGACCGCCATATTGGTGACGAGCGCGGTGCTCGCGACATAGCGCGGTGCGTTGCGGCCGAGCAGGGCCTGGCCGAGCTTCGGGCTGGCGAGTTCGACGACATAGAATCCGGGCTTGGTGAGCGGGATGCCGACAACTTCGAAATCCTTGCCCTTGCCGGGGAGCCCGACATTCAGGCCCGTGCCCTGCCCGACGGCGAGGATCGACTTGGAGCCGGTGTCATTGATCGTGACCTTCTCCTTGCCACGCACTTCCTCATGGCTGGCATAATCATCGGCGTCATCGACGGTGCGCAGCCATTTGGCGATGTCACCGTCCGATCCGTCGACCTTCAGCGTCTGCCCGACAATGCTGAGATTGCGGCCCTGCAGCGCGGGTTCAACGTTGCGCACAGTGACAGGGAGGATGCCGCCTTCGCGCGCCTCCAAAATGCCGAAGGGCGCGGCGAACTTCATCAAGGGCGGCGCTTCATCGAATCGGATGTCGAGCGGGAAGCGCTCTGCGTTGCTCAGGGGCCGTCCGCTCTCGTCCTTCACCTCAGCGGGCAGGATCAACTTGGCGGTAGTGGCAAAGGGCAGGGGCGTCGCAAAGCTGATATCGCTGATCGTCGCGCTCTTCTTCGCATCGCTGTCGAAGGTCGGCGCAATCGATTTGCCATCGGCAGTCTGGATGCGGATTTGCTCAGCGAGCGACTTAGCGATCGGCGCGGAAAAGCGGACCCAGGCCTTTTCGACCGGGCTGCACCCTGCCTGTGGATTGACCCGGCCGCATTCGAAACGCGCCGCAAATTCCTTGCGCACGGTGAAGTCGAAGCGCTGATCGGTACCCGCCAGCTTGCCACTGGCGCCGGCGATCTTGCCAGACCAGACGACGGCCATGTCATGGCCAGGCGGCAACGGACGGCGACACTTGAGCGCGGTAATGCCTGCGGTCATTGTCTTGCGATCAGCCTCGGTAGCGGGAATGGTCGCAGGCAGACCCGCACTCTCTAGGAAGCTCGACACTTCGTAGCGATCGGTGCCGAGAGCAGCGAGCAGCTTGGGCGCAACATCGGTGCCCAGCACGTCGACCGGGATTTTCTCGCCGATACCGTCGACCGCGCAATAGGCATTGGCCGCGACCGATGCCGGGGTGGCCGGCATGTTGGCGGCAACGAGGAAGACCTGATCCTCCTCAATGTCGCCATTATATTGGCCAGGCAGTACCGCGCGCGCGACGGGGCCGCCAGCGTCGACGGTGAAGTGGCTCTGGCCGCCGACCGTCAAGCCGCTGACGGTCTTCAGCCCCTCTGCCAGATCAAAGCTGCAGGCCGTGCCGCCGGGCAAAGGTGAGGAAAATTCATAAACATAGGTTTGCTGATCGACCCAGCGCCCCTCGCCGCCGATGGCGCAGCTCACCTTGAACGGCGCAGCAGCGCGTGGATCGCCTAAAGGCACAATGGGTTGGTTGAAGCGAGCGGTGAATCGTTCGATCGCCCCGTTGCCGATTCCCGGCGTCGCTAGGATGACTTGCGGCGAATTATCGCCCGATGCGCTGATTGGCGCTATGACGAGCGCCAGAAACGCCAGGCGAAGTGCCAGCTTCATCATCGCTTCTCCCCAAGATGTCCGCAAACTACCGGTCGGAGACAGGCGGGTCCAGCGCCGATTCTCGTGCATAGAATAAACAATTATTCGAGACGCTTGATTGGCACCCCGTGCTGCTGAACAATAGTCACAAGCGAATCGGGGGCGCGGGAATGATCGGCTGGGAAGACGGTGTCGTGCTGGTCGATATTATCGCGCGCGAAACATTGTTGTTTGGCGCAGTTGGTATCGCGGTTGGTGGTATAGATGATCTTGCCGTTGACTTGCTATTTCTGTTTTTCCGTCTCCGGCGCCTGCTGAGGCGACTGGTCGATTGGCGCAGAGGGCCGCCAGCCAGCCTCCAGGATTTTGCTTCACCGGAAACGCATGGCAGGATCGCGATCTTCGTTGCCGCTTGGGATGAAGCTCCAGTCATTGGCCAAATGTTGCGCCATGCGCTCAATCGGTTTGATCACGATGATTACCGGATTTATGTCGGGACCTATCCCAATGACCCGGACACGATTGCGGCCGTCGCCGACGTTGCCCAATCTGATGATCGCGTTCGCCTCGTAATCGGTAATGCACCGGGACCGACGACCAAGGCGGCCAACCTCAATACTTTGTGGCATGCACTCCAGCGCGATGAGGTACGCGACGGCATCCGGGCCCGCGCCATCGTGCTGCATGATGCCGAGGATGTCGTCCATCCACAGGAACTGCGGGTATTTGATCGGCTAATCGGCGGTTATGCTGCGGTGCAGCTGCCCGTGATGCCGATCGTGCATAAGGGTTCTCGGTTGATCTCGGGCCATTATTGCGATGAGTTTGCCGAGGCGCACGCCAAGCAGCTAGTTGTTCGCCAAGCATTGGGCGTCGGTCTCCCTCTGGCCGGTGTCGGCTGTGCGATTGCGAGACCGGCGCTGGCTGAGATTGCCGAACGACGCGGCGGTGAGCCCTTTGACGCCCTCAGCCTGACTGAGGATTACGAATTGGGGCTGGCAATCGCCGAAATCGGCGGGCGCGGTTATCTGGCGCGGATTCGCGAATATCCCGGTGGACCGTACGTCGCCGTGCAGGCTTATTTTCCAGGCACGCTTGATACGGCTGTCCGGCAAAAAACGCGTTGGATGATTGGCATTGCATTCGCCGGATGGGACCGGATCGGCTGGGGCAGGCGCTTTGACATCGGCGATCACTGGATGCGGATGCGGGATCGGCGCGCCCCGGTGGCAGTTTTGGTGCTCGCCTCGGCCTATGCCGCGCTTGCGACAAACGCGCTTTCGTTATTGCTTCACCAAATTGCCGATACGCCTGTCGTGCCAATATCCATTCCACAGACAGCGCTCGTCGCCAACGTGGCGTTACTTGGTTGGCGACTGGCGGTGCGCGCCAGTTTTACGACAGCTGCCTATGGCTGGCGCGAAGGGCTGTGGTCGCTCCCACGCGCCTTGGTAGGCAATATCATTGCCCTTCTCGCTGCACGCCGCGCGCTGACGCGGTATATCTCCATGCTGGGCGGGGCAGCGTTGCTTTGGGACAAGACCGCCCATGTTTTTCCCAGTGAGGTTGGCGGGCCACATCGTCTTGGCGCCGCCGCGCGCGATCGTCCGATATGAAAAGACCGGGAGAACCGTTGCGCTTTCTCATTATCATCATCTGCGGCTGGATGCTGTTGCGATTGGCGATGCTCCGGCCCGGTGTGCCGCCTACAGCGCTGGTCCAATCTTTGCGATTTCGGGCGCCAGCGGCGACCCCTTATATGCCCATGACCCCATTCAAACTCAACGTTCCAGCGCATGCCGCGAAACCAACAATGCCTGTCCGAGCGGCCGCACCGCGACCAAAATATCAGCAAACAATCCACCAATGGCCGCATGCCGATCCGATCAGAACCGAACGCGCCCCAGCGGCGGTTACCACTTTCACTGAGACGATCGACGATCCCGGGAAACTTGATGATGCGGCAATCGCCCTGTCCGCCGATTTCCCTGCGTCACTTGGTCCGCAGGCGCCCTCAACGACGCATTGGTCCGCCAGCTTCTGGATGATCGCGCGAGATGGGCGCGGTATTGGCGCTGGCCTGGCGACCGGGCAGATTGGCGGTAGCCAGGCTGGAGGGCGCCTTGCCTATGCGCTGGGCTCTGCGCGTCGTGTAGCGCTCGTCGGGCGGTTCGCGACCCCGCTCGTCGGCGGTGGAAAAGAAGGCGCGATTGGCGTCGAGTGGCGACCGACACGGCTGCCGGTGCGGTTGATCGCAGAGCAACGTCTGGCGGTCGACGGCACGGGTAGTGGACCCGCAATTGGCATCGTTGGTGGTTTCGGCCCGACCGATATCCCCTATCGCTTTCGCCTGGAGGGCTATGGCCAGGCGGGCGTTATCAAGCGTCGGCAGGCGATCGGCTATGCCGACGGCGCGGTGCGGCTCAACCGACAAATTGCGAAGATCGAAGGCGCCACGCTTGATCTGGGGCTGGGGGGCTGGGGCGCCATTCAGCCGGGTGCTGCAAGGCTCGACCTGGGGCCATCTATCGGCCTGCGTCTGCCGATCCGCAGCGAGCATATCCGACTGGCGCTTGATTGGCGACAGCGGGTGGCGGGCAACGCCCGACCGGGTTCGGGTCCAGCGCTTTCGATCGGGGCTGATTTTTAACAACAGCCAGTCGGCGCTTCCGCAAACGGCGGGAAAGGGATATCGCGGTTAGGCCCATGGACGTTTATCTGCCCATTGCCAATCTGAGCGTGAACGCGTTCGTGATCGTCTTGCTCGGCGGCGGCGTTGGCCTGCTGTCGGGCATGTTTGGGGTTGGCGGCGGATTTCTGACGACCCCGTTACTGATCGTCTATGGCATCCCGCCAACCGTTGCGGCCGCGTCTGCCGCCAGCCAGGTCACTGGCGCCAGCGTATCGGGCGTGTTCGCCCATCTTCGCAGACGCGGCGTCGATTTTAAAATGGGCGGGGTGCTGGTCGCCGGCGGCATCATTGGGTCATTTGTCGGCGCGAAGATATTTCAGCTGCTTCAGGCAAGCGGGCAGATCGATACCGTCATCGCCATAATCTATGTTTTGTTGCTTGGATCGATCGGCACGATGATGGCGCGCGAATC
>JBBQHG010000003.1:0-40021 GCA_038323755.1 Sphingomonadales bacterium
AACCGCTGCTTGACCGTTGGAGTTGATCTGGCCGTCGAGTGCACCCGTACCGGTGTTGCGCGTGATCAGGCGGCAGAAGCCGTTGTTCGGATCCTGGAACACATTGTAGCAAAGGTTGAGGATGTTGGCGACGCCGCCACCCGCCGTTGCAATCGCATTACCGATGCTGATGTTGAAGTAATCGATCGTGACCGACAGACGCGGGATGAAGCTTGGGCGCAGCACCGCACCAAAGGTGTAGGAGGTCGACGCTTCAGCATTCAGATTGGGGTTGCCACCGAACTGTGCCTGGATCTGCGTGTTTGGCTGCAGCGTGGAAGGAACGCCCTGGCCAAGGTTGGCCGCAGGCACGCCGGTCGCGATGCAGGTGTTCCGCAGGCCGCCAGCAGCAAGCGCTGCTGCAGTGGTGCAGGGATCGGTAACAGTCGGGAAGCCAGTCTGCAGACCACCGAACAATTCACCGACGTTCGGTGCACGAACAGCGCGCGAATACTGGCCGCGGAACTTGATGTCACGGATCGGTGCCCATTCCAGGCCGAAGGCATAGGTGCCAACGCCGCCGATCGATGACAGCGAGTAATCCGAATACCGGCCCGCCGCATTGAATTCGAGGCTGTAGAAGAAGGGCTTGCCCGCTGCGATTGGCACGCGAAGTTCGCCGAAGCCTTCCTTCACGTCATAGCTGCCGGAGGTGGGGTTGCCAGCGTTGAAGCCGATAACATCGCCCGAAGAAAGCGCCGTATCCGGCACGAACTGCGATGCCACACGACGATATTCGCCGCCGACAGCAAAGCCGATCGGGCCACCACCCCAACCAAAGTCAAACAGCTCACCGCTGATCGAGCCCGTCGCCACCTGGAGCGTCGAGATGTCGTTGTTCTGGGCAATGATCGAGATCTGCCGCACCGACGTTGGGCTCAGCGTGCCGGGGCCGAAGATGTCGATTGCAGCATCGGTACCATCGAGGCCGCGCTGGAAAGCAGAGCGCGAGATGTTGCCCTGCTGGATGTTGGCGTTCCGGGTACGGGCATAGCTGTAATAAGCGTCATACTTCAGGCCGGTTTCGCCGATGTCGCCCTTGAGGCCGAACAGCACGCGGAAGGCGTTACGTTCGTCAAGGTTCACGCGACCGCCGGTTTCAACGATACGACGGTTGATCGCGAGCTGCACGACGCCAGTCGCGTTCGCAGCAGCCGCTGCGCCCGTGAACAGAGGGCCCTGACCATTGCCAGCACGGGCAAGATTGATTGCCGTTTCATTGGCATCAAGCTGGCGCAAGGACGCCTGGTCAGCTGCCGACAGGAACGGCGAGACTGCTGCAATGTTGACATTGTAGCTGCCGGTTACCGGCGTTGCTGCCAGAACGCTGCTGACGCGGTTGTTGACGAACGACACTTCGGCATAAGCCGTTGCATAGTCGTTGATCTCATAATCGGCATAGGCGCCGAGCAGGTAGCGCTCCTGCGGGACCTGCAGATAGTTCACCGGCGCAAAGTTGTAGATGTCGTTGGCCGTTACGTAAGGGCGGAGCGACGAGGTGCCGTTGTCATAGGTGCCGCCAAGGCCGTTGAAGATCGTGCCCGCGCCACGATTGAGCGCAACGCCATTGACCGTCGAGGTTGCCGGAGCCGAGAAACGACCAGCAGGAATGGTCGACGAGCCGCCAGCTGTGAAGCCGCCCGAACCGTTGTCTGCAAGAGCGAAACGCGAGAAATCGCGCTGGCCCTGGAAGATGGCATCGCGACGATAATATTCTGCATAGGCCGTGATGTGACCGCGGCCGTCGCCGATGTCCGAACCGAACGCGACATTGCCTTCAAAGCGCGGGCCATCACCACTCTCGGTGACCGAATACTGCGCGCCAGCTTCGAAGCCGGTCAGGTTGTTGCGGAGACGGAAGTTGACGACGCCCGTGAGCGCGTCCGAACCGTACACTGCCGATGCGCCGCCGGTGACGACGTCAACGCCTTCGAGCAGGAAGCTTGGAATCGTGTTCAGATCGACGACCTGTGAGGTATCATAGAACATCCAGCGGCGGCCGTTGACCAGCACCAGGTTGCGGTTGGTGCCGAGGCCGCGCAGGTTGAGCGTTGCGACGCCGCCACCTGGGTTGTTCGAAAAGGCGGTCGTGCCAGGGATGACCTGCGGCAGGACGTTGATGACCTGCTCAACGTTGACCGTGCCGCTGAGCTTGAACTCTTCGGCCGAAACGACGGCAAGCGGCGCCGCAGTGTCGAGGCTGGGGCGCGCAATGCGCGAACCGGTAACGACGATGGCGTCTGACGAGTCTTCCGACGTTGCCGGTGGCGGCGCTGACTGAGCAAGTGCCGGTGACGCAATCGCCGAAGCGCCGATCAGCAGCGTGGATGCCAGTAAACTATTGCGGAAATTGGACTTCATCTTTTCCCCCTTTTCGAGGCTAAACACAGCCGGATGGTATCGAGGCGCACCCAACCCGGGTCTCCTGCGGATAGACGGGTTATAAAGTCGGTAAGATTGCAGCAGCAATGCTGAAACGTTACAGGCTAAATTTTAGGGCGGGACGTGATAAAACTGCAACATCATTGTTGTATTAATACACTAATACACCAGCAGTCTGGGGGCTTGTCACAAAGGGATGGCCGGGCAATACCGATCGCAATCGTGGGAGACTTGATGTGCGCTTCGTTGTTTCACTTGCTGCCTGTCTTTCACTGACCTTTCCGGCCCTCGCCAACGCCGCGCCAGTGGATCAGTCCACTGACGACGGCGCGTCCCGGGTGGTTGGTGAGTTGACTGCCTGCCGGGCAATTGCCGAGCCAGCCCAGCGACTGGCCTGCTTTGACCGGACGGCGGCCGCGCTGGTGACCGCACAGGAGAATAAGTCCATCGTCGTGGTTGACCGCGCCGAGGTAAGGAAGGCGCACCGCTCCCTCTTTGGCTTTGCGTTGCCCAACATCAATCTGTTCGGCAAGGCGGATGAAACTAGCGAGCCGGAAATACAGGAAATCACAGCGAAAATAGTCAAAACCGGGCTTGCTGGGCAGCAGCTTTTCTCGCTGACACTCGATGATGGCACGGTTTGGCGCATGAGTGAATCGCTGGGCCGATATCCGCCCAGCGACGGCGATACGATCAAGATTACGCGTGGTGCGCTAGGCAGTTACCGCGCGAGCATCGCCGGCAGCCGTTATGTTCAGGTCAACCGCGTTCGCTAATCGGCCAGCCAGGCTTGGCGCCGGTTCGGCACCAGTTCGGCCCCAGTTCGGTGGGGCCGTCTCTGCTATTGCACCGCCGGCATGGGCCCCGCGAGCAACAGCGGATCGATCCGGCTATCGCGCCATTTGAGGCTCCAGTGCAAATGTGGTCCGGTCGCCCGTCCGGTCATGCCCACAGCGCCGATGCGTTGGCCGCGCTTTACCGTTTCACCCACCCGCACGTCGATCCGCGACAGGTGAAGGAAGGCACTATTGAGGCCCATCCCGTGATCGATCATCAGCAGATTACCTTCGAGCGTGAAGGGGTGGTCCGCCGCCAGAATAACGACCCCGTCGGCGGGCGCGATAACCGGGGTGCCAGCGGGCTGAGCGATGTCGCTGCCCGAGTGATAACTGCCCGCTTCGCCGTTCTGGTAAATCCTCTGGGCGCCGAACATCCCTGACAGCCGTCCCACAACGGGCCACAAAAAAGCTTGCTGCCATCCAGCTGAAGTAACGCTGATTCGCCGGGCGGCGTTGATCTGCTCCAATTCGGCCGGGCGCAGGCGATTAAACTCTTCGGTCGGCTGGGCGTATTTGGGGAGCGTGTTGAGCCGCTCGATGTTCCAGGCGCGCCGCGCAATCGACAAGGTTTCGCTGACCTGCGTCCCGTTTTCGAGCGTCGCCAGCAGGGTAGCGGTTTCCGGTGCATCACGATCAAAGGCGATCAAAAAGCGCCCATCAGGCGTGAGCGGCACCGATGCGCCGTTGAAGCTGAGCAAGGTCGTGTTCTTGGGCGCGGTGCCAAGAACGGCGCCTCCCTGAACCAACGGCCCTGTCAGCTGGAAGCGCGCCGGGGATTTGGCGACTGGCGTTGCCGGAGCAGCGACCGGCTGAACATCGGGGCGGACATCGGGGCGGGGGAGGGGCGCGCGCTGCGCGGCTGGTGCAATGCAACTGCCCTGCACCACCAGAACGGCGATGCCGGCAAGCCACCGCCTTGTGCGCCTCATGCCGGTGTCATCGCGGCCATCGCGATCGCCGCGCTGGCAAAGGGTTGTTGCAGCGCGACGCTCCAATAACGCAGTTCGTCGAGCGGAATGCGCTCTCCCGTCACCGCGCAATCGACATGGTCGCCGGGCGACAGCACCCGAAAACTGTTCGCCATATAATGCAGCTTGGCGGCGCGATCGGTATTGGACATCAA
Source organism: Sphingomonadales bacterium (assembly GCA_038323755.1). Taxonomy (GTDB): domain Bacteria; phylum Pseudomonadota; class Alphaproteobacteria; order Sphingomonadales; family Sphingomonadaceae; genus Sphingomonas. The sequence continues at coordinate 4,384 of JBBQHG010000003.1, forward strand.
CATGGCCTGGCTTTCTCAAACACCCGCCCAACCAATCGCCGGGCACACATTATATCATATGGCTCACAACAGCTTGGGTTGTTCCGCCTTTGGCCTGTCATAGGCCGGAGGGCTTGAGCGCTCAACCCGCGCATCGACCTGCCCGTCGCCGAAGTGGAGCGACAATGCGCCTGCCTTACGGGCAGCGGCGGCACTCGTCACCACCCCGCCGCCGCGCGCCTCCACCAACACATAGCCGCGCTTGAGCAGGCCACTAGGGTTGACCGCATCGAGCAACTGCCCGGTGCGCGCCAGCCGGTCGCGCGCAGCGGCCATCTGGCGCTCGAGCATCGCCGGGCGCAGCACTGCGCCGGCCCGGTCGAGCTGGGCTCGCCCGCGCACCACCCGCCCCTCAAGCGCACGATCAAGCCGGGCACCAAGATCATCGGCGCGTTGCCGCTGCGGCCCGAGCAAGGCCTCCCGCCTGGGCATTACGCGTACCAGCGCCATCAGCCGCTCGTGCGCGCGCTCGTGATAGCGCCGGACGCAGCGCTCGGCGCGGGCGGCATGACTAGCAACGGTGGCGATCAGATCCGTGCGCACCGGCACCGCGATTTCCGCAGCCGCAGTCGGCGTTGGCGCGCGCAGATCAGCGGCGAAATCGGACAGGCTGGTGTCGGTTTCATGCCCGACGGCTGAGATGATCGGAATGCCGCATTCGGCAATCGCGCGGACGACCACCTCTTCGTTGAACGCCCAGAGATCCTCGATCGACCCGCCGCCGCGCGCGACGATGACAAGATTGGGGCGCGGCACTGGCCCATCAGCAGGCAACGCATCGAACCCGCGCACGGCAGCGGCTATCTGCCCTGCCGCCGCCTCGCCCTGCACCGCGACCGGCCAGACAATGACATGGCTGGGGAAACGGTCCGCCAACCGGTGGAGGATGTCGCGGATCACCGCCCCGGTTGGCGAGGTCACGACGCCGATGGTGCGCGGCAAGAACGGCAATGGCATCTTGCGCGCAGGATCGAACAGGCCCTCCCCGGCCAGCTTAGCCTTCAGCCCTTCGAGCAGCGCCATCAGCGCGCCCTCGCCCGCCAGTTCCATCCGGTCGATCACGATCTGGTATTTCGACCGGCCCGGATAGGTGGTGAGCTTGCCGGTAGCGATAACCTCGATGCCGTCCTGCGGGGTAAAGGGTAGCGCGTTCGCCGCCCCCTTCCAGATCACCCCATCGATCACCGCGCCGTCATCCTTCAGCGCGAGATACACATGGCCCGATACCGCACGCTTATAGCCCGAGATTTCTCCCCGAAGCCGGACATGGCCGAATTCACCCTCGACAAAGCGCTTTAGCTTGGCCGACAGTTCGCTGACCCCCAAGGGAGCGGCATTGTCGCCGGGGACCGTCTCGGCTACCAGCCGCGTGCCGACCTGTTCTGGGGCATCATCGGGGAAAATATCTGACATGAACGTCCTGCTGATCGGATCGGGCGGCCGCGAGCATGCGCTGGCATGGAAGCTGGCGCAATCGCCGGGCCTGACGACTCTCTATGCCGCACCGGGCAACCCCGGCATAGCCCAACATGCGACAATCGCCCCCATTCAGCCGACTGATCACCGCGCCATCATCGATTTTTGCCTGCGCAATTCGATCGAGCTTGTGGTGATCGGGCCGGAAGCCCCGCTCGTCGACGGGCTCGCCGACAATCTGCGCACAATGAAGATAGGGGTGTTCGGGCCCGATCAGAAGGCAGCACAGCTGGAAGGGTCGAAAGGCTTCACCAAGGATCTGTGCAAGCGCGCCAAGATCCCAACCGCGCGCTATGCTCGCGTTACCTCGCATGATGGCGCGTTAGCCGCGCTTGATGACTTCGGCTTGCCCGTCGTCATCAAGGCTGACGGCCTTGCCGCTGGCAAGGGTGTGACGATCGCCACTAGCCGGGAAGAAGCTGAAGCCGCGCTTGTCGGCATGTTCGGCAAAACCGGCGGCGATGCGGTGATCGAGGAATTTCTGGAAGGCGAAGAGGCCAGCCTGTTCGTCCTGACCGACGGCACCACCATCCTGCCCTTCGGCTCAGCGCAGGACCACAAGCGCGTCGGCGACGGCGATACCGGCCCGAACACCGGCGGCATGGGGGCTTATAGCCCCGCCCCCGTCTTGAGCCCGGCGCTCGAGACACAGGCAATCGAAACCATTATCGCACCGACGGTAAAGGCAATGGCAGCGGCAGGCATGCCTTTTTCCGGTGTGCTTTATGCGGGCCTGATGCTGACGACAGGTGGTCCCAAGCTGATTGAATATAATGCCCGCTTCGGCGACCCCGAATGTCAGGTGCTGATGATGCGGCTGGAAAGCGACTTGCTTGAACTCATGCGTGCTACTGCTGCGGGTGGACTGGCGAACTGCCACGCGCCCACTTTTTCGAGCGACGTGGCGCTGACGGTAGTGATGGCCGCCAACGGCTATCCCGCCGAGCCGGAATCGGGCGGCGCAATCAGCGGTATCGCGGCAGCGGAAGCAGGCGGCGCAAAGGTCTTCCAGGCCGGTACGCGCGTCGAAAGCGACAGGCTTGTCGCCAGTGGCGGACGCGTCTTGGCGGTGACGGCGCTGGGATCGAGCGTGGCGGACGCGCAAGCCGCTGCCTATCGCGCGGTTGAGGCGATCGATTTCCCCACCGGCTTTTGTCGCCGCGACATCGGCTGGCGCGAGATTGCGCGCGAACGGGCGTGATCGGCTGGACGACGGCGGCATGCAGTCTATGCATAGACCCAAGCAGTTGACCACAGGAGCCTTTGGATGATGATGCTGACCAGTGCGACAGCGTCCGCCGCCGCCGGACCCATTACCACGACAACCCTGGTGTTGATTGCCATCGGCATCGTTTCTGCCATCGCCATCATCGTCTGGGGGGCGGCCCGTCGCCGCGCCAAGGCGCATGAAGTGGCAGTGTCCGAAGAACATGCAGCCCTTGCCGGGCACGCGCCGATCAAGGCGAGTGAGATGGCAGCCGATGGCACAGACGCGGCGGAAGCGTCGGCTGGTGGGGATCGGCCGCTCGCACCGCCTATTGCCCCACCACCCGCGCCCGAGCGCCTCCCGCAAGGGGCGATGGAAGCAATCGGGGAAGGTCGCCCCGTCTCCGTGCTGAAAGGCCTTGGCCCCAAGGCTGCCACTCGGCTCGGCGAGCTGGGGATCACGACCGTCGACCAGCTGGCCGCGCTGTCCGCGTCGGAAGCCGATGCGATCGATGCGCAGATGGGCGCCTTCACCGGGCGTATGACGCGCGATCGCTGGATCGAGCAGGCGAAGTTACTGGCGGCTGGCGATGTGAAGGGTTTTGAGGCCGCGTTCGGCAAGCTCGGCGGTTAATCGCCGCGCTTGGCGACGCTGACCAGCAGCTTGTCGATCCGGCGACCATCAAGGTCGACCACTTCGAATTTCCAGCCCTGTTCTATAAAGCTCTCGCCCTCGCCCGGCAGATGCCGGAACACCGACAGCGCCAGCCCGGCCACAGTGGCATAGTCGCGGTCCTCGGGCAGATCGATACCCAGCCGGTCGGCAAGCGCATCCGCCGCCATCTGCCCGGCGACCAGCAACGACCCGTCGTCGCGCTCGACAACATTGGGGGCATCATCGGGATCGGCATCCGAGGCGAATTCGCCAGCAATGGCGGACAGCAGATCGGCCGGGGTTACGATCCCTTCGAAATGACCATATTCGTCGTGCAGCAGTGCCATCGGCACCTCGGCACGGCGGAGTGCGTTGAGCACATCCATCGCATCGAGCTGATCGAGCACCACTGGTGCCTTGCGCATCAGCTTTCGTAGGCTCAGCGGTTCACCTGCAAAAACGGCGGCAACGATATCGCGCGCCTGCACCACGCCGATCAGCGAATCGACCGATCCTTCCGCTACCGGCAGGCGGGTATGCGTGGCCGCCATCAGCGCCGCGCGGATGCCCGCCTCGTCCAGATCGACGTCCAGCCATTCGATATCGGTGCGCGGCGTCATTACCTCGCGCGCCGGGCGATCAGCCAGGCGCACCACGCCTGAGATGATCGAGCGCTCATGCTCCTCGATCACGCCCGATTTCGATGCTTCAGCGACGATCATGTGCAGCTCTTCCGCCGTCACATGATCCTGCGATTCGCGCTGGAGCCGCATCAGCCAGAACAAGCCCGCGCTCGTCGAATCAAGCAGCCACACCACCGGCGCGGTCGCCACGGCCAGCCACTGCATCGGCACCGCCATGATGACAGCAATCGGCTCCGGCGCCCGAAGCGCGATCTGCTTGGGGACAAGCTCTCCAATGACGAGCGAGGCAAACGTCGTGATGCCGATGACGGTCACAAACCCCACCGTCTGTGCCGTGTCTGCAGCCATCCCCATCCACGCCAGCCGCGCACCGACAGGCGCGCCAAGGCTGGCACCCGAATAGGCACCCGCGATAATGCCGATCAGTGTGATGCCGATTTGCGTCGTCGACAGGAATTTGCCTGGGTCCGCCGCCAGCTCGATCGCTGCCCTCGCGCCGCGCACATTGGCGCGGGCCATGGCTTCCAGGCGCGCGCGGCGAGACGAGACAATAGCCAGCTCCGACATCGCGAAGACGCCGTTGACGATAACCAGCACCGCGATGATCGCGACGTCTATCCAGGGAAAGGGGGGAAGCGGGGTCATGGCGCTACCCCGCCCTTTGCCGCGAATCGCCGCGCTGCACAACAACGCTGTCAAATAATCGCATCCAGCTCAGCGCCTGTCGGCAAAAAACCGCTTGAGCAGCGCCCCGGCTTCGCCTTCGCCGATGCCCGGATAAACCTCTGGACGATGGTGGCAGGTCGGCTGACCGAAGAAACGCGGGCCATGTGCGACGGCGCCCCCCTTGGGATCATCGGCACCATAATAGAGCCGGTCGATCCGGGCATGAGCAATGGCACCGGCACACATCGCACAGGGCTCAAGCGTCACCCACAGATCGCACCCATCGAGCCGGTCGCGCCCCAGCGCCAGCGCAGCCGCGCGGATCGCCACGATCTCGGCATGGGCGGTGGGGTCATTGGTTGATCGCGGCGCGTTGGCCCCCGTCGCAATCACCTTGCCGCCAGACACGACAACGGCGCCGACGGGCACTTCGCCCATCGCCGCCGCGTCGCGTGCTGCGTCTAGCGCCAAACGCATTGGATCGGGCAAGCGGAACATGCCTGCTTATGCGCCGATCCCTGGCCGTTTTGCTAGCCGGGCAATGCCGCGCCTGGTTTGGGGCCAAGCACCCGAATCAGCGCAAATGCCGCGCCGGGCAGAAAACCGAGCAGAGTCAGCCCGCAGGCAATGGCGAAATCGACGCCCGCGCCGCTGTCGCGATACACCCCAAGCGGCGGCAGCAAGACTGCTGCTGCAATGGTGCCGGCGTTGGCGCGGGCAGACATGCTTATTTCGCCTCCGCCTGTGCATTGGCCGGCTTTTCCATCGTCATGGTCGGCACCGCGATCGTCGTCTGCTTGGTGCCGACAGTGGGGACCTCGATCGTCTTGTTCTCGGTACCCAATTCGATCTTTGCCATATTAACCGTGAATTCAGGGGCTTGGCCGCCTTCCAGCTTCAACGACGGGGCCTGTGCCACCTTGCTCTGGTCGATGCTGACCAGCCCAAGCGCCCAGGCGCCAACGACGACAAGGGCGGCAAGCCCCACAAGAACCAACAAAGCGCGCATCATATTCTCCCTATGTGTATCTCGAATCGATAGCGTAATAACGCCGCGAGATCGTGGTTAGTTTCATGGCAAACCGTGAATCGGTTGACGGCACCGCCTTAACTGGGTATCCGCCCCCTCTTTCCGGGCAACCAGAATTCAGGAATTTTAGTGATGTCGCGCATTTGCGAGCTGACCGGCAAGGGCCGGCAGGTGGGTAACAACGTATCCCACGCCAACAACAAGACCAAGCGGACCTTTCTGCCGAATCTGCAGAATGTGACGTTGATGTCGGACGCGCTGGGCACCAGCGTAAAGCTGCGTGTGTCGACCAACGGTCTGCGTTCGGTCGAGCATGTTGGCGGGCTGGACAATTGGCTGGTCAAGACCACCGATGACAAGCTCTCGCTCAAGGCACGCCGCCTGAAGCGCGACGTTCAGAAGAAGCTCGCACCGGCCGCAACCGCCGCCTGAATTTTCGTCTAGTGGCGATGCGCGGCCATCCGTGCATCGTCGAGACGGAATTTCAGCAACAGGCTTTGCTGGAACACTGACTGGTTATCGTCCGAGACGATCCAGATCGCGGTGCCGCCATCCTTTTCGCGCACTACGGCGATTCCTTCGAAATTGTCATGCAGCACCGGCGGTGCGAATCGTGCAATTTCGCGCCCCACCACCGTCTTGCCGGGGGCAATGGCACGGGGGTCAATCACAGTCATTGTAACGCGAAATCCCCTGAGCAGGTTGAACTGCCGGTTGAGCAACAGCATGCGACCGTCGGGCAGTTGAGCAATGTCGGTTGGAAAAAAGCCAAGCGGCGGCAGATAGCTCCAGCGATACCCCTTGCGCGGCAGTCGGGTCGGGTCGGTCGCATAAAATAGCGCGGCATGCCCCTTGCTTTTGGGCCATCGCCCGGTTTCGCTCAGCACCAGGAAACTGCCGTCCGCCTGCCTGACCATTGCCTCAGGGCCACCATTGGTCGGCCATTTGTGCATCGCGCGCGGGGCGGCATGGCGTAGCACGCTGGTGAACCCCGGTCGGTAGCACCAGATCTCGTTGCTGTTTTCAAACCCTACCCAGATCGCGCCGGTTTTAGGATCGCGCGTCATCGATTCGCTGTCTCGGTCGCTCTTGTCCCAGCCTATGCCGGGTCCGCCCGGCAAGGCGCCGGACCGGCGATCGCTTAGCGCGCCATGCGAATCGAGACGAAAGGTGATGAAATTGCCGCCATCGTTCAGCAGCGTGAACCGGTCGTCCTCAACGAATAGCGAGGAAAAACCGCCAAAGGCAGGATCGGCGCTGCGTAATCGATAACCGCGCTCGAACACCAGCGCGCCCAATCGCCGCGCCGTCGGCCTGCCGCGCACGAGCATGACCGGGGTCGCCGTGAAGCGCGCCTCATCCCCCAGCAACGGCAGGCGTGGCTGGGTGGACCAGCTTGGCACAAGCAGCAGCACCAGAAAGACAACAAATATTATGGGGTGTCGCAGCAGCCGCATGCCAAGACCCTTACCCGCGCCACCGCTAGGCGAAAGCCCTGAACACGATGAACACACGATAACAGAGACATTCAGGATCGGGTCAATCGCCCTCCTCCATAAGCGTCACTGTCGAAGATCGGCATGACGCCCGAACAGGGGCTGATGAGGAGAATGATCATGTTGAAGAAATTGTCGCTCGCAAGCGTCGCTCTCGCCATGAGCGCCAGTGCTCTGGTCCCGGTGTCGGCCGCTTCCGCGCAGGATCACCGCCGCGATTATCGCCAGGATCAGCGTTATCAGGATGGCTATCGCGGTGATCAGTATAACAACGGCTATTATGACAATGGCGGTTACAACAACGGCTATAATCAGGCGTATGACGATCGCTACAGCGACCGCTACGACAACCGTCGCCCCCGTCGCAATTATCGCGACAATCGCCGCTGCAATGACGGCACGGGCGGCGCGCTGCTTGGTGCCATTGCCGGCGGCTTGCTCGGCAATTCGATAGCCGGTCGCGGTGATCGCACGGCAGGCGCGCTTCTTGGCGGCATCGGTGGCGCCCTTGCTGGTCGCGCTATCGAGCGCGGCGGCGACAATGGTTGCCGCAACTACCGCTAGTCTCAGTTCCCTCGCGTAGCGTATCGAGGGCGAAGGCCGGTCTTCCGCGAGGAGGGCCGGCCTTTGGTCTGTCTAGGATCATGAAACGCGATGGCAAAGTCGCCGTCGAACAGCTTTGGTCCGCACAGGCCGGCGTGTGGGCTGTGCCGGGCCGTGTGCCTGCGGCTCACCGGCGCAGACACATCAGTACATATGCTGTCCGCCATTGATCGATAGCGTAGAGCCCGTCACGAACCCGCCATCGTCAGAACACAGAAACGCAACGCCGCGTGCAATTTCCATCGCCTGGCCGAGCCGGCCCACAGGAATTTTCGCCACGATCTTTTCCAGCACATCGGCAGGCACGGCAGCCACCATGTCGGTGTCGATATAGCCCGGCGCGATCGCGTTCACCGTCACCCCCGCCTTGGCACCCTCCTGCGCCAGCGCCTTGGTAAAGCCGTGGATTCCCGATTTGGCGGCGGCATAGTTGACCTGGCCATATTGTCCGGCCTGGCCATTGATTGATCCGATGTTGACGATCCGGCCCCATTTGCGGTCACGCATGCCCGGGAACACTGCCTTGGCCATGTTGAAGCACCCGCCCAGATTGGTGTCGATCACCTCTTTCCACGCCTGATAGGTCAGCTTCATGATCGTACCGTCGCGCGTGATGCCGGCATTGTTGACGAGCACATCAACCGGGCCAAGGGCTGCCACGACATCGGCGCAGCCGGCCTGGCAGGCGTCATAATCGGCGACGTCCCATTTGAACGCAGCGATGCCGGTGCGGTCGGTGAATTCCTTGGCCCGTTCGTCATTGCCGCAATAATTGGCAGCAACGGTCATACCCATGTCCTTGAGCGCCAGGCTGATCGCCTCGCCAATGCCGCGGGTTCCGCCGGTTACAATTGCGACGCGTGCCATATCTCTCTCCTAGACGTTTTTTTATTAACCAGAGCCTAGGCCTAGACCTGCCAGCCTTCAAGTTCACGCGCGATCAGGGCGCGCAGCATGTCGATGCCGTGCGGGCTATCGTTGAGACAGGGGATATAGGCGAAATGCGTGCCGCCTTGCTGCTGAAAACTTTCGCGCCCGCGGATCGCCAGTTCCTCCAGCGTCTCAAGGCAATCGGCAGAAAAGCCCGGCGCGATGATCGCGATCTTCTTGATCCCGCGCTCAGGCAGCGCCTCCAGCGTATCGTCGGTCGCTGGCTCAAGCCATTTGGCACGGCCAAAGCGCGACTGGAAGGTAACGATCACCTCACGCCCCAACGCCTCGCCCAGCAACCGCCCGGTCTTCTGGCAATGGCAGTGATAGGGATCGCCCATCTCCAGCGTGCGTACCGGCATACCGTGGAAGCTGACGACCAGCGCATCCGGCACAAAATCAAGCCGCGCCAGCCCCTCTTCGATCGAATGCTGCAGCGCGCCGATATAATGCTGATCGTCGAAATAGGGCGGCAGCGTGCGCAGGGCGGGATGCCACCGCATCTTCATCAGCGTTCCGAACGCCTTGTCGTTCGCCGTCCCCGTCGTCGCACCGCAATATTGCGGATAGAGCGGCGCCAGCAGGATGCGGTCGCACCCAGCCTCCTTCATCGCCGTCAGCCTGTCTGGGATTGATGGCTTGCCGTAACGCATCGCCCAATCGACCATTACGTCGGGCCCGAAGGCCCCCTGCAGTGCCGCCGACTGCGCCTTGGTGATCGCGGCCAGCGGGGATCCGTCCGGCCCCCAGACCTGGGCATAGGCCTCGGCCGACTTTTGCGGACGGGTATTGAGGATGATCCCGCGCAGGATCGGCTGCCACAACAACGGCGGAATCTCGACCACCCGCCGGTCCGACAGGAATTCCGCCAGATAGCGCCGCACAGACCGAGTGTCGGGCCCATCGGGCGTGCCCAGATTGGTCAGCAGCACGCCCAGCTTGCGGCGCGGAATCGGTGGATGGTCAGGCGGCAGCATCATTCGCCGTTCGCGGTAAACGGCAACCGCCGCAAACGGAAGCCCGCGCTTGCCTGAAGCGCATTGGCGATGGCCGGCGCCACCGGCGGCACCGCCAGCTCGCCGACGCCGCCGGGATCGGCTTCGCTGCGGATCAGTTCGATCGTGATATCCGGCGTATCGGCGAGGCGAGGCAGGTTCAGATCATCAAAGCTGCGCGCGTCCGCCACATTTTCGGTAAAGCCGGTTGATCCCCCCAGCGCCGCTGCCATGCCGAAGATGAGCCCGCTTTCGATCTGCTGCAGCACGATGTCCGGGTTGATCTGCCGCCCGCAATCGACCGCCGCGACGAGCCGGTCGACTACCGGGCGCTGGCCATCTTCGAAATGCGCTTCGGCCAGCACCGCGATGTGGCTGCCGCGAAAGCTGTGGCAGGCAATGCCCTGCGCGCTGCCGGGCACGCCGCCCTCCCAGCCGCCCAGCGCCGCCGCTGTCGACAGGCACCGCACGAGCCGGGGCTCGCCAGTGATCGAAACGCGAAATGACAACGGCTCGGTGCCAGCCACGTGCGCCAGTTCGTCGAGGAAACATTCGGTGAAAAAGGCGGTGTAGCTGTGGGCGCCCGATCGCCAATGCCCTGTCGGCACACCGATTTCGGCGGGATGATGGTCGATCGCATAGCTCGGAAAACGGTAAAAAGGCAGCGCGCCGGCTACGGCATAGGGATCGCCCTTGCCTTCCAGCGCCAGCGCCGCATGCACGGCCGGATCACCCACTGACAGCCGGTCAGCCAGCATCCGCCCGGTCGCAGGCGCCGCAATCTTGCTCAGCCAGCCCATGATCGATCCATTGGGCCCAAGCCGTGCGCTCAACTGCCCACGCGCAGGCGGTCGATAGCGATCATGCAGCAGATCCTCATAGCGCGACCAGACAAGCTGGACCGGGCGCTTCATCCGCTGTGCCAGGACAGCCGCCTGCTCGGCCACCAGATGCTCCAGATTGGCGCCGAACGAGCCGCCGATCAGCATTGGATGGATGATCACCGAACTCTCGGCGATGCCGATCGCGGCCGCTGCCGCAGAGCGAGCAAGGCCGGGCGCCTGGGTCGGCAGCCAGAGCTCCAGCCGACCATTGTCGAGCCTTGCCGTCGCTGTCATCGTCTCGAGCGGCGCATGCACTCCCAGTCCGACACGGTAATCCGCCGTCACGACCTGTGCGCCCTTGAACACGGCAGAAAGATCGCCCAGCGCTGCCATGCGCTGGCCGGGCCCAGCGAGCGCTGCATCCAGTGCGGCGTCGATACTGTCGCTGTTGACCAGCGCGCCGCGGGTCTCGAAACGCGGAATCATGGCATCGAGCGCGCGGTTGGCTGCCCACCAGTTATTCGCCACGGCAGCGACCCAGCCCGATGTCTCGACCACCCCGATAACGCCGCGAATCCGCTCCCCTGCCGCGCGATTGATCCGGGTTAGCTGGCTATCGCCGACCGGCCCCTGCCGGATCGAGGCATAGAGCATGTCGGGCAGGCGGATATCCCCGGCGAAATTGGCACTGCCATCGACCTTGGCGGGCACATCGAGCCGTGGCAGCGATTGCCCCGACAGCCGCCCGCTATCGCCTTGGCGCAACGGCACATCGCTCGGCAGGCTCTCGCGCGCTGCCGCTGCTGCCAGTTCGCCAAAGCGGAGCCGCTGCTTGTCGTGGATGACGAAACCCTGTTGCGTCCCACAGGACTGCCACTCGACGCCCCAGCGCCGCGCCGCCGCCTTGCAGAGTAATGTCCGCGCGGCCGCGCCTGCATGGCGCAGCTCACCCTCGAAATTGCGAATCGAACTCGACCCGGCGGTCAGCACCAGCGCGGTGCGCGCGGCGTGACTGTGCTTCAACGCCTCGGGCACGCTGGCGAACACGCCCTCAAACAGCTCGGCGACACCAAGATCATTGGCGTAAAGCGGGTTGAGCGGCGCTGGTTCGACGCCAACCGTGCGCCAGTCGGCACCAAGCTCGTCGGCCACGATCTGCGGCATTGTTGTGTAGACGCCCTGGCCATGTTCGGCCTGCGGAATGGCGACCGTGACATGCCCGTCCTCGCCAATCTTCAGCCAGGCGCCATAGATCGTCTCGCCCGGCGCCGCGGTCAGGTTGGGCAGATATTTACGTGGCCACAGCGCCCAGGCGACGAACAGCCCCGCGCCCGCGCCGCCGCCGATCAGCAGCGTGCGTCGGTCTATCTTTTTGTTGATCCCGCCCAAAGCCATTGCCCCGCTCTATCGCGGCGCATCGCTGTGCGCCAGATCAGGCAGCAGCGGATTCGGTCGCGTAAAGCTGGCGATAACTGGCACGCAGCGAGACCTTGTCGATCTTCTCGGTGCCGAGCCGGGGCAGCGGCGCCTCGGCGATCCAGATTCGCTTGGGCACCTTGAACGCCGCGATCCGGTTGCCGAGGAATTCGCACAGCGTTTCTGCATCGACCACCTCACCCGCACGGATGTGGACAACAGCACCCGGCACTTCACCAAAGCGTTCGTCCGGCAGGCCGAACACCGCCGCTTCGGCAACATGGGGGTGGTCATACAGCGCCGATTCGACTTCCTGGCACGAGATATTCTCGCCACCGCGAATGATGATGTCCTTCTTGCGATCGACGATGAACAGATACCCATCGGCATCGAGATAGCCGATGTCACCCGTCAGGAAATACCGATCGGCCGTAAAGGCATCGCGCGTGGCATCTGGTCTGTTCCAATATGCCTTGAAATTGCAGATCGAGCGGATGCCGACCTCGCCGCGCTCGCCCTGTGCCACCTTGTTGCCCGAACCGTCCAGGATCGCCAGGTCGACCAGCGGCAATGAAGCGCGGCCCGTTGACGTTGGCTTGGCGAGGTAATTGCTGCGAAAATTCCCGCAACCAACACCATTGGTTTCGGTCAGTCCGTAGCCGAGCAGTGGCGATGCCCCCCCCATCTCCTCGGCAATGCGGCGGACATGCTCTACCGGGCGCGGCGCGCCGCCTGCCGCGAAATCAGTGACGGTGGACAGATCATATTGGCTGCGGCGCGGGTGCGTCAGAATCTCGAAGCTCATCAGCGGCACGCCGACAAAATAGGTCACCTGCTCGCGCTCAATCAGCCGCATCGCTTCTTCGGCATCCCATTTCGGCATCAGCACCAGCTTGCGACCCATTGCAAAGCTCTGCAGAAATACCGGCACTTCGGCCGTGACATGGAAGAGCGGCACATTGAGCAATGTCGCATGCTGCGTTTTCACCGGGTTACCGTCTTCGGTCGAGATACCCAGCATCATCAGCGCGCTCGCCAGATAGTTGAACACCGCCTGTGTCACGGCGCGGTGATCGGAGAGCGCGCCCTTCGACTGACCGGTCGACCCGCTGGTGAACAAAATCGTGGCATCGTCGTCGCCGCGCAGCATCGGCAACATCGTCGCCTCGCCGCCGCCACGCGCGATCAGCGGTTGCAGGGCTTGATCGAGGGTCAAACGGTCATCGATCGCGATGACCTCGGCGTTTACGCCGGTTGCCTCCGACAGTCGCTGGGCGCGCGGCGCATCGGCAAACACCAGCCCGCAGTCGACATCGTTGATCGCCTCGGCCAGTTCGGCGGTCTGCCACCAGCCATTGAGCAGGGTCGCGATCCCGCCGGCCATGGTAATGCCCATATAGAGCGCGATCCACGCGGGCGAGTTGCGCATTGCAATCCCCACCCGGTCACCCTGCTTCACCCCGCAGCCATCGACCAGCGCGCGCGCCGCCTGCTGCGCCAGCGCATAGGTCTGGGCAAAAGTAAGCCGTTCCTCGCCTGATACCAGGAAGGTCTTGTCGGCATGTTCGGTGCAGAAATGCGCAAAATAATAGGTCAGCGCAGGCGGCGCGACGGCGATGGTCGGGTAGCTCTGCCCGCCCAGCTCCACCGGCACGACCGGCATTTGCCCGCCCAGCGCCGTCAGCGCGGCGATGCCATCATCGATTCGACGATCTAGCACGGTCGGCATATCTCTCTCCCTATTGGTCTTGGCGCCAAGGGCCCTTATGGAAGCTCCGCAGCCTGGGGAAAAGCCTTGATCCTGTCTACCGTCGCACAACATGCCCATCTTCGCTTCGAAGACCTTGGTTTGAACCCCACGATCTTCTCGATCGGCGGGTTCAGCCTGAAATGGTATTCGATCGCCTATATCGCCGGCATCATCGTCGGCTGGTGGTATCTGCTCAAGCTGGTCGCCCAGCCAGGCGCCCCGATGGCCCGGCGCCACGCCGATGATCTGATCTTTTATGCCACCCTTGGCATCATTCTCGGCGGGCGAATCGGCTATGTGCTGTTCTACGCGCCCGAAATGCTGCTGACCCCGCTCCAAATTTTGCGGCTGTGGGATGGCGGCATGTCGTTTCACGGCGGCGTGATCGGTACCTCGATCGGGCTGATCATCTTTTCGCGCGCCAATGGGCTGAACTGGCTGCGCGTGCATGATTTTGTTGCCTGCACCGTGCCGTTCGGCCTGTTCTTCGGCCGGCTCGCGAATTTCGTGAACGGCGAACTCTATGGCAAGCCGAGCGATGCGCCGTGGGCGATCATCTTCCCGCGCACCGGCGACGATATCGCCCGCCACCCGAGCCAGCTCTATGAGGCCGGGCTCGAAGGCGTGGCGTTGTTTGCCGTGCTGTGGTTCTTCTTCTGGCGCACCAAGGCGCGCTATGATCCCGGCAAGCTCACCGGCATCTTCCTCGCAGGCTACGGCGTCGCGCGTTTCATCGTCGAATTCTTCCGCGAGCCCGACGAGCAGCTCCGCGCCTTCGCATCGCAAACCGGGCTGCACATGGGCCAGTGGCTGTGCGTACCAATGATCCTGGGCGGTGCCTATCTGATCGCTACCTCCAAGGGCCGTCGTGAGCGCGTCGAGCCATTTGCGGGCGGCGAAAGCGTCGCCTGAGGTGACAGGCGCCACCGCGGACGGCCCGCTCGCTGATCGGCTGGCACGCGCGATCACGCTCGCCGGGCCGATTTCAGTGGCGCAATATATGGCAGCGGCGAACGCCCATTATTACGGTACGCGTGATCCGCTCGGTACTGATTTCACGACGGCGCCCGAAATCAGCCAGATGTTCGGTGAACTGATCGGGCTGTGGCTCGCCGATCTGTGGGACCGCGCAGGCAAGCCCGCCGCCGCCTATATCGAACTCGGGCCCGGGCGCGGGACGCTGGCCGCTGATGCGCTGCGCGCCATGACCAAGGCAGGGCTGACGCCGCCTGTGCATTTCGTGGAAACCAGCCCGACCTTGCGTGCGGCGCAGGCCGACCGAGTTCCAGGCGCGACATGGCATGACGATGTCTCGACGCTGCCGGGCGATGGGCCCTTACTCATCGTCGCCAACGAATTTTTCGATGCATTGCCGATCCGGCAATTAGTGCGCGGCGCCGTTGGCTGGCATGAGCGGCTTGTTGCCTGCCAGGACACGCTGTTCCTGCCGATTGCCGGCCAGGCAGTGCCCGACACCATTCTCCCGCCGAGCCTGGTCGACGCCTCGCCAGGCTCGATCATCGAGACGTCCCCTGCCAGCGTGGCAATCATGCGCGATCTCGCCCAGCGGATCACGCGGCAGGGCGGCGCGATGCTGGCGATTGATTATGGCTATGAAGGCCCCGCCATTGGCGAGACGCTGCAGGCGGTGCGCGCGGGCACCTTCACCAACCCGTTCGATTCGCCCGGCGAGCATGATCTGACCGCGCATGTCGATTTCGCCACGCTGGCTGCCGCCGCGCAAACCGCCGGTGCTGCCACCCACGGCCCTGTCAATCAGGGCGCGCTGCTGGTCGCACTCGGCATCGATGCACGGACGGCAGCGCTCGGCAATGCGGTGCAAGCGGACCGCAATCGGCTTGTCGCACCCGACCAGATGGGTAGCTTGTTCAAGGCACTGGCGATCACCGCCCCGACATGGCCCCAACCCGCAGGCTTTGCATGACCGACACGCCCATCACCTACCGCGACGCAACCCCCGCCGACGGCCCCCGGCTCGATCCCATGGCGCGCAAGATCTGGCTCGAAACCTTCGAGCATTCAGCCAGCCCTGAAGATCTCGCGCTCTATCTCGCCGGTGCCTATGGGCCGGGCGGCGCACTGCTCCGGCATCTGGTCGATCCAACGCACCAGTTTCATCTGGCCTGCGCTGGCGATGAGATTGCCGGCTATATCAAGCTGTCACAGCTCTGGCTCGACAACCCCGCAATCCTGCCCGGCGCGTTGCAGCTGAGCCAGCTTTATGTCGCGACCGGCTACCACGGCAGCGGCATCGCCCATACGCTGATGGCCTGGGCGATCGACACCGCGCGCGCGCAAAGTGCCACGGCGTTGGTGCTCACGGTGTGGGAGGAAAATGAGCGCGCCAAGCGCTTCTATGATCGCTACGGTTTCGTCCATATCGGCGATTACGCCTTCCAGACGGGCAACCAGGTGGACCGTGATCTGATCATGCAGTTAGCGCTTTGAGCGACGTCGAGGTCAACCGCGCGCAGGCACTGGCTGGCGTTGCCCACGGCTTCCTCGGGCGGCGCGGCGGGGTGTCGAGCGGGGTCCATGCCGGGCTGAATGTCGGCACCGGTTCAGCCGACGACGCGGATGCCATTGCCGAAAATCGCGAGCGCGCCGCCAACGCGGTACTGCCCGGCGCATCGCTCGTCACGGTCTTCCAGGTCCATTCGCCAGACGTAGTGACCATCGTCGCCCCGATCGATTTCGACGAACGCCCCCGCGCAGACGCCATGGTCACCGACCGGCCCGGCTTGCTGCTCGGCATTCTCACTGCCGATTGTGCGCCCGTGTTGTTCGCAGACCAGGCGGCAGGCATCATCGGCGCCGCGCATGCCGGCTGGAAGGGCGCCATCGGCGGCGTCACCAATGCCACGATCACCGCGATGGAAGCGCTCGGCGCAGACCGCAGCCGCATCACCGCCGCCATCGGCCCCTGCATCGCGCGCGCCAGCTACGAAGTGGACGACGGCTTTGCCAAACGGTTTGAGGCCGACGACCCCGCCAATGAACGCTTCTTCACCCCCGGCAAGCCCGGCCATCACCAGTTCGATCTGGAAGCCTATGTCGCGCACCGGATCGCCGCTGCTGGTATCACCACCGTCGAAATGCTCGGGCTCGACACCTATGCCGATGCCGATCGGTTCTTCAGCTATCGCCGCGCCACCCATCAACGCGCGCCCGATTACGGCAGGCAGATATCGCTGATCGGACTGGCCGAGCGGTGAGCCCCTATCGCCCGCGGACTAGTATCGTTAGAGACTAACTCATTCGATCCTCCCGTACAGGACTTGCCGCCCATGACCGATGAAACCGAAGTCGAGTTGACCGGCGTCACCCCGCGCCGCCATCCGAAACCAAAGGTCGACAAGGTCGGCGGCCGTAAGTTGAAGCCCTCCACGCTGATGATGGGCCATGGCTATGACCCGACGCTGTCGGAAGGCTCGCTCAAAGCGCCGATCTTCCTCACCTCCACCTTCGTCTTCCCCAATGCCGCTGCCGGCAAGCGCCATTTCGAAGGGGTCACCGGCAAGCGGCCCGGCGGGGCCGACGGCCTCGTCTATTCGCGCTTCAACGGGCCCAACCAGGAAATCCTCGAGGACCGGCTCGGCGTCTGGGAAGATGCCGAGGACGCGCTCACCTTCTCCAGCGGCATGTCCGCCATCGCCACCTTGTTCCTGTCGATGGTTCGGGCAGGCGACACGATCATTCACTCCGGCCCGCTTTATGCGGCAACCGAAACCCTCATCGCCCGCATCCTCGGCCGCTTCGGCGTGCATTTCGTCGATTTTCCAGCGGGCGCGACGCGCGAGGAAATCGACGCGGTGATGGCGAAAGCCAACGGCATGGGCCGCGTGGCGCTCATCTATCTGGAAAGCCCCGCCAACCCGACCAATGCACTCGTCGATGTGCAGTCGGTCGCCGCCAGCCGTGATGCGATCTTCGGCGATTCGCCCGACAAGCCGCCGATCGCGATCGACAACACCTTCCTCGGCCCGCTCTGGTTCCAGCCGCTCGAGCACGGTGCCGATATCGTCGTCTATTCGCTCACCAAATATGTCGGCGGCCATTCGGATCTCGTCGCGGGGGCGCTGCTCGGGTCAAAGAAGCACATCGACATGATCCGGCTGATGCGCAACACGATCGGCACGATCACCGATCCCAACACCGCGTGGATGCTGCTTCGGTCGCTTGAGACGCTCGAACTGCGCATGACCCGGGCCGGCGAAAACGCGCTCAAGGTCTGCACCTTCTTGCGCCAGCACCCCAAGGTCGAGCGCGTCGGCTATCTCGGCTTTCTCGCCGATACCCCCGGCGACGAACGCCAGGCCGATATCTATCAACGGCATGACATGGGCGCTGGCAGCACCTTCTCGTTGTTCTTGAAGGGCGGCGAAAAGGAAAGCTTCGCATTTCTCGACGCGCTGCGCATCGCCAAGCTCGCGGTATCGCTGGGCGGCACCGAAACGCTTGCCAGCCACCCGGCGGGCATGACGCACCTGTCAGTGCCCGAGGCGCGCAAGGCGGCACTCGGCATCACCGACAATCTGGTGCGCATCTCGATTGGCGTGGAAGACGCTGACGACTTGATCGCCGATTTTGATCAGGCGCTGGCGATGGTTTGAACCCGACTAGGGTTCAAAAATGCCGTCACCCCGGCCTCGATCAGGGGTCGACCGTGCCGCGCGCGCAAGCAGCGGAAGCGATTGTCCAAGGTGGATGCCGGAACGAGCCCGGCATGATGAGTGAGGTTGGGTGACGGAAGGCTTGCCTATCCCGCCACCCCACACCGCAGCAGCACGGCGCGCAGATCGCGGATCGGCGGGAACACCTCGTTGTTCCAGTCGGCTCCCTGCGCATCGTGCGCGGCCTGTTCCATCTCGACGATCTCCTTGTCTTCCTTGAAGATCGATTCTGTAAACATGGTGATGAAGGGCCAGGCGGCGTCAATCAGCAGCGGGACACCCGGCCGCTTGACCGAGAGATAGCCAAAGGTCTGGTTAGTCCGCTGCTCGGCATCGAGCGGGATATAGCCGAGCCACACCGACAGCACCGGATCGCCGTCATCCATCGCGAAGGTCAGTGTCTGGTGCGGATAATCGGTGCGGATGACCATGCGGTCCTTGCGGGTCGATTCGTCGGTCGCGCGCATCATCCCCAGAATCGCGCCCTCGCCGATCGTCGCGGAGCCCGATGTGCGGTTGAAGGTATAGCGCACCTCCGCCCAGTCCGGGCCGGCATCGAAGCCAAGGCAGCTCGCCTTGATCATCCCCATTTGCCGACGGTGAAGGAACTGGTGATTCATGTCGAACAGGTTTTCGTGCATAAAGCTGTAATGCGCCGCCACCTGCCGGTTGAGCTCGCGCGTCTTGTAATCGCGTCGGCCGCGTGCCCCCAGCCTCGCCGGGCGTTTTGCCTCCGCCAGCGATGGATCCCCCGGAAAAATGAAGATCAGCCCGTCGACTTCATGGATCGGGTAGCCGCGCACGCCATTGGGCAGCCGCTCGCGCCCCAGATAGGGCACGTCGATGCATTGGCCGCCAGCGTCATAAGCCCAGCCATGATAGCCACAGCGCACCGTGCAACCCTTCACCACGCCGTGGCTCAGCGGCACCTGGCGATGCGCACAGCGATCCTCGAGCGCGAACAGCACGCCCTCGGCGCTGCGGACGATCACGATCGGCTCGCCCGCAAAGCGCCGCGCGAGCATCTTGCCGGCGGCCAGTTCGCGGCCCCAGGCGATGGGATACCAATGGTCGGGGTGCGCCCTGGTCCGGCGCAAATCTGCCGCAGCGCTGCCCGCCTTCCCCGATTCTTGTGGCGCAATCGGTTCAGACGCTAACAACATGCGAGTCGGCCTCAGCAAATCAAGCCCGATGCTCGGTATTTGCCTGATGCTTGTCAATCACATGGCGGCTGTCCGCGCGAATATCACCAGCTTGGGCGCTGGCCGCACGCAGCTCCCGTTCAGCCGTCGCTGACGCGCTCGATATCGGCGCCCACGGCAGAGAGCTTTTCCTCCAGCCGCTCATAGCCGCGATCGAGATGATAGACGCGCTGCACCTGCGTCTCGCCCTCTGCCGCCAGCCCTGCCAGAATAAGGCTCATCGACGCACGCAGGTCGGTTGCCATCACCGGCGCGCCGATCATCTTGTCGACGCCGCGCACCACGGCGGTCCGCCCGCGCACCTGAATGTCGGCCCCCATCCGCGCCAGTTCGGGCACGTGCATGTAGCGGTTCTCGAAGATCGTCTCGGTCAGCACGCTTGCCCCGTCGGCCATGCACAGCATCGCCATGAACTGCGCCTGCATGTCGGTCGCAAAGCCGGGAAAAGGCGCGGTCGACAGCGTCAGCGGGCCCAGATGGCCGTTGGCGGCAACGTGCAGGCTGTTGCCGCGCGCTTCCACCTTCACCCCGGCATCGCGCAGCGCGACGACGGTTGCGAGCATGTCATGCTCCGCCACGCCAACCAGCTCGAGCGCGCCGCCGGTTATCGCCGCCGCACAGGCATAGCTGCCCGCCTCGATCCGGTCCGGCATCACGCGATAAGTGGCGCCGTGCAGCCGGTCGCGCCCCTCGATCTCGAGCGTCTCGGTACCGATCCCGCTGATCGATGCGCCCATCGCCACCAGGCAATTGCACAGATCGACAATCTCCGGCTCGCGCGCGGCATTCTCGATGATCGAAGGCCCCTTGGCGAGCACGGCGGCCATCAGCGCATTCTCAGTCGCGCCAACCGACACGAGCGGAAACACCACGCGCCCCCCGGCCAGGCGCCCGCCCGGCGCGCTTGCCTTCACATAGCCGGCCGCCAGTTCGATCTCCGCGCCCAGCGATTCCATCGCCTTCAAATGCAGGTCGATCGGCCGATTGCCGATCGCGCACCCGCCGGGCAGCGACACCGGTGCCTCGCCCGCGCGCCCGACCAGCGGCCCGAGCACCAGGATGGAGGCGCGCATCTTGCGAACGATATCATAGGGCGCGACCGTCGATGTCAGCCGCCCCGCCTTCAGCGTCATCACCCGGCCGAAATCATCGGGGCGCGATCCCTCGATCATCGTCGATACACCGAGCTGGTTGAGCAGATGCCCAAAGCCGTCGACATCGGCCAGCCGCGGCAAATTTCTGAGCGTCAGTGGCTCTTCGGTCAGCAGCGCGCACGGCATCAGCGTCAAGGCTGCGTTCTTGGCGCCAGAGATCGGCAACCGGCCCGACAGCCTGTTGCCGCCACGAATGAGAATTCTGTCCATCGCCGCGGTTCTACCGCCTCGTTGCCGCCGCGCAAGGGGAGCGCAAGCCGGTTAGTGCCAAGTCGCTTGAGGCTTCAGGCCTTTTCGAGTGTGCACTGCAGCGGGTGCTGGTTCTGCCGGGCGAAATCCATCACCTGGCTCACCTTGGTCTCGGCGACCTCATAGGTGAACACGCCGCACACGCCGACGCCCTTTTGGTGGACATGCAGCATCACCCGAGTCGCTTCCTCAATGCTCATCCGAAAGAAGCGCTGCAGGCACAGCACGACAAATTCCATCGGTGTGTAATCGTCATTGAGCATCAGCACCCGGTAAGGCGTGGGCTGCTTGGTGCGCGTGCGGGTACGCGTGGCGACGCCAAGCCCGGTCCCTTCGTCGTCTCCGGGGGGGCGTTGCGCCATAGCGGGCGGGATGTGGAAGCCGATGGTCATGAGCCTCGAAAAT
Organism: Sphingomonadales bacterium; assembly: GCA_038323755.1. Classification (GTDB taxonomy): domain Bacteria; phylum Pseudomonadota; class Alphaproteobacteria; order Sphingomonadales; family Sphingomonadaceae; genus Sphingomonas. The sequence continues at coordinate 25,818 of JBBQHG010000003.1, forward strand.
ATGGCACTCAAGCGGTTGAGAGCAAGGGGCAACCGGCAATTGCGTCGTATTCAGTGCCGATTGCGCGCAAAAAGGGCGGCCGCATTGCTGCGACCGCCCCATTTTTGATCAGCGTCGCCGCTGACAGATCATCGCTTATGCGCTGATCTTGATCTTCTCGGCGGCAACGGCCACGCGGTTCGAGATCGGCTGAGCGATCTCACCGGCGAGCTTCAGCATCGCTTCGGTGCTCTTCGACGATTCGGCGACCAGCGAGTCAAACGAGGTGCGGACATAATCGCTCTGCAGCTTCATGAACTCGGTCGGCGACTTCACCGAAGCCAGGCTCTTGACGATCGCGGTCATGCCTTCGAACGACTTGCGGGTATATTCTGCAGCTTCCTGGCCCATCGATTCGATGCCCTTGGCAGCGATCTTCGACGATTCGACCAGTGCTTCGACGTTGCCCTTGTTGAACTCGTTCATGTCGGCGAACAGGCCCTGGGTCTTCTCCATGGCGGCCTTGGCGCGGTCGTTCATGTCGACGAACATGGTCTGAGCCTTGTCGGTTGCGGTCTTGACGGTGTTTTCCATGATGTTCACTTCCTTCTGGATGGTGGACGCCACCGGCGCGGATGCGGCGGCAGGCTTGGTTACAGTGTTGGTCTTCACGGGTGTTTTGACGGTGTTGGTCTTGCTTGGGGCCTTCGCGACCGTCTTGGCCGCGACCAGTGCCTTCACAGGCTTGGCAACGACCTTGGCAGTAACCTTGGCCACCGGCTTGGCCGCGACGGGTGCTGCCTTGGCCATGACGGGCTTGGCTGGCGCAGCCTTGGCTGGCTCGGCGGCCGGAGTCGCGGTGGTTGGCACGGCCACCTTAGGCGCTTCGACTTTGGCCGGTGCGTCGACCTTCGCGGCCTCAACCTTGGGCGCTACGGTCTTGGGCGCTTCCGCCTTGATAACCGGGGTCGGCGCCGCTGCTGCGGCAACCGGTGCTGCTGCAGGCTTTACGACTGGCGTCGCGACTGCTTCTGCCTTATCGGCCGTCGGTGCGACGGCGTTGGTCTCGGCCTTGATCATCTTATCGGCCATGTGAGGCCTCCTGCTATCCGTTGCTGCACTGCAATATAATTGAGCGAGCACGGATTGCAAGCACTTTTTGTGCGCTGCAACATAACTGTCGCAACGCCATCCAACCCCTTATAATAAAAACATATTCAGTGCGCGATGACGTAGTTGCCCGGCGCATCGCACAGCGCCTTGAGCTTGCCGCGGCCCGGCACCCGCGCGGCTTTTGCTGCAATTCTGGCGTTGTCCTGCGCGGTGATCCATTCGATCCAGTTGGGCCACCAGCTGCCTTTGGTCTCGGTCGCACCCGCGACGAAATCCGCCAGCGTTTCACCAATGTTGGGGTTGGTCCAATATTGGTATTTGCCCGCCGCCGGCGGATTGACGACACCCGCGATATGGCCCGATCCTGCGAGCACGAAGGTCATCGGCCCGGTAAATTGCTGGGTGATTGCCCACACGCTTTCGGCTGGCGCAATATGGTCCTCGCGCCCCGCCTGGATATAGCTCGGGGTCTTCACCTTGGTCAGATCGATCGGCGTGCCGTTGATCGCCAAAGCGCCGGGGCGGACCAGCCTATTGTCGCGGTACAGGTCGCGCAGATAGCTCAGATGCCATTTGGTCGGCAGGTTGGTGGTATCGCCATTCCAGTGGAGCAGATCGAACGGCGCATAATCCTGCCCCAGCAGGTAGTTATTGGTGACATAATTCCAGATCAGGTCACGCCCGCGCAGCAGGTTGAAGGTTGCAGCCATATAACGGCCGTCAAGAAATCCATCGGGCGATACCTGCTCGATCAATTTCATCTGCTCTTCATCGACGAAGTTGAGCAGCTCGCCTGCCTTCGAAAAATCCACCTGCGCTGTAAAGAAGGTCGCGCTCTTCACCTTGTCCGCCTGCCCCCGCGCCGCAAGCACCGCCAGCGTCGCCGCCAGCGTCGTCCCCGCCACGCAATAGCCGATCGCGTGCACCGCCTCGACACCCAGCAGGTCGCGCACGGTGTCGATCGCGTCGATCTGCCCGGCCTCGACATAATCGTCCCAGACAACATCCTTCATCGTCGCATCGGCTGATTTCCATGAGACGACGAACACCGTCAGCCCCTGGTCGACCGCCCATTTGATGAAACTCTTCTCAGCTGTCAGATCCAGAATGTAATAGCGGTTGATCCAGGGCGGGAAGATGATCAGCGGCACTTTCAGCACGCTGTCGGTCGTCGGCGTGTACTGGATCAGCTCATAAAGCGGCGTGCGCTTCACCACCTTGCCCGGCGTCATCGCCAGGTTGCGGCCGACCGCGAACGCGTCGGATTTGGTATGCGTCAGCTGGCCCTTGCCGATATCGGCCATCATGTTGCGCATGCCCTGCAGCAAATTCTCGCCACCGGTCTCCAGCGTCTTTTCCAGCACCAGGGGGTTGGTCGCGGGAAAATTGCTCGGGCTCATCGCATCGACAAAACCGCGCGTGGCAAAGCGCAGCTGCTCGCGGTGCCTGTCGTCCAGACCCTCCATCTCCTCCACGCCGCGCAGCAGATGATCGGACATCAGGAAATAGCTCTGGCGGATCCAGTCGAACACCGGGTTCTCGCGCCACTGCGCCGCCTTGAAGCGCTTGTCGCGCGCCTGTTCGGGCGTTTCTTCGATGGGCTCGGCGGTGTCGGGCGACAGGAAATGCTGCCACAGCTTCATGCTATCGGTCCAGAAGTCGCGCGCGCGGTCCAGGGTGCGCTGATCGGTGAAGCCCGGGATGATCGGCAGCGCGGGCGTATCGTGCATGGTCTGCAGGCCCGCCTCCAGCATCATCTGATGCCCGCGCCCCAACACCCAGGTCCAGTGCTGCATATCCTCAAGGCTGGGGATCGACAGCGTATGGGTCTGTTCGGGTTCGCTCATGGCATCCTCGATTCTTGTTATTTTGCTCTTACTACCGCAACGTGGGCACCGCGTCATTCACCGCAAGCCGCAAATAGCTTATGACGGGACGGAATGGCCGCCTAAACCGACAGAAAGCATCCGATGTCCGACGAATTCTACCGCATCAAACGCCTGCCGCCCTATGTCATCGCCGAAGTCAACGCGATGCGGGCACAGGCGCGCGCCAGCGGAGAAGACATTATCGATCTCGGCATGGGCAATCCCGATCTGCCGCCGCCCCAGCATGTCATCGATAAATTGTGCGAAGTCGCAGCCAAGCCCGATGCGCATGGCTATTCGGCGTCGCGCGGCATTCCGGGCCTGCGCAAGGCTCAGGCCAATTATTACGCGCGCCGCTTCGGGGTCGATGTCGATGCAGACAGCGAGGTTGTCGTGACAATGGGCTCCAAGGAAGGGCTCGCCAGCCTCGCCACCGCGATCACCGCGCCCGGCGATGTCGTGCTCGCGCCCAACCCCAGCTACCCCATCCACACCTTCGGCTTCATCATCGCCGGCGCCACGATCCGCGCGGTGCCGACCACGCCCGACGAACGCTATTGGGAGGCATTGGAGCGCGCGATGGCGTTCACCGTGCCGCGCCCGTCGATCCTCGTCGTCAACTATCCGTCCAACCCCACCGCCGAGACCGTCGACATCACATTTTATGAACGGCTGGTGGATTGGGCCCGCGCGAACAAGGTCTGGGTCATCTCCGACCTCGCTTATTCGGAACTGTATTTTGACGGCAAACCGACCACCTCGATCCTGCAGGTCAAGGGCGCCAAAGAGGTGGCGATCGAATTCACCAGCCTTAGCAAGACCTATTCGATGGCCGGCTGGCGGATCGGCTTTGCGGTCGGCAACAAGCAACTCATCGCAGCGATGACTCGGGTGAAATCCTATCTCGATTACGGCGCCTTCACCCCTATCCAGGCGGCTGCGTGCGCAGCGCTCAACGGCCCGCAGGATATCGTCGAAAAGAATCGCGAACTCTATCACAAGCGCCGCGACGTCCTTGTCGAAAGCTTCGGTCGCGCCGGGTGGGATATCCCCGCTCCCGCCGCTTCGATGTTCGCCTGGGCACCCTTGCCACCTGCGCTCGCGCATTTAGGTAGCCTTGAGTTCAGCAAACAATTGCTGACATGCGCCCAGGTCGCGGTTGCGCCAGGGGTGGGCTATGGCGAAAACGGCGAGGGTTATGTGCGCATTGCTATGGTCGAGAATGAACAGCGCTTGCGTCAGGCCGCGCGCAACGTGAAGAAATACCTCCAGTCGATGGGCGTCAACACCCCCGCGCGCGGTTCCGCTTGAACGCAGCCCCCCAGTCCGGCGCGAATCCATCGTGATCAATCCGCTCTATTCGCTTGCCGGTACCATGGTCGGGCTGCTCGTCGGGTTGACGGGTGTCGGCGGCGGATCGCTGATGACGCCGCTCTTGGTGCTGCTGTTCGGCTTCCACCCCGCAACCGCCGTCGGCACTGATCTGCTCTATGCCTCGGCCACCAAAACGGTCGGTACGATGGTGCATGGCCGCCACGGCACGGTCGATTGGCGCGTGGTGCGTCGGCTGGCCACCGGCAGTGTGCCAGCCGCGATCCTGACGCTGACGGCCCTGTGGCTCTTCAACTGGAAGGGCGATGCGATGAGCGGGATCATCTCGGCCATCCTCGGTGTCGCGCTGATCGTCACGGCGGTTTCCATCTTTTTCCGCAAGACCATTGTCGCCCGCCTGACGCCGCTGTTGGTCGGTGCCGATGAAGGCCGCATCGGGCAAATAACGATCGGCCTCGGCGTGCTGCTTGGCGCGCTGGTGTCGCTCACCTCGGTCGGTGCCGGTGCACTGGGGATGACGGCGCTGCTGGTGCTTTACCCCAAAGTGCCGGTCGCGCGGCTGGTGGGGTCTGATATCGCCCATGCCGTCCCGCTCACGCTGATTGCCGGCATCGGTCATCTGGTGATGGGGTCGGTCGATCTCTGGCTGCTCGCCTCGCTGCTGCTCGGTTCGATTCCCGGGATCATCGTCGGCAGCATGCTTGCTGCACGGATCAACGAGCGGATTTTGGTGTCGATCCTGGCGGTAACGCTGGCGCTGGTCGGCATCCGCCTGCTGGCCTGAACCGCATCGCGCGATTGACGGCGCGGCCTGGCCCGGCCATCGACGCGCGCATGACACGCCCCGGCTTCAGCTTCTCCACCCGCTTCCGCGTCCGCTATGCGGAGGTCGACGCCCAGCGCGTCGTCTATAATTCGCGGTATCTCGAATATGTCGACGTCGCGGTCACCGAATTCTGGCCATGGACCGGCATCGAAGCGCTTGGCCCCGACTGGACCGAGGCCGAATTTCACGTCCGCCATACCGAGATCGATTACCACAAGCCCTTCATCATCACTGACGAAGTCGAGGCCTTTGTCCGCATCGAGCGCGTCGGCGGATCGAGCCTCACCGAACGCTTCGAGCTGTGCCATGCCATCACCGGCGACCTGCACTGCACGATTTTGATGACGATCGTGCATGTTGACCTCGCCACCGGTCGTCCCAAGCCAATCATGGGCGCGGTGAGGGAGGCATTGCTGCAACTGGTCGGCGTTTAGGCTCGATTTCAGTTAGGCTGAACCGGCCCCGTTTCCCTGCCAAAGCAGGGATCCGGGGCCGCAAAGGACTGGGCCTGGGGCCCTGGGCTCCCGCGTTCGTGGAAGAACGATTCCGTCATAAAGAAACCGAGTCCAGCCCGCTATTCCGCGGCGCGGGCCTCTGGCTCGTCCTGCGCGACATGTTCGGGCAGCGACCAGAGCAGATCGCCCTTGGTCAGCACCCGTCCATCCCAGGCGCGCACATCGATTTGCGCGATCGGGCGCCGGTCGCGCTCGTCAACCAATACCGGCGATGCCGGAAACCCGGTTTCCCAGCGCTCGCCCCATTGCCGAAGCGCGATCATCGTCGGCAACAGCGCGAATCCCTTTTCGGTCAGGCGATATTCGATCTTGCGGCGATCATCAGGCATCGCTTCGCGCATCAAAATGCCATGCTCGACCAGCCGGGCCAGCCGATTGGCCAGAATATTGCGGGCAATGCCCAGCTCTGACTGGAATTCCTCGAAATGATAGAGGCCGTTAAAGGCCGCGCGCAGGATCAGGAAAGACCAGCGTTCCCCCATCGCCTCAAGCGCTGCCGGCAGGCTGCACTCGGCCAGTTCGCGTAAGGGTTCTCGCAGTTTGCCGTCCATGCGTCCTCGATCCTGACCTAATCTAACAAAAATTGCTCGTCATGCGAATGAAATATAAGTTTCCAGTTGCAACTAGAAACCTATCGGAGTAAGTAGTGATTCGCAACCTAATTCGGTTGCCAAAAAAACAGCCTCCCCAATACCCGTACCAACACCGATCATGGAGAAAATCATGACCCGCATTCTTTCCGTCGCCGCCGCCCTTGCCACCTCGGTCATGCTGCTGTCGGGCACGGCCGGCCACGCGCAGAGCACCGGCTATTACAGCGCCACGCCCGTCGCCGCGCCGACCAAGACCAGCGTCATCACCTCGGGCACGCTCTGGAAGTGTGCAGACGGCGTGTGCACTGCAAAAAAGTCGACCCAGCGTGACGTGATCATGTGCCAGATGGTCGTCCAGCGCGTCGGCGCCCTCAGCGCTTTCAGCGTCGCCGGTGCCCCGCTCGATGCCGACACGCTCGCCAAGTGCAATGCGCGCGCGAGCTAATTCAAAGTAATATGTTGCAAAGCAGCAGCACGCGGCCCCATCTTGGCCGCGTGCTGCGGCAATATGAACTTGTCGATCGGGTGTTGAGCTACGATCCCCAGGCCAACGAGGCCTTGCTCAACCGCGCCTATGTGTTTTCGCTTCAGGCGCACGGATCGCAAAAGCGCGCGAGCGGTGATCCCTATTTCAGCCACCCGATCGAGGTGGCCGGCATCCTGACCGATCTCCATCTCGACGATGAGACGATCGCGACCGCCATCCTCCACGACACGATCGAGGACACGGTCGCCACCCCGGCCGAAATTCTCAAGCTGTTCGGCCCCAATGTCGCGCGCATGGTCGACGGCGTCACCAAATTGTCGAAGATCGAGGCGCAGACCGAGAACGAGCGCGCGGCGGAAAATCTGCGCAAGTTCCTGCTCGCCATGTCGGACGATATCCGCGTGCTGCTCGTCAAGCTGGCGGATCGGCTGCATAACATGCGGACGCTGCATTACATCGGCAATCCCGACAAGCGCCGCCGCATCGCCCGCGAAACCATGGATATCTATGCCCCGCTCGCCGAGCGGATCGGCATGTATGAATTCATGAAGGAAATGCAGACGCTCGCCTTTCGCGAGCTCGAGCCCGAAGCCTTCAGCTCGATCACCAAGCGCCTCGTCCAGCTCCAGGAGGGCGATGGCGACCGCATCGACAAGATCGCCTCCAGCTTCAAGACGCTGCTCGGGCGCGGCGGCGTCGATGCCGAGATTTCGGGGCGCGAAAAGCACCCCTATTCGATCTGGAAGAAGATGGCCGAGCGGCACATCAGCTTCGAGCAACTCTCCGACATCATGGCCTTCCGGCTGATCGTGCCGACGGTGGAGGATTGCTACACCGCGCTCGGCCTCATCCACAGGCGTTGGCCGATGGTGCCGGGGCGCTTCAAGGATTATATCTCGACGCCCAAGCGCAACGGCTATCGCTCGCTGCATTCCTCGGTGATGCATGCCGAAAATACGCGCGTTGAAATCCAGATCCGCACCGCTGAAATGCATGCCGAGGCCGAATATGGGCTGGCGGCGCACTGGGCCTACAAGCAGGGCAAGGTCCGCCCCGACCGGCAGGTCAGCTGGATCGCCGATCTGGTGGAAATTCTCGATACGGCAGACAGCCCCGAAGAGCTGCTCGAGCATACGCGCATGGCGATGTATCAGGATCGGATCTTCGCCTTTACGCCGCGCGGTGAGCTCATCCAGATGCCCAAGGGCGCGACGACCATCGATTTCGCCTATGCGCTTCATACCGATCTGGGCGATCAGGCGGTGGGTGCCAAAATCAACGGCCGGGTCGTGCCGCTGCGCACCCGGATCGACAATGGCGATCAGGTACAGATATTGCGCTCAAAGGCGCAGGTGCCGCAGCCCGGCTGGCTCAACTTTGCGATCACCGGCAAGGCCCGTGCCGCCATCCGCCGCCATTTGCGCCATACCGAGCGCGAAGAGGGGCAGACGCTTGGCCGCAAGATCTTTGACGAAATCGTCCAGCGCCTGCCCGCCACCCTTGCAGACGATGCAGTCGCGCCTGCGCTCAAGCGCCTCAAACTCGGCGACGAAGCCGCGTTGATGGAAGCCATCGCCAAGCGCCGGATCACCGATGCAGAGGTGATGGAAGCGCTGATGCCCGGCTCGGCCGACAAGGAAGCGCGCCGCGCCTTCCCGCCGCAATCAAGCGCCATCTCGATTCGCGGGTTGAAGCACGGCATCGCCTTCCACCTGGCCGAATGCTGCCACCCCGTGCCGGGCGACCGCATCGTCGGCCTGCGCCATCTGGACAAACCGATCGAGGTGCATTCGATCGACTGCAAGACGCTGATTGACGGCGACGATGCGGACTGGGTCGATCTCGCCTGGGGGGACAAGACCGAAGGCGCCACCGCACAGATTGCGGTTGAGCTCAAGAACGAACCCGGCGCGCTCGGTGTGGTCGCGACGATCATCGGCGCGCACCAGGCAAATATTCTCGGGCTCCGGCTCGACAACCGCGATTCGGGCTATCACACCAACACGATCGACGTAGAGGTGCATGATCTCCACCATCTCAGCCGGCTCATCGCGGCGCTGCGGGCGGCCGATGCCGTCAGCGCGGTCGAGCGTATCTAAGCCCGGCGGGTCGAGCAGCACTGACCCCAGAACCAGCTTGCCAGCCGCCGCCCGTCGGCTAGGTTCCGGCCATCCCACCTGTCAGGAGGCCAAGTTCCATGGATCGTCGCCAGTTTCTATCATCGACGGGGGCTGCGACCGCCGTTGCCCTCACCCCTGGCGTGCTGCGCGCGGCCGCGCCAACAGGCGATGCGGCACTCAATGCGCTGCTCGATGCCATTTTTCAGGAAAACCTCGCCGATTCGCCCGAAAGCGTGACCCAGCTGGGGCTCGACAAGGGCGCGATGGCCGCAGCCAAGGCCAAGCTGGATGATCGCTCGCTGGCGTCGCGCGCAGCAGATCTCGCGCGCACCAAAAGCGCGATTGCGCGGGTCGAGGCGGTCAGCGCCGAAGGCCTGTCGGACGCCGGCAAGCTCAACCGCGAAGTGGTGCTCTATTCGCTAAACAGCCGCATCGTCGGGCCCGACAAGTTCGGCATCGGCAGCACCATCCGCCCCTATCGCATCTTCCAGCAGGGCGGCGCTTATTTCTCGATCCCCGATTTTCTCAATTCGGCCCATACGATCCAGACGACGGGCGACGCCGATGCCTATTGCGCGCGGCTGAACGCCTTTGCCACCGCGCTTGATCAGGACAGCGACGTCCAGCGTGAAGAGGCGTCGCGCGGCTATGTCGCGCCCGATTTCGCCCTCGATTTGACGATCGGCCAGCTCCAGGCGCTGCGCAACAAGCCCGCCGCCGAGAGCAGTCTCGTCAACTCCTTGGTGACACGCGCCGCCGCGGCTGGCGTGGCGGGCGATTGGGGCGCCAAGGCCGCCGCCATTGTCGAATCGCAAGTCTATCCAGCGCTCGACCGCCAGATAGCGCTCGTCAAATCCCTGCCCCGCCGGCCGGAGGCGGGCGAATGGGCGCTGCCGCACGGCGAGGCAATCTATGCCGACGCGCTCAACGCCGCGACCACCACTGCCTTCACGCCGGATGAGGTCCACAAGCTCGGGCTCCAGCAGGTCGCCGAAATCAGCGCCGAGCTCGACAAGATCCTGAAGGCGCAGGGCATGACCAAGGGCTCGGTCGGCGCGCGGCTCACCGCGCTCAACGCGTTGCCCGCCCAACTCTATGCCGACACCGCCGAGGGCCGCGCCGAGCTGATCGCCGGGCTTAATGTCGGTGTCGCTGCGATGCAGGCCAAATTGGGCCGCGCCTTCCTCAATCCGCCCGCCGAGCCGCTCGAAATCCGCGCGGTCCCGGTGGAAATCCAGGATGGCGCGTCGAACGGCTATTATCGCCGCGCCTCGCTCGACGGAAAACGCCCGGCCATTTATTTCATCAACCTGAAAAGCGTGGGCGACTGGCCGAAATACACCCTCCCTTCGCTCAGCTATCATGAAGGCGTGCCCGGCCATCACCTCCAGCTCAGCGTCGTGCAAAAGCTTGATACGCCGCTGCTGCGCCGCTTGACCGGCTTCAGCGCTTATTCTGAAGGTTGGGCGCTCTATGCCGAGCAACTCGCCGAAGAGCTCGGCGGCTATGCCAACCCGATCGAGCGCGCGGGCTATCTGCAGAGCTTCCTGTTCCGCGCCGCGCGGCTGGTGGTCGATACCGGCATCCACGCCAAGCGCTGGACGCGCGACCAGGGCACCGATTATTTCGTCGATGTCGTCGGCTTCGCCCGCCCCCGCTCGCAGCGTGAGATCGAGCGTTATTGCACCCAGGCGGGGCAGGCGTGCAGCTACAAGCTCGGCCATATCAGCTGGACCCGCGCCCGCGCCAAGGCGCAGGCGATGCTGGGCGCCAAGTTCGACCTCAAGCAGTTCCACGAGGTGCTGCGCGACGGCGCGGTGCCGCTGACGATTCTCGAACGCCTGGTGGAAGCGCGCGCCAAAGCGCAACTGGCCTGATCCTGCCGCACTCGTGCCCCCGCGAAAGCGGGGGCCCAGGGGCCACATCGTGCTGCGATTACGGCACTGGACTCCCGCTTTCGCGGGAGAACTGCCGAATCGACAGCGCATCTGAGCGTGGCAGAGCCAAGCTTCGAGATTCCCTAATGCCCAAACACGCACTATGGGGGGGCGGATGAAGCGCCCCGCCCTCTCCATCGTCGTGCCCTGTTATAACGAGGCCGCCTGTCTCGATGTCCTCCACGCGCGCATATCGGGCGCGGCACAAGCAGCGGTCGGCACCGATTATGAGATCGTCCTGGTCAATGACGGGTCGAAGGATGAAAGCTGGGCGGTGATGCAGCGCCTCGCCGCCGCCGACCCGCGCCTTGTCGCGATCAACCTCTCGCGCAATCACGGCCACCAGCTGGCGCTGACCGCGGGGCTGGACCTGTGCTGCGGCAAGCAGATCCTGATTATCGATGCCGATCTGCAGGACCCGCCCGAACTGCTCGCCGAGATGCGCACGACGATGAAGGCGGAGAAGGCCGATGTCGTCTATGCCGTCCGCCGCAAGCGCGAGGGCGAGACCTTCTTCAAGAAGCTCACCGCTGCGATGTTCTACCGGGTGCTGGACCGCGTCACCGACACCCCCATCCCGCTCGATACCGGGGATTTCCGTCTGATGAGCAGGCGCGCGCTCGACGCGTTTCTGAGCCTCCCCGAACAGGCCCGCTTCATTCGCGGCATGGTCGCCTGGGTCGGCTTCCGCCAGGTCCCCTTCCTTTATGACCGTGCCGAGCGCCACGCGGGCGAAACCAAATACCCGCTCGCCAAGATGATCCGTTTCGCGCTCGATGCGGTTACTGGCTTTTCCACCGCCCCGTTGCGCTTCGCCAGCCATGCCGGGCTCGCGCTGACCGGCGCATCACTGCTGCTGTTCGTCTATATCGCGATCGGCTTTTTCACCGGCAGCGCGGTGCAGGGCTGGACCTCGACCATGCTCGTCGTGGTGCTGCTCGGTGCTGTACAGATGTTCGTGCTGGGCATGATCGGCGAATATCTCGGCCGGCTCTATGTCGAATCGAAGCGGCGGCCGCTGTATCTCGTCGCCGATGTGGCAGGGCCAGTGCAGGGCCGCGCCACGCTCGGCTACCGCGCCGAACCGGCCGACGAAGACGAACCAGCCGCGATCGACCCACCCGCGCCGCCCAGCCCGCGCAAGCCGCGTGCTAAGCGACCGGCGACGCCAGCGTAATAATCGACACGCCGGGCGGCAGCGGCATCCGCCCGACCAGGTGACGCTCGATCCGAAACACTGCCTCGAACAGCGCGTTCACTGGCCCTGGCGGCGGTGAATCGTCGCTGTCGTCCTTGCCGCGCAACCGCCCGGCGATCCGTGACGCCGCCGCCAGCGGAAACAGCAGCGAGTTGAAATAGCGCAGGCCGTTGTGTTTCAGGCCAGACGCCGCAATCGCCTTGCCCAATGTGCCCTTCGAATAGCGCCGGTGGTGGTGGTTCACCACATCATGCGCGCTCCACATCCATTGATGCGCGGGCACCGTGATCAAAATCTTGCCACCCGGCTTCAGGCAATCGCGCATCGCGGCCAGCGCCGCAACGTCATCCTCGATATGCTCGACGACATCGAGCACTGCGATCAGATCATAGGCCCCGCGCTCGATCCCCGGCAGCGCGGGCAGCGGTGCGGCGCTCACCGCACGCCCCAGCCGCTCGCTGGCAATTGCGCGCGCGGCCGGGTCGATCTCGATAGCCTCGACGGTGCCGAACCCGGCCAGCATCGGCAGATTATGCCCGGTGCCGCAGCCAATCTCCAGGATGCGCGCTTCCTTGGGCAAACCGCCCTCGCGCGCCAGATACTCGGCCAAAATCTCGCGCCGCGCCCGGTACCACCAATGCGTGGAATCATGCGCCGCCATCCGGTCGTAAACGATTCTATCCATTGGTTGGCGTGCCCCCGAACACCCATTGCCGGTTGAGCGCAAAGGTCGCGATGGGCGTGATCGTCACCACCGGGATCAGCGCGACCCAGGCGGGCAAGCCCATCAGCGCCGTCACCCCCCAGGTAAAGCCGGCATTGAGCGCAAGCCCAATCCCCTGGACGATCACGAACTTGGTCTGCTGCCGCCCGCCGGGCTCACGCGTGCCATGCCCCTTGAAGCTCCAGCGGCTGTGCAGAAAGAAGCCCGCCGTCACCGCAACCGCAAAAGCAAAGGGCACCGCCAGCACCGCGCGCGCGCCGGCAAACACCGTTGCGGTCAGCGGCAGATACACGGCGGAATAGATGACGGTCGACAAACCGCCCGCAATCGCAAAGCGCACCAGCTGATCGACCACCGCTCGGCCGCCGATCAGCGCGCCGAGCTGATCGCCCAACCGGTTGCCAAGGTGGAGAAGTGCCTTCACGTGTCGCTTGCCCTTTGTGATCGCCGCACTAGAGCGCGAAGACAGGCTAGGGAAGCATCTTTGAACGACCAGCAGCAAGGCGACACATCGCTCGCCCAGGAATTTGATCGCAACTGGCTCAGCCTGACGCTGGTCGCCTGGGCTATGGTCGCGCTCTGGTTCGTCTGGCAGCGCTGGCCAGCGATCCACTGGCTGTCGCTCGGCGACACCGACGATAACATGCGGCTGATGCAGGTGCGCGCGCTGTTGAACGGGCAGGGCTGGTATGATCTGCGGCAATATCGGCTCAACCCGCCAATGGGTTTTGACATGCACTGGAGCCGGATCGTCGATCTGCCGCTTGCCGGGCTGATCCTCGCCTTCAAACCCTTTGTCGGCACCGCGATGGCAGAGCGCCTCTCCTGCGGCATCGCGCCGCTGTTGCCGCTGTCGATCACGATGGCCGGGCTCGCCTTCACTGTCCGGCGCCTCGTCAGCCCGCTCGCCTGGCCGCTCGCGCTGCTGTTCCTGCTGCTGTGCACCGCGACGATGCTGATGTTCATGCCCGAGCGGATCGATCATCACGGCTGGCAGCTCGCCAGCCTCAGCATCACCGTCGCCGGGCTCGCCGATCCGCGCCAGCGCCGCGGCGGCATCGTCGTCGGCCTCGCCAGTGCCTTTTCGCTGAGCATCGGGCTGGAGATGCTGCCCTATGCGGCAGGCGCCGGCGCCATCCTCGCGCTACGCTGGATCTGGGACCGGGCAGAGGCGCCGCGCCTCGCTGTCTATGGCCTCTCGCTCGCTGGCGGCAGCGCGATCGGCTACGTCCTGTTCTCCTCTTATGGTGATGCCGTGCTGCGCTGCGATGCGCTCACCCCGGTCTGGCTGAGCGTCATGGTCGAGGCGGGCGCCTTGCTCTTCATCCTCGCGCGCCTCAACCCCGACAGCCGCGCGATCCGCTTTGCGTTGGCAGCGGCGGCGGGAATCGCGATCGTCACCGCCTTCGGGCTCGTCTTCCCGCAATGCCTCGGCCGCCCCGAACAGGTCTCGCCAGAACTCGCGCGCAACTGGCTCAACAATGTCCGCGAGGCCAAGCCGATCTATCAGCA
>JBBQHG010000004.1:0-37133 GCA_038323755.1 Sphingomonadales bacterium
GTGCGCGAGTGGCTCGAGATGCAGCAGCGCCGGTCGCGCCTGCCCGCGCCCGGCGAGGTGCTGATCGAAACCTTCCCGCGCGAGGGGCGGCATTATATGGTCGCCTATGCGTTCGAAGGGTGGAACGCGCACCAGTCGCTCGGCATGCTGCTGACGCGGCGGATGGAAACACACGGGCTCAAGCCGGTTGGGTTTGTGGCGAACGACTATGCGCTGGCCTGCTATTCGCTTGATCCGGTGAGCGACCCGGCGGCATTGTTCTCGGCGGACATATTGGAGGACGAGTTCGTCGACTGGGTGCAGGGGTCGCACCTGCTGAAACGCGCGTTTCGCGAGGTCGCGGTGATCGGCGGCCTGGTCGAGCGCCAGCATCCGGGCAAGCGCAAGACCGGCAAGCAGGTGACCTTTTCGACCGACCTGATCTATGACGTGCTGCGCCGCTACGAGCCCGATCATTTGTTGCTGAAAGCCGCCTGGGCCGATGCGCGCGCCAAGATGACCGATGTCGGGCGGCTGGCGGATTTGCTCGACCGGGCGGCGGGGACGATGCTGCATGTGGCGCTCGAGCGGGTCTCGCCGCTGGCGGTGCCGGTGCTGGTGATGATCGGGCGCGAGAGCGTGCCGCAGGGGCTGGCCGACGACGCAATCCTGATCGAGGCGGAGGCGCTCGCCACAGAGGCGATGCGGCTCGATTGAATCGCTTGGCGAAACGACGCAACAGGCGTATCTTTATATCATGCGTGGCTTCATTGCCCTTTCGGCCCTTTTCCTGCTGACACCGACAGTCCCCCTATCGGGCGAGGACCTGCCTGTGCCAACCGCGGCTGAGGTCCTGAGCATCGGCAGCGATATTCCGGGCAGGCTGACCGTGCCGGTAACGATCGGTGACGCTGGCCCCTATCCCTTCACGATCGACACTGGTGCGCAGCGCACGGTCATTTCGCATGAGCTCGCCAGATTGCTGGGGCTGTCGCGTGGTCGCAATGTGCGGATCACCGCGATGACGGGCAGCAGCACGGTTGGCACAGTGCTGATCCCCTCGCTTCGGGTCAGCAGCATCGGTGCCGACCGGATCGAGGCGCCGACTTTTCGCGGGGAAGATTTGGGCGCGCCCGGCCTGCTCGGGTTGGATTCGCTCAAAGGACGCGCCGTCACGATCAATTTCGACACCAATTTGTTGACCGTCGTGCGGTCCACCAAGCGATCGGCCCGCGATTATGCCGGTCGCGACGAAATCGTCATTCGCGCCAAGAATGTGTTCGGCCAATTGGTCGTCACCGATGCCGATTATCATGGCCAGCGCGTCCGCGTGGTGCTCGATACCGGCTCGGCGACGTCGATCGGCAACCTGGCGTTGCTGCATTTGATCGATCGGTCGGAAGGCGGCCGAAAGACCGTCGGCCTGATCAGCGTGACAGGCGAGCGGATGGAGGCGGAATACACGCAGGTGAGCGATATCCGGCTCGGCACGATCAAGTTCCAGCACCTGCCCATTGCCTTTGCCGATGCGCGCCCCTTCGAGCTTTTCGGCCTCTCGAAACGCCCGGCTTTGTTGCTGGGGATCGATGCGTTGCGGCAGTTCCGCCGTGTCGATATCGATTTCGCCAATCGCGAAGTCCGGCTTGCCACCCCGCGCAGCGTGTTCTGACGGGCAGTTGCATCGCATCGCCAAACCCGGTCTAACTCGCTGCACGTAACAGTGGAAAATCGGGGAGACGGTTGATGTCGGCAACGGGTTGGAACAGCGCGATCATTGGCGCATCGCTGCTGGCGGTGATCGCCCCCGCTGCAGCGCAGGCGCAGGCGCGCCCCGATCAGCAGGCATTTTTCGGGCTCTACAAGGAACTTGTCGAAACCAACACCACCCTGTCTGTCGGCAGCTGCACCCGCGCTGCCGAGCAGATTGGTGCGCGGCTCAAGGCCGCCGGCTATGCCGATAACGCGATTACGCTGTTCAGCACCCCCGACCATCCCAAGGAAGGCGGCATTGTCGCCGTGCTGCCAGGCACCGACAAGAAGCTGAAGCCCATGCTGCTGCTCGGCCATCTCGACGTAGTCGAGGCCAAGCGCGAGGATTGGGTGCGTGATCCCTTCACGCTGATCGAGGAAGGCGGTTATTATTATGCGCGCGGCACCGTTGACGACAAGGCGCAGGCGGCTGTCTGGGCAGACAGCATGGTTCGCTTCAAGAAGGAGGGCTACAAGCCCAAGCGCACGATCAAGCTTGCGCTGACCTGCGGCGAGGAAACCACCTTCGCCTTCAACGGGGCGGAATGGCTCGCGAAGAACAAGCCCGATCTCATCGCCGCCGAATTCGCGCTCAACGAAGGCGGCGGCGGGCGCTACACGGCTGACGGCAAGCGCCAGCTGCTCGCCATTCAGGTGGGCGAGAAGGCATCGCAGAACTATACCTTTCTCACCACCAACCCTGGCGGCCACAGTTCGCAGCCGGTGCCGGTCAATGCGATCTATCAGCTCGCAGACGCGCTGAAGGCGGTGCAGGGCTATGAATTCCCGGTGAAGTTTACCGATACGACGCGTGCCTTCTTCGCTGCGAGCGCGGCCGGCATGGGTGGCGAGATGGGCGCGGCGATCAACCGCCTGCTGGTCGATCCGAATGACAAGGCCGCCGATGCGCTTGTCAGCCGTGACAAGGCGATGCATTCGACGCTGCGCACCACCTGCGTTGCGACGATCCTGAGTGGCGGCCATGCCGAGAATGCGCTTCCCCAGCGCGCCACCGCCAATGTCAATTGTCGCATCTTCCCCGGTGAGACGGTGGAGGGCACGCTCGCCAAGCTGCAGGCACTCGCCGGCGATGCGGTCAAGGTAACCGCCAACGCCCCCATCCGGCCGACCGCAATCCCACCGTCGCTCGATCCCAGGATCGTCGGCCCGGCCAAGGCGGTCGCGGCCAAGCATTTCCCCGGTCTGCCGCTGCTGCCGATCATGTCGACGGGCGCAACCGATGGCATCTTCCTCGAGGCGATCGGCATTCCCGTCTATGGCGCCCCGGGCATGTTCATCGATCCCGATGGCAACGGCACCCATGGCCTGAACGAGCGCATCCGCGCGGAATCACTCTATGCCGGGCGCGATTATCTGTTCGATCTGGTCAAGGCCTATGCGGGGTAGGGGCTTGGGCTGGGGAAGCGGAAGGGGCAGGGGCAGGAAGCGCCTGTTGGTGGCCATTGGTTATGGATGTGTCACCCCAACCAATCCCGATTGTTGCCCCGAGCTCAACCCCGGGGTCCGCTGCGATGCTGCCGGGACAGGGCATCACCCTTGATCAAGTCCGGCGTGACGGGAGAAGGAGCGTGGTCGCAATTGCGCAATCGACCGTGATCCCCGCTGCCGGTGCCGCGGCCCGCAACCGGACGCTCATACAGGCCTAGGTCGACAACCGCTCCCCTTCCTTGGCTGCGATTATGCGGGTCGGAACCAACAGCAGCAGCGGCAACATAAGGCTGTAGGCAATGATCGCGGCGATGACCGGCGCAGTAAAGCCGGCGCGGTCATAGAGTGCTGTACCGAAAAGGTCGCTGCCGCGGTATGAGGCCCAGTAGCACGCGAAAAACAACATCATGGTCGTACCCTCCAGCCCGCGCGGCGAGGAGCGGATGAGAAGGTCGACCAGTGCGCCTTGCCCCAGCGCGCCGAGCAGCCCCAGAAGAACGGCAGCCATCAGCGCGGCCCCGACTGTATGGATGAAAAGCAGCGGAACCATCTGCGCGATGCCAAGGCTCAAGCCGGACCACAACAGCCACTTGAACGCGATCCGCCGGCAAAGCCACCCGTAGAGGAACAGTCCCGGCACAAAGGCGCCGATGAACAGCGCCTGCCACTGGCCCCACTGGGCGTCGGTGCCGTGCAGCGTGTTTGTCAGGTGATATTGCAGCACCGTGCCGGTCGCGGGTGCGAACTGCCACAGCAACTGGATCATCATCACCGGGTAGATCGGCCAGTGTCGGGCTAATCGCTTAAGGTCCGCAGAGACATTGGAGTGGGTCCGCGCCCGCTCCCCCGCTTGATAGACCCGAACCGGTCCCGCCAGGCCCGTCAACGCCAGCAGCAACATGAGCGATGCTGCCACCAGAAAGATCATGTGGGCGGCCAGATCGGCGGAGCCGCCATTGAGCGCCTGGCTAAGCGTGCCGCCAATCACGAACGCCAGCGCCTGCGGCAGGTAACTCGCGATCAGCGAGATACTCGCGAGGCCGCCGGTCGCCGCGCTATCCTGTCCGAGGATCGTCGTCAGGCCTCCCGCCACGCTTAATGTCATTTGGAAGCAGATCGTCGCGATCATCAGGCCGCCAAGCAGCACACCATAAGTCGGCGGGAGCATCGTCATCGCTGCATAGGTTAGGCCGGTAAGCCCTGCAAACATCACCAGATGGGCTTTGTCACCGCGGCCAAAGGGACTCCAGCTGTCGCGCACGAAGCCGAACACGAAGCCGAAGATCATGGGCAGCCCAAGGATCAGTCGGAAGACCGCCGTTTCATGCGAATCCAGATGCAGGCGGTTCTTGAGGAAGAACGACACCGGGAGGTCGATCAGTCCCAGCGCCGGCGACGGGAAATTGGTCAGGAAGTACAGCGCTCCCAGAAACAGATAGGCGCGGTTGCGATCGATTGCGTGCAAACCCTGCTCACCGGCGCCCGCGGGCGCGGCTGTCTTTTCTCGCACTGACCCCGCCGTCCTTCTGCCCCCGAAACGATATGCGTAGAGGGCTGCGGCTGTACCCGCAACACCCGTTGCTTATTCGGCCAGTTGGCATCCGGCAAAACAATGTCCGCCGCTAAGCAGATTCTTGAATATCACGGACGACCGCAAATGGGGCAGCTAGCTGCCCTCCCGATCTGCGTGACCGGGCACCCGCCAAACGTCTTCGGCACTGCCCAACGCTGCCAGAGCGCCAACCATTCAATCCCGGCCATGCGCCCGTCACGCGCCTCACCTCACCTCAGCTGCCCCATCGCCGCCCCGGCACGGTTCGTCAGGTCATCGCCGCTGCACACGCGCAGCAGCGCGAGCCCGTCGATCATTGCTAGGACCATGGCGACCGCCGCCTCCCGATCCGCATCGGAACCCAGGTCGGGCGCAAGCCGTGCGTCGATCCAGAAGCGAAAGCCCTGCGCGATCCGCCGGGCGATCTCGACAATAGACGCCTCGCTGCGCGCGGCGGCTGCCACCCTTTGGCGCATGCTGGCCGTGCGCCACCCCGTGACAGGTCAACGTGGGCATTGGCCTTGCACGCCGGCCGGAGGGAGCATTGCCATCGAGGCGTACATAAACGCCCCAAGCGGGATCCCCATTTTCGGCTGCGCACCGCGATCGTTGATGCGCACCGGGTGGGTTTGGCCGGTCTTTGGATCATAAATCGTGCCGCCGCCCAGGCCCTTGTTCGTTCGGGTCAGTCCGGTGATGATGGTGAGCCCGCACACGGGACGGTTGCGAAGCGCGGGCGAGGGGTTCTTGCGATCCTGCGGCGCCACCGGCTCCGGCCCCAGCGCGACCAGCGTCGCGCACAGCTTGGACTCGCAGCTGCTGAATTTCACGACCGGGCCGCGGGCATCGTCGAGCGCCCAGACTTGCCCGGCGGCGACGGGTTCGGCCCAGACGGGGCTCGTCGCGCTGGCGAGCATGGCGATGAAGGCAAGAGCGGGAAGACAGAAACGTAGCGTCGACATGGTGTTTACTCCGATTGATATGGCCAGCCGGATGAAACGTTGATGTGGACGAGTCGTGGAGAAGGAATGGCGCTTTAATGGGGTGCGTTTCCGCCGCCAGCAGCCTTGCTCGTTCGAGCCAATCTATGGGGCAAGTCGAACTGGCGGTTCGCCCGGCGCATCGTAACCTTATCTGGCCTATGATGCGGCAGCGAACCTCACCTCAGCTGCCCCATCGCCGCCCCGGCACGGTTCGCCAGGTCATCGCCGCTGCACACGCGCAGCAGCGCGAGCCCGTCGATCATCGCCAGGATCATCGCGACCGTCGCCTCCCGGTCGACCTTGGTGTCGGCGCCGGCCCCGGGCGCCAGCCTGGCGTCGATCCACAGCAGAAATCCCTGCGCGATCTGCTGCGCGATCTCGACGAACGGTGCTTCACCCCTGGCAGCGGCGGCCACGACTTCGATCCACAAGCGCATATAGGGCCGCACCGATTCGGCATGGGTGACCGCCACCGCCGCCGCGATCAGCTCGCGCTGTGTCAGGTTGCTGCCTTCGGGAATGGCCTCGGCCAGCTGCACCGTCAGCACGGTTGCGATCCGGCCCGATGCCGCTGCCAGCACCTCTGCCTTGTCGGCGAAATAATAGAGCAGCATCCGGTCGCTCACCCCCGCCGCCGCCGCCAGCTGGCGAAGGCTGGTCGCGCTCAGGCCCGTCGTCAGCAAATGCTGGGCCAGGCTTTCCACCACTTTTTCGCGCTGCGTATCTCGAGCGATCATCTTTGTCCTTGTAGCAATCGCTACATCATGTATGTCTGTAGCAGATGCTACAGGAGTGATAGATGACAGAGTCGATGCTGGCTACCCTGCCGATCATAGCCGTCGTGCTATTCATCATTACCGGCCTTGCGCAAGCCTTGGCGGGGCGCCCGGTCATGGCGCGCGGCGGCTGGATCGTCGCCGGGCTGCTCAGCCTGGGCTTCTTCGCTTTTTCGCTGCTGGTCGTGTCGATCGGCGGGTCGACCGGCTTCTGGTCGGAGCATATCCGCAACGCCTGGGGTAATCAGATCTGGCTTGATTTGCTGCTCGGCATCGGCATCGCCTTTGTTCTGCTGGTGCCGCGCGCGCGCGCTGCTGGCATGCATCCGCTGCCATGGTTCATCTGTATCGCCTGCACCGGCAGCATTGGTCTGCTCGCGATGGTTGCCCGCTGCCTGTTTCTCGAACAGCGCCTGTTTCTCGAACGGCGCGCTGCCTGATCGTCACGTCGTTTTAATCCGGGGACAATGCCATGATGCTCTTCCGCCTGTTTCTCGCCGCCATATTGGTGGCAATCCTCAGCTACACCGCCGTCACGATCAGCACCGAGGGGTTCAATCTGTTGCCGATCTTCTTTGGTGACATGGCGGCGATGAAATGGCCCGGCCAGTTCAACCTGGATTTCATGTGCTTCCTGCTGTTGTCGGGCATCTGGGTGGCGTGGCGCCATCATTTCAGCGCCGCAGGGTTGGTCCTGGCCGTGCTCGCCAGCGTTGGCGGATCGCTGTTTCTGTCGGTCTATCTGCTGGTCGTCAGCTTCCAGACGCGGGGCGAGGTGCCAGCGATCCTGCTCGGCCAGCGCCGCGCGGTTGCCCTTGCGCGCGGCTAGACCGTCACCTGCTCGCCCAGCTCGAGTACCTTGCCGGGGGGAATCCGCAGGAAGTCGGTCGGGTCGCTGGCGTTGCGCTGCAGGAACATGAAGATGCGGTCCTGCCACAGCGGCATGCCATGTTCCGCCGATGCCTTCAGCGTGTTGCGGCCGATGAAATAGCTCGTCTTCATCCGGTCGGTGTCGAGCTCGGCGGCCAGGTCGCTCGGCACATCGGGGGTTTCCATAAAGCCATAGGTCAGCAGCACGCTGGTGAAATTGTCGTCGATCCGCTGCACCTTGGCGCGCTCTTCGGGCAGTACCACCGGCCGGTCGGCGGTGCGCACGCTGACGATCAGGTTGCGCGCATGCAGCACCTTGTTGTGCTTCAGATTGTGGAGCAGCGCGCCGGGCGTATTGGCCGGGTTTGCGGTCAGGAACACGGCCGTTCCTTCCACGCGCTCGGGCGGGCGTTTGGTCAGGGCGGCGGCCAGATCGGCGAGCGGGATGCTCTGTCGCGCTTCGAACGTGCCGACGATCTTGCGCCCCCGCCGCCAGGTGGCGATCAGCAGGCCAATCGCAGCGGCGACGACCAGCGGCACCCAGCCACCCTCGATCACGCGCAGGATATTGGCGCCGAAGAAAATCAGGTCCAGCGTCAGGAAGGGCACGATTACCGCCAGGGCGCGCAGCCGTCCCCAGCCCCAGTGATGCCGCACGACGATATAGGCCAGGCAGGTCGTCACCACCATCGTGCCCGTCACCGCGATACCATAAGCCGCCGCCATCGAGGATGAGGTACGAAACTGGACCACCAGCACCAGCACGCCGGTCAGCAGCAGCCAATTGATCGCCGGCAGGTAGATTTGCCCGGAATGGTCGGCGGAGGTCTGGCGGATGCGCAGTCGCGGCAGCAGCCCGAGCTGGATCGCCTGCTGCGTCAGCGAGAATGCACCGGTGATCACGGCCTGGCTGGCGATGATCGTGGCGAGCGTGGCCAGCAGCACCAGCGGGATTCGAAACGGCCCCGGCGCCATCACGAAGAACCAGTCTTCATTGGCAAAGGCCTGGCCATGGGCAGCGGCGGCTTCCAGCGCACTCAGGGCAAACGCGCCCTGGCCGAGATAATTGAGCGTCAGTGCCGGGAACACCAAAGCGAACCAGCCCAGCTGGATCGGCAAGCGCCCGAAATGCCCCATGTCAGCCGTCAGCGCTTCAGCGCCCGTCACTGTCAGGAAAACCGCTCCCAGCACGAACATGCCGGTCACGCCGTGCGTGCTGAGAAAGGTCACGCCGTAAAGCGGGTTGAACACGCCGAGGATCGCTGGCTCGTCGGCGACATGATATAGGCCCAGCGCGCCGATGGCCAAGAACCACAGAACGCACACCGGGCCGAATAATTTAGAAACGCCGGCGGTACCCCGCGCCTGGATGATGAACAGGCCGACCAGGATGGTGATCGTAAGGCCGACAATCTCGGGCTCGCCGAACATCGCGGCCCCCCCGGGGATCGTTCGCAACCCCTCGACCGCCGATAGCACCGACAATGCAGGGGTGATGATCGCATCGCCGTAAAACAGTGCTGCGCCGATCGCGCCGAGCAGCAGCGCGATCCGGGCGCGCTGCCCCATTGATCGCCGCGCCAGCGCCGTCAGCGCCAGCACGCCGCCCTCGCCCTGATTGTCGGCGCGCATCAGCAGCGTGACATATTTGAGCGTTACCACCAGGATGAGAGCCCAGATCGCCAGCGACAGCACGCCCAATATCTCGCTCGGGTCGATGCCATCGCCCGCCGATTGGGCAAGCGCTTCGCGAAAGGCGTATAACGGGCTGGTGCCGATATCGCCGAACACCACACCGATCGCGCCGATCGTCAGGATCAGCGTCTTTTGGCGGGTAGCCGATGTTCCCTCGGGCGCGACATGGTCAGCGGACATAGAATTGGGTGCTCATGGGAAGACGGCGCGCTGTACGCTTGTTGCAGTTCCGTGCAACAGATTTGTTGCACGCGCGAAGGCGGCCATTGCCCCGCTCCTGCATTAGCGCCATAGCAGGCATATGGTTCCCTTTTCGTTCGCCGGTCAGATGTTCGCCGCGCTGCCGCAGGGCGCGCTGTTCTGGCCCGCGCGCCGTGCGCTGCTGGTGGCGGATCTGCATTTCGAAAAGGCCAGCTGGTTCGCTTCGTTCGGCCAGATGCTGCCGCCCTATGACAGCATGGCGACGCTTGCCGATCTCACCGCGATCATCGATGCGCTCGACCCGCAAGAACTCTGGTGCCTGGGGGATAGTTTCCACGACAGCGCCGGTACCGATCGCCTGCCCGAGCAAGCCCGGGCGGCGCTGACGGCGCTCACCGCGCGCACGCGCTGGACCTGGATCACGGGCAATCATGATTCCGCGCTGGTCGGTCGCTGCGGCGGCATGGTGCTGGAAGAGGCGGTCGTCGACGGCATCGTCCTGCGGCATGAGGCTGAGCCTGCGGAGCTGCGCCCTGAGCTATCGGGCCATTTCCACCCCAAGCTGCGCGTCCGGCTGCGCGGTCGCCACGTCTCGCGCCGTTGCTTCGTGGCGAGCGAGCGCAAGATCATCCTGCCCGCTTTCGGCTCGCTGACGGGCGGGCTGGATGCCGCACACCCGGAAATCGCCCGCGCCATCGGCTGCCAGGCCGAAGCGCTGATCCCCGTCGAAAACAGGCTGCTGCGCTTCGCCCTGGCGGCGTGATTTTGGTCAGCCGTTACCGCGCAATCGCTGGAAAGGCGGCCTTGAACGCGGCGACCTTGGGCTTGTCGAAGCGCACGATATAGGGGTGGAAGGGGTTGTTGCGGAAAAAATCCTGGTGATAGGATTCAGCCGCATAGAATTTGCCGGCCTCCAGCTTCGTCACGATTGGCGCGCCGAAAACATGCGCCTTTTGCAACTGCGCGATATAGGCGGCCGCGACCTGCTTTTGTGCAACCGACTGCGGGAAGATGGCGGAGCGATAGCTGGTGCCGCTGTCCGGTCCCTGGCGGCTGAGTTCGGTCGGGTTGTGCGCGACGGAGAAATACACCCGCAGCAACGTGGCATAGCTCACCGTGGCGGGATCATAAACGATCCGCACCGCTTCGGCATGGCCGGTCGTCTCGCTGCTCACCTGGTCATAAGTCGCGGTATCGGCGCTGCCACCGGCATAGCCGTTGGTCACTGATTGCACGCCCTTGATGTCCTCGAACACCGCTTCCATGCCCCAGAAGCACCCGCCGGCGAAGATCGCGGTCTGCAGGCCCTTGGTTTTGGGTACATCCTTCAAGGCGGCGGGAATGGTCACGGCCCGCTCCGCATTGGCGGCGCCACCGGTAAAGGCAACGAGGGCAAGGCCGGCAACACCGGCGGCGGCAACGATCATTCGGGTCATGCTATTCCTCTTGGTTGTCACACCCCACATTCGGCCAGAAAGCAGCAGCGGTTACATTGCCCGCCGAAAAAAATCGCCTTTTGCGCCGCTTATCCGATGAACGGCGCCACCGCTGCGACATGGCCCGCCAATGTGCGCGTGGCATCCGCCGGCTGAAACGCGACGATACCGATCGTGCCAAGCGCAAACCCGCTAACGACCTGCCACAACAGCGATGATTTCAAAAACTTCGTCATGTACCTGATCCTGTCTGTTGCCACGGCGCGGTCAGCGCGCGGCGTTGAAGTCAGTCAGATCGGTGCGGACACCCATCCGAACAACGCAAGAATATCTTCACGGCGATATACCCGAGCTCGGATGAACATTCGCTGGAGACTGTGTTCAGGTTACGTTGGCGCACGCCGTCTGGATGCGTTCGCAGGCCTCGCGCAGCAAATCTTCCGACGTCGCATAGCTGATCCGCATGGCAGGCGAGAGGCCAAAGGCCGCGCCCTGCACCGCCGCCACGCGTGCTTCGTCGAGCAGATAGGCGACCATTGTCTCATCGGTATCGATCACGACACCCTTTGGGGTGCGCTTGCCGATCAGCGCCGAAAATTCGGGGTACACATAAAACGCCCCCTCGGGCCGCGGGCAGGTGATGCCGTTGGTCTGGTTGAGCATGCCCACCACCAGATCACGCCGCGCCTGAAACGCGATCGCCCGGTCCTTGAGGAAGCTCTGGTCGCCGTTCAGCGCGGCGACGGCAGCTGCCTGCGCGATCGAACAGGGGTTTGAGGTCGATTGCGACTGCAGCTTGCCCATCGCCTTGATCAGCCACGCCGGCCCGCCCGCATAGCCGATCCGCCACCCCGTCATCGCATAGGCCTTGGAACAGCCATTCACTGTCAGCGTCCGGTCATAGAGCTCGGGGCAGACCTGCGCCATCGTCGCGAATTCAAAGCCGTCATACAGGATATGCTCGTACATATCGTCGGCAAACACCCACACTTGCGGGTGCCGCACCAGCACATCGCCCAGCGCGCGCAGCTCGGCCGCGCTATACGCCGCGCCCGTCGGGTTGGAGGGCGAATTGAGGATGAGCCATTTGGTCCTGGGCGTAATTGCCGCCTCGAGCTGCGCGGGCGTGATCTTGTAGCCCTGCGCGGCGCCTGCCGCGACGATCACCGGCACGCCATTTGCAAACAGCACGACATCGGGATAGCTCACCCAATAGGGCGCGGGGATGATCACCTCGTCACCCGCATCGACCGTCGCCACAATCGCGTTGAACAAGGTGTGCTTGCCGCCGACATTCACCGTCACCTGGTTGGTGGCGTAGTCGAGGCCATTGTCGCGCTTGAACTTGGCGACGATCGCGTCCTTCAGCTCGGCGGTGCCGTCGACCACGGTGTATTTGGTCTTGCCGTCGCGGATCGCCTGGATCGCGGCTTCCTTGACGAAATCGGGCGTATCGAAATCGGGCTCGCCCGCGCCCAGACCAATGACATCCACGCCCTGCTTCTTCAGCTCAAAGACGCGCGCGGTAATCGCCAGCGTGGGCGAAGGGCTGATCCGGTCGAGCGCGGCGGAGGGGTGCATGGCAAATACCCGTCTGGTGGAAGGCGAGCATGACTATAGGCGCGCGCCTTGCTGCAGTGCAACCGAAAGGCGGGGCGGGGACCAATCCAGTGCCCCATATTGGCCAGCCGAACCGCAAGCCTGCCCGATTGTCCGTCTGGTGGGCGCCCGCTCGCACACCGCGCCCGGATGCGGCATAGCAGCCGGCGATGGCCCACAAGAAACTCACCCTCCCCACCAAGGACTGCGCCGCCTGCGCCCGCCCCTTCGCCTGGCGCAAGAAATGGGCGCGCGACTGGGAGAATGTGAAGTTCTGCTCGGATCGCTGCCGCGCCAAGGGCGCGGGCGGTGGCGGGTAGCGCGAGCGGCGCGATAAGCGCTACGCCGCGCCAGTCACGCCCAACCTGAACTAGAACCGCGCAATAATCACCCCAACCACACCCGTCACCCCGGGCTCGACCCGGGGCCCCGCTTCTTCTTCTGAGGAAGTGCGCCGACAATGCGCCAGGCAAAGCGGCAAGCCCCGCCGTCCTTCCTTTGTCCCCTCTCCCGTCGGGAGAGGGTTGCATAGACTTGGGTCGCGCTCCTTTAGCGCGGCCCTAGTCGAAGCTGGGTGAGGGGATCACCCTCTCGATAGCGCAGAACCCCTCACCCAACCTCCGCTAGACAGCAAGCTGTCAAGCTGCGGTATCCTTCTCCCGATGGGAGAAGGGGAGAATGACCGCTTTCGCCCCACTTGTGTCCCCGCGAAGGCGGGGACCCAGCCTGGCTCCCGCCTTCGCGGGAGCACAATTAGGGATAGAGGTGAATGGCCAATAACGCCCAGTTGTTGCCATTCACGACAATCGGCGGGCAGCCTGAAAGCCGACTTTAATCGATGACTGATCCGCGATAAACCCGGCATCGGCAAAGCGACGATTGCTCGGCGGGGACGACAAATGGGTGACGAATTAAGGCAACGTTGCTTGCGGGTGAGATCGTCCTTTGGGAGGGCGGCTGCTCAATAATGCCGATAGTGCAGGCCAAGCGCGGCCCAAGGGTCGCCCTTACTAGGGGGCACCTTCATCAGCTCCCACACTCGCGACGGGTTCGAGAGGCAGCCTTCCGGTTGATGCATGTCGCGGGCGAGGTTCTGCCGGGTATGTGCTGGAGGGGCGGTCGCATGCAGGTCGCGCCCAAGCCTGATTATGAGCATGGAGGCATAGTTCATGCGCGTAAGCAGCTCCTTGGAGCGACCCAGCTTTGCCAGGAGCTCGTCGACTTCGGCGGGCGTCACACGGTCCAGCGGGCGAGAGAGGACTTCGAGGTCGCCCGCCTGCGAATGCAGCGTGACCACGCTCGTGGCCATTTCGGTGGGGAAGAAGTAAAAGCTCGCCAGGTTTCGAGCCTCTTCAGTTGAAAGCCGGTCAAACACCTGCAGCGAGCGAGCGTTCAGCCATGCCTCTGACTGAAACCTGACCAGCGGCGGTGCAAAACGATCCGATCCCTCGTATCGACCGGATTGCCGGGCCAACCATAAGCCCTGCTCAATCTTTGCGACCTGCTGATCGAGGCAAGGCGCAGCTGAAAGCCACAAGGCGGCAGCCTCGACGTCCGATGAGACCTCCGACTTGATCTGTTTTTGGGTTTCTTGCACTCGCTCTCGCCAGTGGGCCGACTCCACAACCTGTTCCAGCCCAAGCGCGATAAGAATGCCGATCACAATAATGATGATCTCGCCAAAAAACTCGCGCAGATTATGAACCGGCTTGGGCTTGTGGATATCCAAGGGCAATTCCTCCGGTACTTGGGCGAGAGCCTGATCAGCGCCAAGCACTGGATCAGTTACTGGTTTGGATGATTGCCCCATCACCGCTAGATTCAGCACATTCAATGCGCTGGCGCAATGACTTTGGGGCGGAAATTGAATGCCGAGTCCGATACGATGGCCTCAAAAAACAGAGACGCGATGAGAAGCTCAAATAGCAACGGCTATTTGCCTATTGAATGCCCGACGCACGGCAGCTCAAGCTATCCCTATGCTTGAAAGCTGTCAGGCCGTTTTCCACTAACACCGACCAACCCAACCCTAACCCCCCACCACCCTTGCCGCCACCAACCCGCGCAGCGCATTGCCTACAAAAAATCCGCCCGCCAGATCACCCACCCGCAGCTCGCCTTCAACCGCCTTGCCTGCATCGATCAGCGCGCCGCGCAGCACGCCGGGCAGCAGCCCCAGCGCGAGCGGCGGCGTTACCAGCCCGTCGCCGCGCGGCACGAACAGTGAGGTGAAGCTGCCCTCGGTCAGCAAGCCATCCGGCGTCGTGAACAGAACCTCGAAGCACCCGCTCGCCACCCGCGCCTCGTCATAAAAGCCCCGGTCGCTCGTCTTGTGGCGCAGGCGGAAATCTGCCGCGTCGACTGGCAGCGGCACCACCGCCACCTCGACCGGGCCGGTCGGTGTCACCGGCATCGGCGCCGATTCGACCGCGATTGATCCGCCCGGTGCCAGCAACAGCCGCACCCGGCTCGGCGCGCCGAGGCGAAAGGTTGCGGCCTGCAATTCATTGCGCGCGGCGTGGCGGTCGAACGCGAAGCCGAAGCGGTCGGCGCTTGCCTTCATCCGCGCAAGGTGGCGTTCGAGCAGGGCGATGCCGCTTTCGGGGTGGAACGCCATCGTCTCAATCAGGTCGAACCGGCGCTGCCCCTGGGTGAGGAACGCCGCCTTGGCGCGCGCTTCGTCCCATTCGGCGGGCGCTTGCGAATCGGCGACGATCCCGCCGCCGCTGCCGAACAGGGCATGGTCGTCGCCGCGCCCGATCCGCAGCGTGCGGATCGCGACATTGAACATCGCCCCGCCACTGCCACTGGCGCGCGCCGGCGTCACCGCATCGATCCGCCCGATCGCGCCGGTATAGACCCCTCTGGCGCGTCCCTCGATCGCGGCCAGCGCCTGCATCGCGCGGATCTTCGGCGCACCGGTGATGGAGCCACAGGGGAACAGCGCCGCCAGCACGTCGACTGCGTCCTTGCCCGCGGTCAGATCGGCGGTCACCGTCGTCACCATCTGGTGCACGGTCGGATAGGTTTCGACCGCGAACAGCCCGCTCACCGCCACGCTGCCGGGCACCGCGATGCGCGACAGGTCGTTGCGCGTCAGGTCAACGATCATCAGATTTTCGGCGCGCTGCTTCGGGTCGTCCGACAGTGCGGCGATGGCAGCGCGATCGGCCTCGGGCGTGTCGCCGCGTCGCGCGGTGCCCTTCATCGGGCGGCAGGTCAGCGTGCCGCCATCCAGCGCGAAGAACAGTTCGGGCGACAGCGACAGCAGCTGCTCGTTGCCGGTATCGATCACCGCGCCATACCCCGCCTGCGAGCGGGCGCGCAGCTGCGCATAGGCGGCAAGCGGATGCCCCTCGATCCGCACCGTCGACGCAAAGGTCAGATTGGCCTGATACAGGTCGCCCGCGTCGATCAGCGCCAGCACCTCGGCCAGCCGCGCATCATAGGTGGCGCGGTCGATCATCGGCTCGGGCGTGCCGATCCATGCGCCGGCCGGATCGGGCAGCATCGCGTTCAGCGCATCGGGCGCGATCTCGGTGTAGGTCTCGAACAGCCCGAACCATAACAGGGGCCCGATCGGCCCGATCGGCGCGCCCAGCACCGGCTCGAACGCCGCGCCCGCCTCATAGGCGATATAGCCCGCCGCGTGCAGCCCGCGCCTGCTCGCGGCGCGGATCGCCTGAAGCGCGGGCAGCACGCCCGCCAGATCGTGCACCGCAATCACCTCGACCGGCTGCTGGTACAGCCGCGCGGGCGCGCCGCCTTCGCGGGCATCGTCGAGCAAAACAAAGGGTGGGGTGAAATCGGCCATTGCTTGGGGGCTCAAATGCATCCTGCGCCCGAGCGGGGCAAGCTTGTTTGCCGCGCCGTGCCACCGTATCTGCCTGACGCATGACCGAAACCCCGACTCCTCCAATGCGCGCGGCCATCGTGCCCGTTACGCCGCTCCAGCAGAATTGCACCTTGCTGTGGTGCACCAAAACCATGCGCGGCGCTTTTGTCGATCCCGGCGGCGATCTCCCCAAGCTGAAGGCAGCGGCGGCGCATCACGGCGTGACGGTGGAGAAAATCATCCTCACCCACGGTCATATCGATCATTGCGGCGAGGCGGGCACCCTTGCCAAGGAGCTGGGTGTTGGAATTGAAGGTCCGCACGAGGCCGACCGCTTCTGGATCGCCCGGCTGGACGAGGATGGCCGTGCTTATGGTGTAAACGGACGTGTCTTCGAACCCGATCGCTGGCTCGTCGATGGCGATCAGGTAACCGTCGGTAATCTGGTGTTCGACGTCTATCATTGCCCCGGCCATACGCCGGGCCATGTCGTGTTCCACCACCCCGAATCAAAGCTCGCGCTGGTCGGCGATGTGCTGTTCCAGGGCTCGATCGGCCGCACCGATTTCCCGATGGGCAACCATCAGGATCTGCTCGACGCCATCACCACCAAGCTGTGGCCCTTGGGCGGCGACACCGCCTTCGTCCCCGGCCACGGCCCAATGAGCAACTTCGCGCATGAACGCCGCCACAATCCCTTTGTCAGCGATGCGGCGATGGCGGGGTGAGCGGTCAGCCGGTTGGCGGCTGCACCATCACCGGTGCGGTCGTCAGCGAAGGGCTGGGTGATATAAAGGGGATCGACACGGCATAGATGCCCAGGCCAAGCATCGTCAGCAGCGAAATCAGCGTGCCCACCATTCGGCCCGCCGCCAGCCCATCCATCCCCAGCGCGTGACCGACTCGGCCGAGCAGATAGAGCGCCATCACCACCCACAGCCATATCGAGCTTCCCTGGCTCAGTTCGATCGCGCCGATCAGGATCAGGACGATGGGGGTATATTCGATGAAATTGGCCTGCGCCCGCATCCGCGCGATCAGGCTCATATCGCCGCCATCGCCAATGCTGACCTTGGACGCGCGGCGTACATTGCCGACCCGCAAGGCCAGCCAGGTGTTGATGATTGCTGCGCCACCGGCGGCAACAAGCGTAATGGGCAGCGCTGACGACATCGGATTTCCCCGCAAATAATTGGTCCCTGATTGGCCCTTGGCAGTCCGATCATGCAGTAGCAATGCCGCGATGCTTGCAAGCCGGGCCGAAATCGCTATAGCGCCACCCTTCGCGATGCGTCTGGCCGCTGGTGGCTTCCGCGGCTCAAGGGCTGTCGGTTGTGTCTTTCAACGGCCTGGCTTATTGCCCCGTTCACGATATTCACAGCTAAGGTGCCGAAATGGCCGTCCCCAAAAGAAAGACTTCGCCCTCCAAGCGCGGCATGCGCCGCAGCCACGATTCGATCGCGGTAGAGGCCTATCAGGAATGCCCCAATTGCGGCGAACTGAAGCGCCCGCACAATCTGTGCCCGTCTTGCGGCCATTATAACGGCCGTGAAGTCGTGTCGGTCGAAGGCTGATTCAAGCGCCGACCGGGGGGATTCAGCACGTGCCGAGCAGCTCCCATATCGCCATCGATGCAATGGGTGGTGATGAGGGGCTAGCCGTTATGCTCGCGGGTGTGGCGCGTGCGCGGCACCGGTTCGAGAATCTGGAATTCCTGCTCGTCGGTGATGAAGCGTCGATTCGCGAGGGGTTGAAGGCTCATCCTAACCTTTCGCAGCATGCCGAAATCGTCCATGCGCCCGAAATCGTCACGGCCGGCGAAAAGCCGAGCCAGGCGTTGCGCCGCGCGAAGACGACCTCGATGGGCATCGCGATCGATCTGGTCAAACAGGGCCGCGCTGGCGTGGCTGTGTCGTCGGGCAATACCGGCGCGCTGATGGCGATGGCCAAGGTCGCGCTCCGCACGCTGCCGGGAATCGATCGCCCGGCGCTTGCCGCGCTGATGCCCACGCTGGGCAAGAACGACGCGGTTATGCTCGATCTTGGCGCCAATACCGAATGTGACGCCCGCAACTTGGTGCAGTTCGCCATCATGGGTGCTGCTTATGCCCGCACCACCTTTGAGCTCGAGGCACCACGCGTCGCGCTGCTCAACATCGGCACCGAAGATATGAAGGGCACCGACAGCATCCGTGAGGCTGC
This sequence comes from Sphingomonadales bacterium, assembly GCA_038323755.1. Lineage (GTDB taxonomy): Bacteria > Pseudomonadota > Alphaproteobacteria > Sphingomonadales > Sphingomonadaceae > Sphingomonas. The sequence goes on from JBBQHG010000004.1 coordinate 18,327, forward strand.
GGCGATGCTGAAGGCGACGCCGGATTTGCGAATGGTGTTCGCCGGTTTCGTCGAGGGCAACCGCCTGTCGCAGGGGGATCTGGACGTCATCGTTTGCGACGGGTTCACCGGTAATATCGCGTTGAAAACCGCCGAGGGCACCGCCAAGTTCGTGGGTGATTTGCTGAAGCGCGCGTTCCGCAGCTCGGTGCGCTCGAAGCTCGGCTTCCTCATCTCCCGCCCCGCGACCAAATTGCTGCGCGATCATCTTGATCCCAACAATCATAATGGCGGCGTTTTTCTGGGGCTCAACGGGCTTGTCGTGAAAAGCCATGGCAGCGCCAACGAGATCGGCGTTGCGCACGCGATTGAAGTCGCTGCCAAGATGATGCGCGACGACCTCACCCGGCGAATCAGCGAAGACCTGCGCAATGTTGAAGCGCAGCCAGCCGCCGCACCCAGCATCGCGGCGCAGGACGCATGATCCGATCGGTCATCACGGGTACGGGTTCAGCACTGCCGGCACGGCGCGTGTCCAATGCGGAACTGGCCGAAACCGTGGATACGACCGACGAATGGATCGTCGAGCGCACCGGCATTCGCTTTCGCTATATTGCCGGTGAGGGCGAGACGACGGCGACGCTGGCGGCCGATGCCTGTCGCGCAGCGCTGACCGCCGCTGGCCGCAGTGCGAGCGACATCGACCTGATCGTCCTCGCAACCGCGACGCCGGACCAGACCTTTCCGTCATCGGCTACCAAGGTGCAGGCGATGCTCGGCATAGACGATTGCGTCGCCTTTGATGTCGCGGCGGTCTGCTCAGGTTTCCTGTATGCCCTGCAGGTAGCGGACAGCATGATTCGCAGCGGTGCCGCTCGCCGCGCCTTGGTCATTGGCGCTGAAACCTTCAGTCGTATCCTCGACTGGGAAGATCGTACGACTTGTGTGCTGTTCGGCGACGGTGCCGGGGCAATCGTGCTGGAGGGTGAGGCAGGCGGCGATCGCGGCGTGCTGACCTGTCGCCTCCACGCCGACGGCCGCCATAACCAGCTTCTATATGTAGACGGTGGACCATCGACCACAGGCACTGTTGGCAAGGTCCGGATGAAGGGACGCGAGGTATTTCGTCACGCTGTCGTCAACCTTGCGACGGTGATGGAAGAAGTGTTATCTTCAGAAGGCTTTAGTGCGAGCGACGTCGACTGGGTCGTGCCGCATCAGGCGAATGCGCGCATTCTTGATGCAACCGCGCGCAAGCTGAGCCTGCCACCGGAGAAGGTGATCATGACGGTTGATCAGCATGCCAACACATCGGCCGCTTCGGTGCCACTCGCGCTCGACGTCGCCGTGCGCGACGGTCGCGTGCAGCGCGGCGACCTGTTGGTTCTGGAAGCAATGGGCGGCGGGTTCACTTGGGGGGCAGCGCTCGTCCGTTACTGAGTGTAACAGGCATGTTACAAATTACTTCCGATATGGTTCAATGCTTGTTAAGCATGAGGTTAGCTAGGCAAACGGGGAGGGGCGCATGGCAGTGGCAGGGACGTTGACACGAGCAGATTTGGCGGACGCATTGCACCGGGAAGTGGGCTTGTCGCGGATGGATTCCGCCAAGCTTGTCGAGCAGATTTTGCATCATATGTGCGAATCGCTGGCGAACGGCGAAAACGTCAAGATTTCGGGTTTTGGCACTTTTGTTCTCCGCAACAAGGGTGAGCGTATCGGTCGCAATCCCAAGACGGGTGTTGAAGTGCCGATTGCTCCACGTCGCGTGCTGACCTTTCGCGCCAGCCAGATGATGCGGGAACGCATCGTCGGCGCGGGCTGAACACCCCATGCCGGTGCCGCTCGAAAAGGCGGCCGGGGCCTATCGGACGATCGGCGAGCTTTCGCAGGAGATCGGTCTTCCCCGGCATATTCTTCGCTATTGGGAAACACGCTTTCCGCAGCTGCGGCCGCTGCAGCGGGCGGGCAAGCGCCGATATTATCGGCCTGAGGATGTGGCGCTCGTGCGCCGGATCAACGTGCTGCTCAATCATGAGGGGTACACGATCCGCGGCGTCCAGGCATTGCTGTCTGCCGAGCGAAAGGCGCCGCGTCATTCGGGCGATCTTTCCGCTGTTCGCGATGTTCGCGATGCCCTGGCCAAGGCGCTGGAACTCGACACCGTCGGCTGACCACCGGTTGCATCACGCTATCGACGGCAACGCGCCCGCTACGCAGGCGCGATACCGCGCGTCAGCAACTGGGCCACGGTATCGGCAACCGCGTCGGGCGACAGGTCTTCCTCCCAAACGCCAAAGCGCAGGCCCAGAAAAACGTTCATGCCCATAATGGCCCAGGCATGAATTTCAGAGATGTCGCTTTGCACTTCGCCACGCTCGGCGGCTGCCCTTAGCCGTTGGGTGATGCGGTCAGCCGTGGTGGCATAATGCGCGCGAAAGCTGGCGGGGTCGACAAATTCGGACTCATCGATGATCCGGTAAATCTCTTTATGGCCGCGAACGAATTCGATGAAGCCCAGCAGGCCGGCGCGTTCTGCCGCAATCTGGTCAGGCGCGGCGCGTATGCGGGGTGTCACATGATCGCGCACCTGATCTGACATGTCGCTGACCAGCGCGCGGAACACGGCGTCCTTGCTGTCGAAATAGGTGTAGAAGCTGCCAAGCGCGACGCCGGCGCGGCGGGTGATGCCGCTGATCGATGTTTCGTGGAACCCGCGCTCGCCAAATTCAATCGCCGCGGCATCCAGAATGGCCCGCAGCGTCCGTCTCCCGCGATCAGTTCGCGGAGCCTTACCCGCGCTCGCAGCGGAGTGTGTTGCCGATTCGGCACGCTCGCTTGCCATTTTCCTCCCCTACTCGCTCCCAAGTTGAAACCTGGTTCAGGTTTCAGTATAGCGTCATCCAACGGCGTTCAACCCACAAGAGGGGCGCGCCACTTTGGAGGGGAGCACATCATCATGTCACGCCGTCTTTTATCTGCCCGCGCGCTGCTTCAAATCGGCGCCGCCTGTTGCGCGCTGTCCGCAATGCCCGCCTTTGCCCAATCCGCACCGGTCGCCACCCAGGCTGATCGTCCAGCGGAAGACGATGGCGAAATTCTCGTCACGGCGCGCCGGCGGGAGGAAAGCCAGATCAATGTGCCGATCGCGCTGACGACGTTTTCCGCTGCGCAGCTGGATCAATCCGGCGCCGCCGACATCACCGACATCGGCAACTCGACTCCTAACGTTACGCTTGAGGTGTCGCGCGGTACCAGCTCGACGCTGACGGCGTTCATTCGCGGCGTGGGCCAGCAGGATCCGGTCGCAGGGTTCGAGCCGGGTGTCGGCATCTATCTCGACGATGTTTATCTCAACCGCCCACAGGCGGCGGTTCTGGACATTTATGATGTCGAGCGGATCGAGGTGCTGCGCGGGCCGCAAGGCACGCTCTATGGTCGCAACACGATTGGTGGCGCGATCAAATATGTCACCAAGCGGCTGGCCGATGTACCCACCGCCACGCTTCGGGGCGCATATGGCAGCTATAATCAGGCCGATGGCGTCATCAGCGGCAGCGTGCCGGTGTTTGACGGCAAGGTAAAGATTGGCGGAGCGGTTGCCCGGTTGAGCCGCGACGGCTTCGGCACCAACCTGACGACGGGTGAGCAGAACTACAACAAGGACATCTGGGCTGGTCGCGGTACGCTGGAAATCGAGCCGAGCAGCGATGCGTTCATCCGCATCACCGGCGATTATACCCATGATTCGACCAATGCACGGGGTGGCCACCGGCTGATTCCGGGCATTGTTTCACGCACGCCAGTGCTGCCTAATGTCTTTGATACCCGGGGCGGCCTCAACAGCCCGAAACAGGATGTCGTTGCGTGGGGAATTTCGGCCTTTGGCGAATTTCACCCCGCCGACTGGCTCACTTTCCGCAGCATCACCGCCTATCGCAAGGATGACAGCGCAACGCCGATCGATTTCGATGCGCTGCCGGCGGTCGATGTCGATGTACCTGCCTTTTACAACAACACGCAGCTGAGCCAGGAAGTCCAATTCCTGGTCGAAAGCGGCGGGTTCAATGGCCTGGTCGGCGCATATTTCCTCGACGCCAAATCGCGCACCACGTTTGACGTTCGGCTGCCCAATACCGTCACGGCGCTCACTTTTGGCGATGTGCGCACCGACACTGTCGCGATCTTTGGTGATTTCACCTATGATTTCAACGACATGTTCAGTCTGTCGGCGGGCGGTCGCTACACCTGGGACAATCGCCGGTCGCAGATCCAGCGCAACGTCTATCTCGGCGCGTCGCCCTTCTTTGGTGGCACCACAGCGCCGATCGTGCGGCAGACCGATTTCCGCGGTCGCGCGGCCTTTGGCCAGTTCACCCCGCGTGTGTCCGCAAGCTTCAAGCCCAATGCCAACAACACATTTTATGCAAGCTATGCCGAAGGCTTCAAGGGCGGCGGTTTCGATCCGCGCGGCGTGGGCACGGCAGCGCCCGATCTCAACGGCAACGGAATCAACGGCGTGGGTGGTGACCAGCAGGACATCTTCAACTTCCTGTCATTCGACCCCGAAGACGTCCGTACCTATGAAATCGGCTATAAGTCGACATTGTTCGATCACCGGCTGAACATTGCGTTGTCGGCGTTCCATTCGGATTATCGCAACGTTCAGATCCCGGGCTCGGTCGGCATCATCGTCGGCGGGATCCAGAGCTTTGCCGGTATCACCACCAATGCCGGCAAGGCCCAGATCCGGGGTGTCGAGTTTGAAGGTAATGCCGTGCTCGCCAAGAGCTTTGCAACCGGCGGCGATCGGCTGAACTTCGCCTGGACGGTCGGCTATCTCGACGCGAAGTATAAATCCTATATCGATTCGCGCGGGATGCAGGTCGCCAACCGGCGGTCGGTCCAGAATACGCCCGATTGGACCGCCAGCGCCACGCTTGGCTATGATGTGCCGATCAGCGACGGCAGCCTGAACATCAGCGGCACGGTGTCGTATCGCGGCGACTCGCAGCAGTTCGAAATCCCGACGCCGATGCTCGATCAGCCCGGCTTTGCGCTGTTTGATGCCAATGCCGTGTGGACCATCAACAAAATGTTCTCGATCGGGCTGCATGGCCGCAACCTGCTCGACAAGCGCTACATCGTCGCTGGTTACAATTTCCTGAGCCAGAACCCCGATACCGGGGTGTTCAACCGGACGGGCACGGGCAACTACATCTCGACGCTCGGTGCAGACGGCGTGCTGACGGCCTATTATGGTAACCCGCGCCAGATCACGGTCACGGCGCAGGTAAAGTTCTGACGGGACGGCACGGCCTGGCACGGCGCGGGGAAACCCGCGCCGCGCTACCGCTCGCGCGTCGCGGCGAATTTCACCTTGGGATAGCGGTCCACGATATAGCCGACTTCCCAGTTGCTCTTGGCCATGAAGACAGGGTTGCCATCGCGGTCCTTGGCCATCGCACCGCGGTTGAGATCGACAAAGGCTTTCAGGTCGGCGGGGTCGTCGGCTGAAATCCAGCGCGCGGTTTCAAAGGGCGCCATTTCGAGCCGGGCATCGACCTTATACTCCGCTTCAAGCCGGCTCAGCAGCACTTCAAGCTGCAACTGCCCGACCACGCCGATGATCCAGTTCGAGCCGATCTCGGGATAGAAGACCTGCGTCACGCCCTCTTCGGCCATGTCGTCGAGTGCTTTGCGGAGCTGCTTGGTCTTGGTCGGGTCCTTCAGCGCCACGCGGCGCAGGATTTCAGGCGCAAAATTGGGCAGGCCGGTAAAGCGCACATCGGCGCGCTCGGACAAGGTATCGCCCACCCGCAGCGTGCCGTGGTTGGGAATGCCGATAATGTCGCCCGGAAACGCCTCGTCTGCCAGCTCACGGTTCTGCGCAAAGAACAGGATCGGCGAATGGATCGCGATCGGCTTGCCGTGCCCCGTCGGCGTCAGCTTCATGCCACGCTTGAAGGTACCCGAGCACAACCGCATGAAGGCGATGCGGTCGCGGTGCTGCGGGTCCATGTTGGCCTGCACCTTGAAGACGAAGCCCGTCACATCGGCGCGGTCGGGGGAAACAGGCGCGGGTTCGGCCGGCTGCGGGCGCGGGCCCGGCGCGTGGCGCGCAAGCGCGTCGATCAGCTCGCCGATGCCGAAGTCCTTGAGTGCCGATCCGAAATATACGGGCGTCTGGTCGCCGCTTCGATACGCAACCGGATCGAACGCGCCATAGCCACCCAATGCCAGCTCGGCCTCGTCGCGCAACTTGGCGAGCCCCGTTGGCGACAGCACCGCCGCAAGCGCCGGATCGTCGAGCCCAGTGAAGCTCGCTGCCTTGCCCAGATATTCGCGGCTGCCCCCTTCGGGCTGCATCAGGCGATTGGTGTGGAGATCGTAAATCCCCTCAAACTCGCCGCCCATGCCGACCGGCCAGCTCATCGGCGTCACGTCGAGTGCCAGCATCTCGGCAATCTCGTCGAGCAGATCGAACGAATCGCGTCCCTCGCGATCGACCTTGTTGACGAAGGTGATGATCGGGACTGACCGCAGCCGGCACACCTCGAACAATTTGCGCGTCTGCGCCTCGATGCCGCGCGCCGCGTCGATCACCATCACCGCCGAGTCGACCGCAGTTAGCGTGCGATAGGTATCTTCGGAAAAATCCTCGTGCCCCGGCGTGTCGAGCAGGTTGAACGTGATCCCGTCCTTCTCGAAGGTCATCACCGATGAGGTGACCGAGATGCCGCGCTGTTGCTCGATCTTCATCCAGTCGGAGCGCGCCCGGCGATTTGCCCCACGCGCTTTCACCTCACCCGCAAGATGGATCGCGCCGCCGAAATAAAGCAGCTTTTCCGTCAGCGTGGTCTTGCCGGCATCGGGGTGGGAAATGATCGCAAAGGTGCGGCGGTCGTTGGTGTGGCTCATCGCGCGCGGCCTACGCTGGCCGCACGCCCAAGTCGAGTGCAGGGGGCGATGCGGTGGCTATCGCTATCGCTTCTTCTTGTCCTTGTGCTTGCGGCGATCGCGCTCCAGCGCCACGATGCGGGAGAAGCAGGCCAGCACTTCATCGGGCGAATGGCCACGCGCGAGCCGGCGCAGGCGAAAATTTACATGCGCCATCTTCTGGTAATAGCGGGTGAAGGCGCTGTTGATCGCCGCGCCTGCTGCTGCCCCCACCAAGGGTGCGGCTCGCGCGAGGAGGCCTTCACTCAGCGTTTTGCCGAATTGCGGGACGACCGCGCGAATCGTCGCCGATACCGATTGGTTGCTGAGCGCGATCCGGCCCGCCCATAAGCCGGTATCCAGGCTATCATCGTCTGCCAGTGGTCCGCCCATCCCGAACACCGCGATGCACTGCGCCCGCACGTCGGGCGCGTCGAGATCCTCGCCATAGCTCGCGGCAATTTCTTGCACCGATCGCAGGATGAGTGTGGTGGTGACGGCCAGATCGGCAAGCGTGGTTGCAATTCCGCCCGCGCCGCCCACCGCACCCGCCAGGCCGGTAGCGAAACGGTGAAACCCCTCTCGGTTGCGGATCGGTTTGGCGCCCTTGCGGCGCCGCCCGCCATGGCTGGTAAAGGCGATGGCGTAGGCCTGGCGCAGCGCCAGATCGACCACGCCCTGCAGCTTGTCCTCGAAATTATCAGGCAGCCAGTCGATCACCTGATCGGCGCGCTCGCCTGCCTTGGCGGCAAGCGCCAGCAGTCCGCCGCCGGCATCCTCATGGATTCCGGCGATGACCAGCAACTCTACAAGTTCGGACTCGGTGAAGGCAGCACAGGCATTCCCCGGGTCGATATCGGCCATGTCGGTTCCCCTTGTGGCAATGGATATCGCGTCCGTTAACCATAGCAAGCATTTCGCTGTCCCGGGGCGGGAGGGTCGCGCGCGGGCAGATCAGGAGTCGGTCAGTGCAACCGACATCACGCATTGGTACTGCTCGCCCGGCGCAAGCGACAGGATGCCGGGCTTGTCGCGGAAATCGCCACTGAAGCCGAGGCTATCGGCGATGCCGTGCCACGGCTCGACGCAGACAAAGCCCGCGCCGGGCTTGGTCCAGATTCCCAGCTGCGGCGTATCGGGGAAGCCGATGTCGAGCTGCGGCCCGGTGGGCGCGCCATAATGCAGCCGCTGCGACTGGATGGGGTTCCAGATCAGCGCATCATCGGCGAACAGCGCATCGGCAAGCGGCAGCATGTTCCCGTCAACAGGCGTCGGGCGATCCGCCGCAATCAGCCCCTCGGGGGTCAGCCCTTTCAGCGCGGCCGGTTCGTCAGCTTCAAAGAGGATCCGGTGGTCTGCCCGTGCCGCGCCATAAGGCAGCGGCCAGGCGAAGGCCGGGTGCCAGCCAAAGCTGAAGGGCATCGGCGCATCGCCGCCATTGCCGATCCGCGCCGTCATCGTCAGCGTTGCGGCCTCGATCGCAAAGCCGATCTCGAGCAGGAAATGAAACGGATATTGCTCGCGCGTCTCGACCGTGTCGGTCATGCGGAACAGCGCGCTGCTGTCGGCCACATCGACCGGGTCGAACATCGATCGGCGTGCAAAGCCGTGCTTTTCCATGCGGTAGGACTCGCCGTCCAGCCACAGGACATCGTCGTTCAACCGACCGACAATGGGAAACAGGATCGGCGCGCGACCGGTCCAGAAGGCGGGATCGGCATCGGTCATCAGCTCGCGCCCCGCGGCATCGCGCAGGGAGGAAAGCTCGGCACCAAAGGGGTTGATCGCGGCCCGCAATTGGCCAGAACCGATCTCGATCAGGCTGTCGTCAGGCATGCCGTCTCCCGCTGCTGCACGCACCGCCACGCGGCGATAATCGCATCGACGCTTGTATCGGCTTCAGCCATCGTTGTCGCGATCGAGGTAACCGAGCAGCGCATCGCCAGCGCCCCCCGCCATTCGGTGCTGCCCAGAAAGGCGATGGCATCGTCCTGCACTTGCCGCACCGTCGCCAGCGTCAGCCGGTCGGCATCGGCCCCCTCGCCAAAGCGCACCATGAACTGGTTGAGCGTCACCGGCGCAACCAGGCTGATGCCGTCTTCGGCATCAAGCCGTGCCGCCATATGCGCGGCGATCCGGCAATGCTGCTCGACCATCTCGCCAATGCCCTGGCGGCCGAGCTGGCGGATCATCGCCCAGGCCGCAAAGCCGCGCGCGCGGCGCGACAATTCAGGCACATAGGTCGACGGATCGCGATCCGACCCCTCCGCCGGTGGCAGATAGCTTGCCGAAATCGCCATGGCGCGGGCATGGGCGGCGGCATCGCGGACGATCGCAAAGCCGCTGTCATAGGGCGTCTGCAGCCATTTATGCCCGTCTGTCGCCCAGCTATCGGCAAGCTCGACTCCGGCGGTCAGGTGCGCGCGCTCGGGGGCTGCCTGTGCCCATAAGCCGAAAGCGCCATCGACATGCAGCCACGCCCCCGCGTCGCGCGCCATCGGCGCGATCTCGGCAAAGGGATCGCAGCCACCGGTGTTGATCTGTCCTGCCTGCGCGATGGCGATCACCGGCCCACTGGTCTCGTCGAGCGCGCGCCTGAAGGCACCGGGGATGATCCGCCCGAGTGAATCGCTCTCCACCAGCCGGACGCGTTTTGCCCCCAGCCCCAGATATTTGAGCCCTGAATAGACGGTGGCATGCGCGTCCGCGCCAATCAGCACGGTAATCGGTGGTGCACCGAACAGGCCATCTGCCTCGACGTCCCAGCCCACCCGCCGCAGCACCTCGCTACGGGCCGCAGCAAGGCAGACGAAATTGGCAACCGTCGCGCCGGTGACGAAGCCAACCGACGCCTCTGCAGGCAGGCCGAGCAGGTCGAGCAGCCAGCCAGCCGCAATCTCCTCGACTGCCGATGCGGCGGGCGAGGCAATGGTGTTGGCGGCATTCTGCCCCCAGGCGCTTGCGAGCCAGTCGGCAGCGACCCCCGTCGGATGGCTGTTGCCGATCACCCAACCAAAGAAGCGTGGACCGGTTTGCGCCCGGATACCGGGGGAGGCGCGCTCGATCAGCTCGGCGAGGATCGCCTGCGCATCGTCGCCGGTTTCTGGCACCGGTGCGGCAAAGGCCGCGCGGATCGTGGCATAGTCGGCCACCGGCGTATGCGGCGCATCCGCCACGTGGCGTCGATAAGCAATGGCTGCCGCTGCCGCATCAGCCATCGCCTTCAGGGAATCGTCCATCATGCCGCTCCAGTCTTATGCTCACCACGTCCGGTGCTTAGCGGCCCGGCGCTGCAGTGCCGTCCCGCGCCTTGCTGCCAATCAACCGCGCAGGACCGCCCCCAGCTTTGCCGCTGCCGCGACCACCTTGTCAGCCACCGCCTTCAGCGCCTCGTCGGTGAAGCTCTTCTCGCCCGGCTGCAGCGTGATTTCGATTGCCAGACTCTTGTGACCGGGCTCGACGCCCGTGCCGGTGAAGACGTCGAACAGCCGCGCGCTGGTGATCGCCGCCTTGTCTGCGCCCTTCACTGCACGCACGAGCGCATCGGCGGCAAGGGTATCGGGCACCAGGAACGCGAAATCGCGCGTCACCGATTGCAACGTCGGCGGCGCAAAGGCCGGACGCATGAAGCCGCTCGATCGCTTTGCCGGAATCGCATCCAGATAGAGCTCGACCGCTGCTACCACGCTATCCAGATCGAATGCCTTAAGCGTCAGCGGGTGGAGCATGCCGAACGCCGCGAGTACCGTTTTCGGCCCCAGTCGGAGCGTGCCGGACTGGCCGGGGTGCCAGGCGTCTCCTGCCTCCCCGAATACCTGCAGGTTGTCGACCGGCGCGCCGGCTTCGGCGAGCAAGGCGAGCGCCTCGGCCTTGGCATCGAAGGCGTCGAAGTTCATTGCCTTGCCGCCCTGCCACCCGCGCGCGCGCTTGTCGCCCGCCAGCACGACGCCCAGCGTCGCTCGCTCGGCGTCCGCCAGATAGCGCCGACCGATCTCGAACAGCCGCACGCTCGTCGCGCCGCGCTTCAGGTTGCGCTCGGTCGCTGCGAGCAGGCCGGGCAGCAATGACGGCCGCATTACCTTCAAATCCTCGCTGATCGGGTTGGCGAGCGTCCACGCGCCACCGCCGAACACGCTTGCCTGCGCTTCGGGCAGGAAGCTCCAGGTAATCGCCTCATTCAGGCCCCGCACAGCCGCGGCCCGGCGGACGCGGCGTTCCAGCTTTTGTTCAGGTGTCGCGGTGGGCGTCGCTACGCCCGGCACGCGGGGCAGGGGCGTCGACGGCACCTTGTCGATGCCCTCGATACGGATGACTTCCTCGACCAGATCGGCCGATCCATCGACATCGCGGCGCCAGCTCGGCGGCGTTACCTGCCAGTCATCGGTCATGCTGAAGCCCAGGTTTTCGAGGATTGCGCGTTGCCGGTCAGGCGCAATCGCCAACCCACCGAGCGTCTGCGCGCGCGCAGGATCATAAGCGATCGTGCGTTCACCCAGCGGTGCCGAGCCCGCGCGCGTCACGCTGCTGGGCGTGCCACCGCAATGCTCGGTCACCAGCCAGGTCGCGATCGCTAGGCCCTCGTCGAGAAATGCCGGATCGACCCCGCGCTCAAACCGCGTGCGCGCGTCACTGGTCAGCAGCAGTTTCTGGCCCGTCCGCGCGATGCTTTCGGGGTCGAAATAGGCGCATTCGATCAGCACATCGGTCGTCGTCTCGGCAACGCCGGTTTCCTCGCCGCCCATGATCCCGCCGATATCATGCACCTTCTCGTCATCGGCGATGACGGTCATCGTCTCGTCGAGCGCATAGGTCTTGCCGTTGAGCGCGACCACGCTCTCGCCGCTGCGTGCTTTCCGCGCAACCAGCCCGCCGACCAACTTCGCCTGATCATAGACGTGCAAGGGCCGCCCCAGATCGAACATCACGAAATTGGTGATATCGACCAGCACCGAGATCGGCTTCTGCCCGATCGCCTTCAGCTTCGCCTGCATCCAGGCTGGCGATGGACCATTGGTCACGCCAGCAACCGCCTGCGCGTAAAAAGCCGGGCACCCGGCGAGATCGTCGGTACGGACGTCAGGTCCCGGGCCCTCGCCAGCCGCTGTCACCGCAGCCATGCGATACACATCGGCGAGCGGGCGCAGCGTGCCCATGCCAGCCGCCGCCAGATCACGCGCAATACCGCGCACGCCCATGCAATCCTGCTTGTTTGGCGTTACTGATACATCGATCACCGGATCGGTCAGCCCCGCATAATCGGGATAGACGGTGCCGATCGGGGCATCTGCGGGCAGCTCGATAATGCCATCATGGTCATCGCCCAGTTCCAGCTCGCGCGCCGAGCACATCATGCCGTTCGATACGACACCCCTGATCTCGGCGACCTTGAGCACCATGCCGTTCGACGGCACCATCGCCCCCGGCGCCCCGAACACGCCGATCAGCCCGGCCCGCGCATTGGGCGCACCGCAGACAACCTGTATTGGCCCGTCACCGGCATCGACCGACAGCACCTGCAGCTTGTCCGCCTGCGGATGGCGTTCGGCACTCAGCACCTTGGCCACGCGAAACGCGGCCAGCTTCTCGCCCGGATTCTCGACGCCCTCGACCTCCAGACCAATCCGGGTCAGTGCCAGGACGATCTCGTCGAGGCTCGCGGTCGTCTCGAGATGCTCCTTGAGCCAGCTCAGCGTGAACTTCATGCGCCGACTCCGCCGGACAAAGTGGGTACGTCGAGGCAGGAAAAGCCATAATGCTTCATCCAGCGCAGATCGCCGTCGAAGAACGGGCGCAGATCGTCCATGCCATATTTGAGCATCGCCAGCCGGTCGATCCCGCAGCCAAAGGCAAAGCCCTGCCACGCGTCAGGATCGAGCCCGCACGCGGCGATGACCTTGGGGTGGACCATGCCGCTGCCCAGCACTTCCATCCAGCCGTCACTGCCGCCGATCACGCGCTTGCCGTTCTGGACGGTGAAGCCGACATCGACCTCAGCCGAGGGCTCGGTGAAGGGGAAATAGCTCGGCCGCAGCCGCAGCACGACATCGTCGCGCTCGAAAAACGCCTTGAGGAAGGTCTCGAGCGTCCACTTCAAATGGCCAAGCGTGATCCCTTTGTCGATCACCAGCCCTTCGACCTGATGGAACATCGGCGTGTGCGTCGCATCGCTGTCGGAACGATAGGTTCGCCCCGGCGCGATGATGCGAATGGGCGGCTGCTGGTTCATCATCGTGCGGATTTGCACGGGCGAGGTGTGCGTGCGCAGCACCATTGGCCGTTCATGCTCGCCAGCAAGATAGAAGGTGTCGTGCATCGCCCGCGCCGGATGCGTCTCGGGAATGTTGAGCGCGGTGAAATTATGCCAGTCGTCCTCGATCTCCGGGCCCGTCGCGACCGCAAAGCCCATGTCTGCGAAAATCTCGGCAAGCTCGTCCATTACCTGGCTAACCGGATGGATGCTGCCGACCAGTGCCGGTTCAGCGGGCAATGTCATGTCGAGTGTTTCACGCGCAAGCCGTGCATCAAGGTCGGCCCGCTCGAGTGCGGCCTTGCGGGTCGCGATGGCGGCCGTAATCGCCTCGCGCAGGCCATGGATTGCAGGGCCTTGAAGCTGGCGTTCCTCGGGCGTCATCCCGCCCAGCGACTTGAGCAATGTCGTAATCGCCCCGGTCTTGCCCAGCGCGTGCACGCGCACCGCATCAAGCGCGTCTAGCCCGCTGGCGGCATCGATCGCCGAAAGCATGTCGGTCTGCATCTGATCGATTTCGGTGGTCATCACATTCCCGTCCGTCATTCGCCTGTTCCGATAACGAAAAGGGCGCGGGTGGCAATCCACCCGCGCCCCTTTTGGCGTGTTGCTCAGGTCGCGCTCAGGCGGCCTGGGGCAGGGCCGCCTTCGCCTGAGCGATGATGCCGCTAAACGCTGCGCCTTCGTGCATGGCGATATCGGCCAGGACCTTCCGGTCGAGTTCGACACCCGCCAGCTTCAGGCCGTGCATGAAGGTACCATAGGTCATGCCCTCGGCACGAACCGCTGCGTTGATACGCTGGATCCAGAGCGCGCGGAACGAGCGCTTCTTCACCTTGCGGTCGCGATAGGCGTATTGCCCGGCCTTTTCGACGGCCTGACGGGCGATGCGGATGGTGTTCTTGCGACGGCCATAATAGCCCTTCGCTGATTCCAAAATCCGCTTATGCTTGGCGCGGGTGGTTACACCCCGTTTGACGCGTGCCATTTCCTAAATCTCCTGCTTAACCGAGACCGTAAGGCGCCCACGCCTTAACGGTAGCGGTGTCGGCCTTGGACAGGACCTTGGTGCCGCGATTCTGACGGATATACTTGCCGTTATGGCTGATCAGCCGGTGGCGCTTGCCGGCAACGCCGTGCTTGAGCTTACCGGTTGCCGTGAGCTTGAAGCGTTTCTTGACGCCGCTCTTGGTCTTGAGTTTGGGCATTTTCGTCTCCTTGTTTGCGCGACGATTTATGAACGGCCACGGCAGCCCATACCGGCCGGGCAGTTCCTCTTACTCGCGGAAAGACGAGGCGCTTAGACGAACCGCCCCGGCATTGCAACCGGGCCAATATGTCGCGCAGCGGAACGTTCGGCCGCGCGCGCGGTTAAAGCGCGATGAGTTATCATGATTTCCCCGCCTGGCGCACCGCCGCGTCGTCGCCTTTGGGGGCAATCAAGCGATGGAAGATCGGCACACCGGTCGCCGCAATCATTGCCGCCCTTACCACCCTAATGGGGCTGCTGGTGCTTGCCTGGGCCATTCTGTTCGTCACCAAGGGTCGCTTTTTGAAGCACCCGTTTGAACGCATCGCCAGTAGCTACAGCAATCGCAAGGTTCAGGTGGCCGGTGATTTTCAATTCTATTTCAACCCCTTGAACGCAAAATTCTATGCCGAGGGGTTGACGGTCTCCAACCCCGGCTGGGCCGGCCCCGGTAATTTTTTCGCGGCCAAAACGATCGACACCAACATCGCGACCTTCAGCTTCCTGTTCGGCCAGCGCCGTGTGAACTGGCTCGCGCTCGATGGCGGCATGGTCGATCTGCAATGGGATGCAGCGCACCGGCGCAACAGCTGGACCTTTGTGGAAGACGCGCAACCGCTCGACCTCCCCGATATCCGCCAGGCGATCATCGACGGCACCAAGATCCGTTACCGTGACCCCAAGATGCAGCTCTCCGCCGATATCGCGATCGAGACGATTCGCGCCGAGGGCAAGCAACTGATGAACGCGGTCCGATTCTCGGGCGGCGGCACCGCGCGGCGCACGCCCTTCACGCTCTACGGCGCGCTCTTGTCCCCCAACCAGACGATCGCGGGCGGCCGCAATCAGCTTGCGCTGGCGATTCGCGCTGCGCGGACCCGGGCCGAGATTACCGGCACGCTCCCCGGCGCAACCGAGCTCGAAGGCGCTGATCTGCATATCGACGTGCGCGGCCGCAACATGGCCGACCTGTTCGGTGTGGCAGGTATCGCGGTGCCCGATACGCGAACCTATCGGCTGCGCTCGGCGATGACCAAGACAGGTGACGAATGGCGCTTCACCGGGCTGCACGGGCATTTCGGTGACAGCGATCTGGCCGGCAAGCTGACAATCAAGATGCGCCAGCCGCGCATGCTGCTGACGGCAACGCTGGCAACCCGCACGCTCGACATTATCGATGTGGCGCCATTCATCGGCTATAATCCTGATCTGATCGCTGCAAAGGGCGGTGCGGGCACCGTCCGCCAGGTTGGCGGCACCCCGCGGCTGCTGCCCGATGCGTCACTGCAGACCGAATCGCTCAAGAATTACGATGCCGATGTGCATTGGTCGGTCCGCACGATCCGGGCGGAAAGCCTGCCGGTTTCGAACGTGGCGTTGACGCTCAAGCTCGACAACCGCCTGCTGACCCTTTCGCCGCTGTCGTTGGATGTGGCGCGCGGGCACCTCGATTCGGATATCGTCATCGACGCCCGACAGTCACCTGTCCTGACCGATTATGATCTCCGCCTGTCTCCCACCCCAATGGGACGCCTGCTGGCTGGATTCGGCGTGGAGGAATCGGGCACGACCGGCGTGCTCAAGGGCCGGGTTAAACTGAAGGGCACAGGAGACAGTGTCGCCAAGTCTCTGGCCCATTCGTCGGGCCGCATCGCCATCATCATGCCCAAAGGCAGTTTCTGGACCCGCAACGTCCAGCTGGCGGAGCTCGATCTGGGCACTTATGCCTACAAGCTGTTCCAGGGGAAATTGAAGGAGCCGGTGCAGATCAATTGTGGGCTGATCGGCTTTACCGTGCGCGACGGCATCGCCGCGGCGGACCCGATTCTGATCGACACGACAAAGAGCGTCATGGTCGGTCGTGGCGGCTTCAGCTTCCGCAATGAAGCAATCGATGTGGCATTTCGCGCTGATGGCAAGAAGTTCAGCCTCATCTCCGGCCAATCCCCCGTCGGCATCAACGGCTATTTCGCCAAGCCGGGGGTCAATGTGCTCAGCAGCGATTTGCTGTTGCGCGGTGGCGCGGCGGTGGCGCTGGGCATCGTGGCATCACCGCTTGCGTCCGTGCTTGCCTTTGTTGATTTCGGCGACGCCAAATCTGCCGCCTGTGGCCCGGTGTTGGCGGGCGCAACCGCCACCGCGCAACGCACAACCAGGGGTATACCGCGCGACGATGTCGGCCGCGGGACCACCGCAAAATCGGAAAATGGCAATCGCACCAAGGGTCAGCGCAAGGACCAGCGCAAGAAATTCCTGGGGATTTTCTAGCCGTTCAATGCCCGTGGCAGGCAAGTGCCTCGACGATTTCCTCGATCCGCGCCGGGTCGCCGGCGGCAATCACATCGCCGGCGCTGTCGGCGGTCAGCGGGTCGCCGTTCCAGTCGCACATCCGCCCGCCTGCGCCCTCCACCACGGGCACGAGCGCGGCGAAATCATGGACCTTCAGGCCCGCTTCCACCACAATATCGAGCTGGCCAGAGGCAAGGCAGCCATAATTATAGCAGTCGCCGCCATAGATCGGCCCCTGCTTCATCTTGCCGCCGCTGACTGCGCGGGCCAGCGCCAGGAAATGCTCGGCCTCATGCTCGTCAAAGGCATGCGGGCTAGTCGTGCCGAGCGCGGCCCCCGCCAGTGCCGGGCAGCGCCGCGTTGTTGCAGGCCTCCCGTTGAACAGGGTCGGCTTGCCGATAACGCCCAGCCATCGCTCCTTCAGGATCGGCTGGTCGATGATGCCCAGCATCGGCCAGCCATCGATCATCAGGCCAATCAGCGTACCGAAAATCGGGCGTCCCGACACAAAGGCGCGGGTACCGTCGACGGGATCGAGCACCCAGGCCCGGCCGCTCGTCCCCTCGCGCACGCCATATTCCTCGCCGATGATGGCATCGTCGGGAAAGGCGGCTTCGATCAGCTGGCGCATAACCGCTTCCGCCTCGCGATCAGCCAATGTGACGGGCGAGTGATCGGCCTTGGTTTCCAACCCATGGGGGTTTCGGAAATAGGGGCGGATGGCGGCGCCGGCGGCATCGGCAAGGCGCTCGGCAAGGGCGATATCGGCAGGGGTTACACGCATCCCGCAGGCCTAGCCGCTGGGGGATGTGGCTGCCAGCGCGAAAGATGACTCGCGCCTGTCATTATCGGGTGACAGATTGCGGCCCCATGAGAATCGTCCTGTCCGCCGCCCCGCTGCTGGCGATCGCCACGCCTGCCGCCGCCCAGCTCCACCCGCTTGTCGAGCCGCCCGCCACGCCGGCAGCGGCGTTGAGCGGCGTCGATGTGTTCCTGATCAACGAGGGCAAGGAGGCCGCGCCGGTAGAGGCGCCCGATACCATCCAGACGATCGCGCGAGACGGTACCGCGCTGACGCTCGAATTGATCCGGTCGACCGCGGATACCGCGCCGATTGCCGCCGGCGGCTTTGCCAAGCTGAGCTATCGTCTCGCGCCCGTCGCCCGTCCGCTGGCAGACAGGGTTGCTGTGGCCCGGGCCGATATGCCGGGGGAATCCACGGCCATCTCGGCGCGCGGCCCGGCGTCGGGCTTTCTCGATCGGTTCAGTGCGTTTGAGCCGACCTATGCCGTGGTCGGCCTTCAGGACGCGGGCGCCAAGGCGCAGTTCAGTTTCGCTTTTCAGCCCTTTGCAACGCACGGGCCTGCCTCCTACGTCAAACTGGCCTATACGCAGACGATTCTCTGGGCGATCGACCGGCCGTCGGGGCCAATCCGCGCGACGAATTACAGTCCTGAGGCGTTTATCGATGTGCCGGTCGACGAATCGACCCGCCTGGCGCTTGGCTATCGCCACGATTCCAACGGTGGCGGATTGACTGATTCGGTGGACATCAACCGGATATTCCTGCGCGCAAACAAGCGCTTCTCGTTGGGCAATCGCTGGCGGCTGGATATCTCACCACAGGGTTGGATCTATGTCGGTCAACAGGGCACCACGCCGGATATCGAGCGTTTTTATGGTTATGGCGGGCTGGGCGTGTCGATCGCCCAGGATGACGGGTTGAAGCTCGCGCTGTTCGCCCGCGGCAATCCTGCCACCCGGCTCGGTGCTGGCGAGCTGTTTATTTCCTATCCGATCAAACGGTTCGGCCTTGGCGATGTCGGTCTTTACGCCTTTGCCGAAGGCTATCACGGCTATGGCGAGGCACTGACCGATTATAACCGCGCCGATACGCATGCGCGGATCGGTTTGGCCTTTACGCGTTAGCGACCGCGGATCGGCGTGCAGGCTGGCTCGGCTGATCGCTTGGCTCTCTGGTCGGTGCCCTTTGCACCACAATGGGTACGACCAACTTGGGTCACCGGTGTGCAGACAGGCAGCGGCGCAACCAAGGGTTAGCTAATCATTTTAGCTGATTATCAGAGAGATAGTCGGTCTGCTT
>JBBQHG010000005.1:0-33828 GCA_038323755.1 Sphingomonadales bacterium
TTGCAGGCATCGAAGTGGCATTGGCCTTCTTCAACCGAAATCACGACCGCGGGAATGGGCAATAGTTCGATTGCCTGTTCAACCGCTGAGCCCGATTGGTCCACAGGCGCATTGCGCCGGTCCACAACGGATGCCTCCGCCGGGTTTGTAGTCTTCCTGAATAGGGGCGTACCAAACACCATCTACTCTGGCGTTAACCGCAATTGGTTAAGGCTCGCTGAAGCAGAAATTGTCCGGACTACCGCGCCTCAGAACTGGTTATCGCGCGGAAATCCGTTTGGCGGCATGCGGCCCGCCGCGCCGCGCGCGGCGCGCCATGGCCCGAGATCTGGCTCGTTACGTGTCCGGCCCGTGTCCCCGCCCATCGTCCAGCTCAATCCGTCGGCAAAGCGGAAGGTGGTGAAGTCGGCGAGTCCACCATCGCGATAGCGCTGTAATTGAACGCCTTGCCCCCGCCCGAGCTCCGGCAATTCGGCGAGCGGAAACACCAGCAGCCGCCGATTCTCACCGATCACGGCGACATAGTCGGCGGCTGGATCGATCGGTTTGATCCGGGCCAACCGGGCACCGGCGCGCGGCGTCACCACGGTTTTGCCCTTCCTGGTCTCGGCGATCAAATCGGCTGTTTTGACGATGAAACCGCGCCCGTCGCTGGCAGCTGCCAGATGCTTTTCTGCACGGCTGGCCGGGAAAAGATCGACAATGTCCGCCGCCCCGTCCAGGTCGATCATCAGTCGCACCGGCTCGCCAAAGCCGCGCCCGCCGGGCAGCTTGTCGGCGGCCAGCGTATAAAAACGCCCGGTTTCGGCGGCGAGCAATATCTTGTCGGTGGTTTGTGCGTGGAAAGCGAAGGCGGGGCCATCGCCCTCCTTGAACTTCAACGCCTCGGTGCCTGCCCCATTCTTCGAAGCGAGGTCGATATGCCCCTTCATCGCCCGGATCCAGCCGCGCTGCGACAGGATGACGGTGATCGGCTCGCGATCGATCATTGCCTCGAGCGGAATCTCGCGCGCCGGCGCTGCCTCGGCCACGGTGGTGCGTCGCTTGCCGAGCGCCGTGTCCTCGCCATAGCGGACGAGCAACTTGCCGAGGTCCTTCTTCATCCGCGTCCGCTGGCGCGCATCGCTGCCGAGCAATGCCTCGAGCCCGGCGCGCTCCTCGAGCAGCTTGTCGCGCTCCTTGCGCAGCTCCATTTCCTCAAGCCGCCGCAACGACCGCAGCCGCATGTTGAGCACTGCTTCGGCCTGACGGTCGGTCAGCGCGAATTCGGCCATCATCACCGGCTTGGGCTCATCCTCGGTCCGGATGATCTCGATCACCCGGTCGAGATTGAGGAAGGTGACAATATAGCCGTCGAGCAATTCGACGCGGTCGCTGATCTTGTCGAGCCGGTGCTGCGATTTGCGCTGGAGCACGATGAACTGATGGTCGAGCCACGCCGACAGCGCCTCGCGCAAGGACATCACGCGCGGCGTGCGACGCGCGTCGAGCACGTTCAGGTTGAGCGGCACCCGCACCTCAAGGTCGCTCAGCCGGAACAGGCTTTCCATCAGCATATCTGCGTCGACAGTGCGGCTGCGGGGTTCGATGACGATGCGGACCTCGCTGTCCGATTCATCGCGAACGTCAACAAAGATCGGTAGCTTCTTGTCGTTGACGATTGCCGCCAGCGCCTCGATCAGCTTGCCCTTCTGAATGCCGTACGGAATTTCGGTGACGATCGCGTTCCAGGTGCCGCGCCCCTGATCCTCGATGTGCCAGCGTGCCCGCACCCGAAAGCCGCCGCGCCCGGTCGCATAGGTCTCGGCGATGCTCGCTGCACTGTCCACCACGAGCCCGCCCGTCGGGAAATCGGGGCCTGACACCTTGGTCATGATCGCGGCGTCATCGGCCTTGGGATCGTCGATCAGCAACAGCGCTGCCTCGATCAATTCGGCGGCATTATGCGGCGGGATGCTCGTCGCCATGCCGACCGCGATGCCGCTCGCGCCGTTCGCCAGCAGATTGGGAAACAGGCCCGGAAACAGCTCCGGCTCTTCCTCCTCGCCATTATAGGTCGGTTTCAGGTCGGTCGCGTTCTCGTCGAGCCCGTCCATCAGGTCGACCGCGACCTGCGTCAGCCGCGCCTCGGTGTAGCGATAGGCCGCGGCGTTATCGCCATCGATATTGCCGAAATTGCCCTGCCCGTCGACGAGCGGATAACGCAGCGCAAAATCCTGCGCGAGCCGTACCATCGCATCATAGACCGACTGATCGCCATGCGGGTGATATTTGCCGATCACGTCTCCGACGACGCGCGCGCATTTCTTGTAGCCTTGCGCCGGATCGAGCTTGAGCAGCCGCATCGCCCAGAGCAGCCGCCGGTGCACCGGTTTCAACCCGTCGCGCACATCGGGCAGCGAGCGCGCGGTGATCGTCGACATCGCATAGACGAGGTAACGCTCCGACAGCGCGCTGTCGAACGGGGCGTCGGTCTGGCCGGGGATCGGGTCGGGCTGCGGCGCCGGGGCGTCTGGGTCAATCAGGTCGGTGGTCATCGTCCCGATGTCGATAGCGAGGTGGCGCCCGCAAGACCAGTCGCCCAATTTTGTTCAAAATGTGGCAAAGTCCTTTATCACAGTAATGTTATAGGGTATCTATGGCCCTCCACGGGAGAGGGAGCGATGCGCATGCGGTACAGAATGATTCTCGTTACAGCATTGATCTTGGCCGGTTGTTCGCCAAAATCTGAGAGCGGTTCGCAACGAACCAGTAACGCCAATGCAGAGATGGCTTATGATGTTGCAGCCCCGGCGGCCGGCCCCGGCATCGCCGTCACTGCCGCCGCCGGCGTCGCATTCAACTATGATTATCTCTTCCGGCTCCCCGGCCAGAGCATTGCGCGCGCGCAGGAGGCCCATGCCCAGGCCTGCGAAAAGCTCGGCATCGCGCGCTGCCGCATCACCGGGATGCATTATGCCGTTGGTGAGGACCCAGCCGACGTCACCGCCACGCTCGACCTGAAGCTCGATCCGACCATCGCGCGCAAATTCGGCACTGACGGCATAGATGCGATCGTCAAAGCTGGTGGCAGGCTTGGTGGTGCAGATATCACCGGCACCGACGCTGGTGGCGCGATTAAGGCGCTTGATCGCAGCGCGGCAGGCGCGAAGGCCGAATTGCAGGAAATCGAGCAGAAACTCGTCAAACTCCCCCCCAAGGCACCCGAACGCTGGCGCCTGGGTGAGCGCGCCGATGAGCTCCGCCAGCAACTTGCGCAACAGGGCGAAAGCCGTCGGGCGCAGGTCGCTAGCCTCGCCGTTACGCCCATGACCTTCCGCTACGCCGCCTCCAGCGCCATCCCCGGTTTCGATTCGGGCGCGCCGCTCTACACCGGCTATCTGATCGGCAAGCAGTCGCTGCTCTTCGCGCTGACGGTGCTGATCGTCGTGATCGGCGTCGGCGCACCATGGCTGGCCTTCGCGGTGCTCTTCGGCTGGCTCTACCGGGTCAGCGGCCTGCGCGCGCTCCGCCGCCGCTGGAAGGGCGCTGACCCCGGCTAAATCTCTCACCGGCGGACTCGCGCGAGTCCGCCGGGCGGGCTAATTGGGGTGCATGAAGCTGAAACATCTTGCGCTGCTGGCCGCCGTCCTGCTGGGGCTGACGGCAGTGACCGAAAAGCCCCCCCTCCTCACTTGGCCCGATCTCACCAGCCGACAGCGCCCCGCACCCGACGCGACGATCAGCTATGGCAGCGATGCCTATCAAAAGGTCGACGTCTGGCTGCCCAAGGGCAATGGGCTGCACCCGGTGGTGCTGATGGTGCATGGCGGCTGCTGGCAGACGCAGATTGCCGATCGCACGCTGATGAACTGGATCGCCGCCGACCTGCGCGGGCGCGGTATTGCGGTGTGGAACATCGATTATCGCGGCGTTGACCGGCCCGGCGGCGGCTATCCCGGCACCTTCAGCGATACAGCCCAAGCGGCGGATGCGCTCGCCGCCAACGCTGCGCGCTATCATCTCGACATGAAGCGCGTCGTGGCGGTCGGCCATTCGGCGGGCGGGCATCTCGCGCTCTGGCTGGCGGGCCGGCCAAAACTGCCCAAGGCCAGCGCCTTGCGCAGCGCCCACCCACTGAAGATCGCGCACGTCATCAGCCTTGGCGGGTTGCCCGATCTCGAGGCAACGGCGGCAAGCCCGGACAATGGCTGCGGCACGGACATCATCGCCCAGCTTACCGGCCCCAGCACGGCGCAGCACAAAGACGTCTTCGCCGACACATCCGTCCCGCGCCTGCTGCCGATCGGCGTGCCGGCAGATCTGGTGAATGGCGAGAATGACCGGATCATTCCGATGCGGCTCGGCACCGGCTATATCGATCAGGCCAGCAAGGCTGGCGACAAGGCAGGGCTCCACCGCATCGATCGCACCGGCCATGTCGAGTTGATCGCGCCCGAAAGCGCTGCCTGGGCCACGACCGTCACGCTGATCCAAGCGGCATTGACACGATGACGCGCGACGAGGCCCGCGCGCTCGACGCCGCCGATCCGCTCCGCTCGTTCCGTGAGCGGTTCGCGCTGCCGGAGGGCGTTGTCTATCTCGACGGCAATTCGCTCGGCGCGCTGCCCCGGGCAACCCAGCCGCTCGTCGCCGATCTGATCGAGCGCCAATGGGGCGACCGGCTCATCCGCAGCTGGAACGAAGGCTGGATCGACGCGCCCCAGCGGATCGGCGACAAGATCGCGCGATTGATCGGCGCTGCCCCAGGCGACGTCGTCGCCTGCGATTCAACCTCCGCCAATCTGTTCAAACTCATCGTCGCGGCGCTCCGCCACCGCCCGGGCCGCACCAATATCGTCAGCGAGCTCGGCAATTTCCCGACCGATCTCCACATGGCCGAAGGCGCCGCCGCCTGCGTGCCCGGCGCAGCGCTGAAGGCGGTACCACGCGCCCAGATCGCCGACGCGATTGACGAGAACACCGCGCTGCTGATGCTCACCCATGTCCACTACAAAACCGCCGAGCGCTTCGACATGGCGGCCTGGACCGCCCGCGCGCATGCGGCCGGCGCGCTGGTGCTATGGGACCTAAGCCATAGCGCGGGGGCAATTCCCGTCGACCTCAACGGCGCCCGGGCCGATCTCGCGGTCGGGTGCGGCTATAAATATCTGAATGGCGGCCCCGGTGCGCCCGCCTTTTTGTTCGTAGCGCGCGACCTGCAGGATCAACTCGGCAATCCGCTGTCCGGCTGGATGGGCCACGCAGCGCCCTTTGCGTTCGGAGACGATTATACCCCGGCCCGCGGCATCAAGCGCTGGCTGACCGGGACACCGCCGATCCTGGCCATGGCGGCGCTGGAGGCGGGTGTGGACATGATGCTGGAAGCGGACGCAGCCGCACTCGCCGCCAAAAGCGCCGCGCTGTTCGACCTTGCCGCCTCGATTGGCGATTCGCTCGGGCTCGACTGCGTCAGCCCGCGCGATCCGGCACAACGCGGCAGCCATATCGGTTTCCGCCATCCCCACGCCTATGCGCTGTGCCAGGCACTCATCGCGCGCGGCGTCATCGGCGATTTTCGTGATCCCGATGTGCTGCGTTTTGGCCTGACGCCGCTTTACCTTGGCTATGAAGATATTGTAATCGCTGGTGAAATTCTCCGCGAGACGCTCGACAGTGGCGTCTATCTTGCGCCTGCATTCTCAAAGCGGCACGCCGTCACCTGATCTTCGATTTGTCGTTAACCATTTCTATACTAAATGGAACGGGACGCATGTTGGATGCGGGAGGAGACGCGGATGCGATTCGGAACAGGATTGGCGGCCGTTCTGCTGCTGGCGGGCTGCGCCCCCATCGGGCCGGGCGATCCGGCGGCCAAAGGCGGGCCATCGGCCTCACTGGTCGACCGGACCAATGATGGCGGCCCGGCCATGGTCGGTGCCGATTTCGATTATAATTACGCCTTCCGCCTGCCCGCCGCGCGCATCGCGCAGGTGCAGGACGGGCATGTCCGCGCTTGTGATCAGCTCGGGCGCACGCGTTGCCGGGTGATGACGGTGCGCTACCGGGTGGAGGACAACAACACCGTCTCCGCCGTGCTCGCCTTCCAGATCGATCCCGCCATTGCCCGTAATTTCGGGCGCGAGGCGAGCAATTTCGTCAAGACGTCGGGCGGGCTCGTCATCGATGCCCGAATGGCCGGGTTGGACGGCCCCAATGCATCAGGCCGTGCGAGCAATGTTGTCGGTCGCCTGCGCGAACAGATCGCCACGATCGACAACCAGCTGCGCGGGACACTGACCGATTCGCAGCGCGAAGTGGCGACGGAGAAGCAGGGCCGCCTGCGCGCGGCCATCGCCATGATCGGCGAACTCGACCAGGCGGCGATCGAAACCGTCGCGACCACGCCCATCCTCTTCACCTATCAATCGGGTACGATCATCCCGTCGCTGGGCGGATCATCGACTGCCACCTTCGACAATGCCGGCCAGCTGTTCGTTCAGTCAGCCGCCGCTATGGCGCAGGTGCTGGCCGGCGTTGGCCCATGGCTGCTGCTGCTGATCGGCGGCGCGCTGATCCTTCGCCGCTTCGTCCAGCCCGAAGAGCCGGAAGCCGCGCACCCAATCGGCGTGCCGCTGCCCACCGATGACGAAAATCGCAACGTTATCCAGCGTTGGTTCTCGCGCGAGCCCGCCCATCAACATGAGAGCGAACCAGCCAGCTAACTGCGGCCGCGATTGCGCGGTGGCGGTGCATTCGATATAGTCGGGTCTTAACGCCCCGGCCCGCGCGACATCATCGCTTGCGCGGGCCGGGGCCGATCTTTTTTTGCGCAATGTTTTTGAAGGTACCGCCGCCATGGCTCGCCGCCGCCAAATCTACGAAGGCAAGGCCAAGATCCTCTATGAGGGGCCGGAACCGGGCACGCTGATCCAGTATTTCAAGGACGATGCGACCGCGTTCAACGCCCAGAAAAAGGGTACGATCAGCGGCAAGGGCGTGCTCAACAACCGAATTTCCGAGCACATCTTCACCCTGCTCGCGACGATCGGCGTACCGACACACTTCATCCGCCGTCTCAACATGCGCGAACAACTGATCCGCCAGGTCGAGATTGTGCCGATCGAGGTCGTCGTCCGCAACGTCGTTGCCGGCTCGCTCGCCAAGCGGCTCGGGATCGAAGAGGGCACGCAGCTGCCGCGGACGATCATCGAATATTATTACAAGGACGACGCGCTCGGTGATCCAATGATCACCGAAGAGCATATCTCGTGCTTTGGCTGGGCGAGCCAGGAGGAGATGCACGACATCGCCGACCTCGCGATCCGCGTGAACGATTTCCTGTGCGGCCTGT
Organism: Sphingomonadales bacterium; assembly: GCA_038323755.1. GTDB lineage: Bacteria > Pseudomonadota > Alphaproteobacteria > Sphingomonadales > Sphingomonadaceae > Sphingomonas. The sequence continues at coordinate 7,334 of JBBQHG010000005.1, forward strand.
TCGCTGGCATCGGCATTCGCCTTGTCGACTTCAAGCTGGAGTTCGGGCGGATCTGGGACAATGACTATGCCCGCATCATCCTGGCAGACGAAATCAGCCCCGATGGCTGTCGGCTATGGGACATGGCGAGCGGCGAAAAGCTCGACAAGGACCGCTTCCGCCGCGACTTGGGCGGCGAGGTCGAGGCCTATCAGGAAGTCGCGCGCCGCCTCGGCCTGCTCCCCGAGGGCGCAGACAGCGCGGTGCTCGACCTGGAAGAGCATCGCCAAAAACGCGGCAAGTGATGGTTGCAGCCGAGGGCGCTCCCCGGCATAGCGATCCGCATCAAGCCATTTGACGCGGGAACCCGCCCCCATGAAACTGCGCATCTTCGTCACCCTCAAGCCCGGCGTGCTCGACCCGCAGGGCAAGGCGATCCACAAGGCTCTGGACGGCCTTGGCTTTGTCGGCGTCAACGATGTCCGCGCGGGCAAGCTGATCGAGCTCGATGTGGCAGACGGCACCGATGACGCGCAGGTCGACGAGATGTGCCGCAGGCTGCTCGCCAACACGGTGATCGAAAATTACCGCGTGGAGCGCGCATGAAAACTGCCGTCATCGTTTTCCCTGGTTCCAACTGCGACCGCGACATCGCCGTTGCGCTGGAAGCGGTGACCGGGGTGAAGCCTGCGATGGTCTGGCATGGCGAGAGCGAGCTCCCCAGCGACATCGGCATTGTCGCCCTGCCCGGCGGCTTCTCTTATGGCGATTACCTGCGCTGCGGGGCAATTGCTGCGCGCTCCGCGATCATCCCGGCAGTGGTAGCAGCGGCAGGGCGCGGCGTGCCGGTGATCGGCATCTGCAACGGCTTTCAGGTGCTGACCGAGATCGGCCTGCTTCCCGGCGCGCTGATGCGCAATGCCGGCATTGATTTCGTCTGCCGCGACGTCGCGCTCACGGTCGACAACGCCCAAAGCGCCTTCACCAGCCGCTATGCAAAGGGTGAGCGCGTGATTTTCCCCGTCGCGCATCATGACGGCAATTACTTCGCTGACGCCGACACGCTCGACCGGATCGAGGGCGAAGGGCGCGTTGCCTTCCGCTATGCCGAAAGCGTCAACGGCTCCGCGCGGCAGATCGCCGGCGTGCTCAACGCGGGCGGCAATGTGCTCGGCATGATGCCCCACCCCGAACGCCGCATCGAGGATGCGCATGGCGGCGCTGAGGGACGCCGGCTATTCGAAGGGTTGCTGGAAACCGTCAGCGCCTGACCCGCCAAACAGGCGCGTGTGCCGCGCCAGTACCAGGATCATGCTCGGCCAGAACAACGTGTTCCAAATGTCGTGCCAGCTCGCCCACAGGTCCAGCGGCGTGTGCACGATGGCGTTGTCGATCAGGTCCCAGATCTCTCCAGTGACAGCGGCCAACGCCACCAGCGCCCAGGGTTTCCAGCTGGAGAGTTTCCAGCCGAACAGCAAGGCCGAGCCCAGCAACAGGATCAGCCCGACATAGACATGCAGGGCGTCCTTGGCGAGATCGAGATGCGCGACGATCCAGAATTTGGCGGTCTGAAGCGCGCTCATCTTTACAGCGCTGCCTTGAACGGCGTGAAATCGGTGCCCTCATCATACACATCCACGCCCTCGCGCCGCTTCAGAAAGTTGACAACCAGATAAGTCACCGGCGTCAGGATGACTTCCCAACTGACCTTTAGCACCCACTGCGTCACCAGCACCTTGATCACCAGGTCGTTGGTCCAGCCTTCCGCACCCCAAAAGGCGAGCGGGTAGAAGATCAGGCTGTCGACCGCCTGCCCCGCGACCGTCGAGCCGATCGTGCGGGTCCATAGCATCCGACCAGCCGTCCACAGCTTCATCCGCGCCAGCACATAGCTATTGACGAACTCGCCCGCCCAAAAAGCGCAGACCGAGGCGAAGACGATGCGCGGCACCTGGCCAAAGATCGTCTCATAGGCCGCCTGGTTCTTCCAGTCCGGCGCAGGCGGCAACGCGACCACGACAAACGACATGAAGGCCATGAACAGCACCGCCACCGTCCCCGCCCAGATCACGCGGCGTGCGCGGGCATAGCCATAGACCTCGGTCAGCACGTCGCCGATCACGTAGGAAATCGGGAAGAACAGAATCCCAGCGCCAAACGGCCAGTAACCGACCCCTGGCAGCCAGATCTGCGCGACCTTGCCCGCACCGATCACGTTCAACAGCAGGATGATCGCGACGAACGCCGCCATCACGAAATCATAATAGCGCAACTGTCCGCCCGCCAGCGCCTGCGCCGATACCGCCTTCACACTCATTGGACACCCCTGCCGATTGCAACGCGGTTATGATGCCGGTTTCGCGCCCGCGCAATCCGCGCTAACGGACGTACCGCGCGCGCCCGTAGCTCAGTTGGATAGAGCACGAGACTTCTAATCTTGAGGCCAGTGGTTCGAATCCACTCGGGCGCGCCAAGCACAGGTTTGCCCACATCATCTGTAAACCGCGGGGATAGCGGGATGCGTCAGAAAGGGCGAAATCCCGTCACGCTGTTCAGGCGCATCGGGGCATCGATAATCGACAAGGCAAGCGGCAACCTGCCTGCTGTTCAGATCCTTCTTCGGCATGCAAAGATCGAGAGCACAGCCCGCTAGCGCAGCGTTGACCTGGGATACGCGCTCAAATTGTCAGAACGCACAGAAATCTGGTCGGGCCACGATCCTGGCGTCGACACGCGCACATGGCGTTTGCCTCGTCCCGAAACCAACGCTCCTTGATGTTTCGATTCTGGCCGGATTTGAAGCATCGGAAGCATCTCGGGGTGGATCGATAAAGGCGGGGAAAGGGAAGAAGCCGCCATTCTCTTTGGGGGCGATCGCTGACACGGTGACAGACACTGCCGGTGGCTCAGCCGGCAGGTGTTCTCACCTTAAACAGCAAGGTGAACGCCGCCCCGCCCTCAATATGATTCGCGGCCGCCAGACTGACATTCATCGCGCCTGCAAATTCCTTGGCTATGGCAAGGCCAAGCCCGCTGCCACCGTCCCGATCAGTGCCCTTGCCGCGCGTGAAGGTTTCAAAGATCGTGACTTCGGTGCCTGGTTCCAGGCCGGGGCCATGATCGCGCACCGTCAGCGCCACCTGGCCAGAACGCCGTTCACCGATCAACTCGATCCTGCCGTCGCCGCCATGCAGCGCCGCATTGGCGAGCAGGTTGATCAAGATATGGTGGAGCAATGTCGCGTCGGCATCGACCAACGGCAGGTTCGGCGGCACGCGCAAATCGATAGGGCGGCCACGCAAAACATCTTTCAGGTCATGGACCGCGCTCGCCACTGCATCGGTCAGATCGACCGCCTCGATCTGCAGATCGAGTTGACCACTGTCGATCCGCACCATGTCGACCAGATTGTCGAGAAAGCGCTTGAGCCGGGCAATTTCCGCGCGTGCGGTTGGCAAAGCGTCTGCGTCCGGATGCTGATTGGCCATCGCATCGACCGCAGCGGCGACCGAGGTCAAAGGCGTACGCAGATCATGGCCAATCGACGACAGCAGCGCAGCGCGAAGCCGGTCGCGTTCCTTGAGCACCGTCACCTCCCGGACCTGGTCCTCCAGCGTCAATCGTTCATGCGCCAGCGCTGCCTGGCCGAGCAAGGTCGTCAGCAGAACCGCGCGATCGGCGGGCACGATCTCGCCACCGTCGCCACGCGCCAGGCCGATCAATGCCAGCGTTCCCAGCGCCGTCTTGAGCGGATGGAATTGCCAGTCAGCCGATGTCAGCGTGCCGGTGCCGGCGCCCGATGCCTCGCCGCGGCTCCACGCCCAATCGGCGGCGGCACGGTCGATCGGGCCCATCGCCGGGGCGTCCTCGGGCGAAGCTGACACGCAGGTTAAGTCGCCCTCGCGCGCGTTCATCAAGATCACTGATACATTGAGCAGCTGCGCAATCTCCTCGCACACAGTCCGGCTGGTGCCTTCCCAGTCCGAGATGCGCGCCAGCGACTGGCCGAACGAGGCGATCGCGGCATTTTCATGCGCGCTGCGATTGCCCAGTGTAGCACGGGCGCGAAGTCGTCCGGTGAGGTTGGCGGTGAACCAGGCAATGCCGATCAGCACCAGCATCGTCAGCAAGCTCTGCGGATCGGCGATGGTGAAAGTGTAGAGCGGCGGCAGGAAGAAGAAGTTATAGGCGAGGCCCGCGACGAGCCCTGCGACGATTCCGGGGCGCAGACCGGAACGCGCCGAAGCGATGATTACCGGCGGTAGGAACAGCAGGTCGATTCCGCCGATGCCAATCCACGGCAGGACGAGCTTGCCGATCAGCGTCGTCGCTGCGACCAGCCCCGCAATCACGCCATAGTCAGCGCCCCTTCCCCAGCCCTGCAGCAAGCTCAAGGACTGCCGGGTTGGGCTTGCTTCGCCAGTCGGGATTACATGGACTGCAAGCCCGTCGCTCGCGCGCAGCATGGCATCAACGACCGATCCGTTCCGCAGCGCAAACCACCAGCTGCGGACCGATTTGCCGATCACGAGTTGTGTCGCGCGCATGCCGGTCAGATGGATGCGCAACCCTTCGGCCACGCTCGGCGCAGGCACGGTCGCGATGCTGCCGCCAAGGCTCGCCGCCAGCCGCAGCGTATCGGCGATGCGGCGCTTTTGTGCTTCGTTGAAGCCTTCCGCACGCGGCGTTTCGATATAGATCGCCTGCCATGGCGCCTTGAGCGCGTCAGCCAATCTCTTGGCTGATCGAACCAGCGCGTCGGCACCGGGCAAGTCGCTGACAGCGACCAGCACGCGCTCTCCCGCCGCAAATGTGCCGCTGACGGCATGCGCGTCGAGATGGTCGAGCATCGCCTGATCGACACTTTGCGCGGCACGGCGCAAGGCCATTTCGCGGAGCGCCGACAGGTTCGCCTTGGAAAAGAAATGCCCCAGCGCGCGGCTCGCCTCGGCGGAAACATAGACCTTGCCGTCCTTCAGCCGCTCGATCAGTTCGTCGGGCGGCAGGTCGACAATCTCGATCTCAGCATCATCGAACACGCTGTCAGGCACGGTTTCGCGGACGCGGACACGGGTGAAACTGGCAACCACGTCGTTGAGACTTTCGACATGCTGGATGTTGAGCGTGGTGTAAACGTCGATCCCGGCATCGAGCAGCTCTGCCACATCCTGCCAGCGTTTGGGGTGGCGGCTGCCAGCGACATTGCTGTGCGCGAACTCGTCGACCAAGGCTAGCTGCGGGCGACGCGTGAGCACCGCGTCGATGTCCATCTCCTCCAGGCTATGGCCCTGATAATCGATTGCTCGGCGCGGCAAGGTTTGCAGGGGTGCAGTGAGCGCCTCGGTTTCGGCACGACCATGTGTTTCGACCACCGCGATCACGACATCGACGCCGGCCGCCTGCCGCTCGGCCCCTTCGCGCAGCATCTCGAAGGTCTTGCCGACCCCGGGGGCGGCGCCGAGAAATATCTTCAGCTTGCCCCGCGCTTCGCGTCGCGCGGCTTTCAGCAAGGCGTCGGGGGATGGGCGATCGTCGGACGAGGGCATGGCGTGACGCTAAGCCCGATCAGGCGTGCTCGCCAACGTCAAAGCGGCAATTCTTATGACTTCTTAATGCCCCGCCCCCGTTTTCGCCCGCGAAGTTTAATGCCGGTGCCGCCTATCTCCCACTTCTGCCACGATCTTAGCGTGGCGCTATGGAAAGGCGCTGTTTCAATGCCCGATCTGATCTGGCTTGCCGTTCTCGGCGGGCTGTTCCTTGCGACGCTGGCGTTCGTACGCCTGTGCGACGGCGCCTGAGATGGGCACGCACCTCATCCTAGCCGGGCTGACTGCCATCGGCTTGCTCGCCTATCTGATCGCCGTGCTCGTGCGGCCCGAACGCTTTTAAATAGGGGGCCATCATGACCATCCAGGGTTGGGGGCTGATTGCCCTGTTCCTCGTCATTCTCGCCGCGCTGACCAAGCCGGTCGGGCTGTGGCTGTTCGCGCTATATGAAGGCCGCCGAACACCGCTCCATACCGTGTTGGGCCCGGTCGAGCGCGGCTTTTACAAGCTTTCGGGCATTGACCCCGATGCCGAGCAGGGCTGGCGTCGCTATGCGCTGCATTTGCTGGTGTTCCAGCTCGTCACGTTGCTGTTCACTTACCTGATCCTGCGCTTCCAGGCGGGTCTGCCGCTCAATGATCGCGGGCTCGCAGGCGTTGGCGCGGATGGCGCGATGAACACCGCCATCGCCTTTGTCTCCAACACCAACTGGCAATGGTATTCGGGCGAAGCAACGCTGTCGAACCTGTCACAGATGCTGGCGCTGACGATCCATAACTTCCTGAGCGCCGCCACGGGTATCGCGGTTGCCTTTGCGCTGTTCCGTGGCTTTGCACGGCGCGAGACGAACACGATTGGCAATTTCTGGGCCGATATTACGCGCGTGACGCTCTACCTGCTGCTGCCGGTGTGCGTCATCTATGCGCTGTATCTGCTGGCAAGCGGCGTCCCGCAAACCCTGGCGATGGCGATCGATTCGACCACGCTCGAAGGGGCGAAACAGTCGATCGCGCTGGGCCCTGTCGCCAGCCAGGAAGCGATCAAGATGCTCGGAACCAACGGTGGCGGCTTCTTCAACGCCAATTCCGCGCACCCGTTCGAAAACCCCAGCGCGCTGACCAATCTGGTCCAGATGCTGTCGATCTTCGCGCTCGGCGTCGGCCTTACCTATACCTTTGGCAAGGCGGTGAACGACGCGCGCCAGGGCTGGGCGATCCTGGCGGCGATGGCGATCCTGTTCGTTGCAGGCACCGGTATCGCCTATTGGCAGGAATCCGCTGGCAACCCGGCGCTCCACCAGATCGGCGTCGCCGGTGCCAATATGGAGGGCAAGGAGGTCCGCTTCGGCATCGCTGCCAGTTCGCTGTTCGCCGCCGTCACCACGGCAGCGTCATGCGGCGCGGTCAATGCGATGCACGACAGCTTCACCGCGCTCGGCGGGCTGATCCCGCTGTTCAACATCCAGTTGGGGGAGATCGTCGTCGGCGGGGTCGGCTCGGGCATCTACGGCTTCCTGCTGTTTGCGATCCTCGCGGTATTCGTCGCCGGGCTGATGGTCGGCCGGACACCCGAATATGTCGGCAAGAAGATCGAAAGCCGCGAGGTCAAGCTGGCGGTCCTCGCCATCGCGGTCTTGCCGCTGTCGATCCTTGGCTTCACCTCGCTCGCCTCGGTGCTACCCGACGGGCTGGCCGGGCCGCTCAACAAGGGGCCGCATGGCTTTACCGAGATCCTCTATGCATTCAGCTCGGCCACGGGCAACAATGGCTCGGCATTCGCAGGGCTAACGGCGGGGACACCCTTCTACAACGGGCTGCTCGGCGTCGCGATGTGGGTCGGTCGGTTCTTCGTGATTGTCCCCGTCCTCGCGATTGCCGGCAGCCTTGCCGCCAAGCGCCACGTGCCCGCCGGTGCCGGCTCGTTCCCGACCACGGGCGGGCTGTGGATCGGCCTGCTGGTCGGGGTCATCCTGATCCTGGGCGGCCTCACCTTCCTTCCCAGCCTCGCGCTCGGGCCGGTTGCGGATCATCTCGCGACCGCCCGCGGCCTGCTCTTCTGAATCGGACAATCCTCATGTCTGCACCTCAATCGATGTTCGCTGCCAACCTCGTCCTCCCGGCGATCGGCGATAGCTTCAAGAAGCTCGATCCGCGCGCGCTGGTGAAGAACCCGGTGCTCTTCACCACGGCCGTTATCGCGCTATTGCTCACCGTGCTCCTTTTGATGGGCGGGGAAGCATTGAGCGCCGCTTTCCAGATCCAGCTGATCGTCTGGCTGTGGCTGACGGTGCTGTTCGGCACCTTTGCCGAGGCGCTGGCCGAAGGACGCGGCCGTGCACAGGCGGCGTCACTGCGCGCGACAAAGGCCGATCTGCAGGCAAAGCGATTGATCGGCGTCGGCGACACCTGGGGGATGGTCGGCGCGCAGCGGCTGGAGCGGGGCGACCTGGTACTGGTCGAAACCGGTGACCTGATCCCTGCCGACGGTGAAGTCGTCGAAGGCGTCGCCTCGGTCAACGAAGCCGCCATCACCGGCGAAAGCGCGCCCGTCATTCGTGAAGCTGGCGGCGACCGGTCCGCCGTGACAGCGGGTACGCGAGTCCTTTCCGACCGGATCAAAGTGCGCGTGACGCAGGAACCCGGGCAAGGCTTTCTCGATCGCATGATCTCGCTGGTCGAGGGGGCGGAGCGGCAAAAGACCCCCAACGAGATCGCGCTGACCATTTTGCTGGTCGGGCTGACGATCATCTTCCTGATCGCGGTCGGCACCATTCCGGGCTTTGCCAGCTATGCCAAGGGCAGCGTGCCCGTCGCCATGCTTGCCGCGCTGCTCATCACGTTGATCCCCACGACGATTGCAGCACTTCTATCGGCGATCGGCATCGCGGGCATGGACCGGCTGGTTCGCTTCAACGTGCTCGCCAAATCCGGCCGCGCGGTCGAGGCAGCGGGCGATATCGACGTGCTGCTGCTCGACAAGACGGGCACGATCACGATCGGCGACCGGCAAGCAAGCGAGTTCCGCTCGGTTTCCGGGGTGCAGATCGCCGAGCTGGCCGAAGCCGCATTGCTCGCCAGTTTGGCCGACGAGACGCCCGAGGGTCGCTCGGTCGTCACGCTGGCACGCGACAAATTTGGTATCACGCAGACCGCGCTGCCCGACGGCGCCGAAGTCATTCCCTTCACCGCCCAGACCCGCCTGTCAGGCGTCCGCATCGGCGACACGTTGATCCAGAAAGGCGCGGTCGATTCGGTGCTGCGCGCCAATCCCGGCGTCGGCGACACACCGCAAGCGAGCGATCTGCGCCGGGCGACCGACGAGATTGCGCGCGGCGGGATGACCCCGCTCGCGGTGGCGCAGGATGGCCGCCTGCTCGGCGTCATCGCGCTGAAGGACGTGGTGAAAGCAGGCGTGCGTGAGCGCTTCGCCGAACTGCGGCGGATGGGCATCCGGACCGTGATGATCACCGGCGACAACCCGCTCACCGCCGCGTCGATCGCCGCTGAAGCGGGCGTCGACGATTTCCTTGCCGAGGCGACACCAGAGGACAAGCTCGCGCTGATCCGCAAGGAGCAGCAGGGTGGCAAGCTCGTCGCCATGTGCGGTGACGGCACCAACGATGCCCCTGCCCTCGCCCAGGCCGATGTCGGCGTCGCGATGAACACCGGCACCCAGGCCGCACGCGAGGCGGGCAACATGGTCGATCTCGACAGCGACCCGACCAAGCTGATCGAGATCGTCGGCCTCGGCAAACAGCTGCTGATGACGCGGGGCGCGCTGACGACCTTTTCGGTTGCGAACGACGTTGCCAAATATTTCGCCATCATCCCGGCGATCTTCGTGGCGCTTTATCCAGGGCTCGGCGTGCTCAACGTCATGGCCCTGTCGAGCCCGCAAAGCGCGATCCTGTCGGCGATCATTTTCAACGCGTTGATCATCCCCGCCCTCGTCCCGCTGGCGCTGAAGGGCGTTACCTACACGCCGATGGGCGCCGGCCCCCTGCTGGCCCGCAACCTGACCATTTACGGCCTTGGCGGCCTGATCGCGCCGTTCATCGGCATCAAGCTGATCGACCTTGCCGTCGCCAGCCTCAACCTCGCCTGAGGACACATCCCATGCTCAACGACCTTAAAACCGCGCTGCGTCCCGCCTTGGTGCTGACGCTTCTGTTCGCGCTGCTGCTCGGCCTGATCTATCCGCTCGCGCTGACCGGCGTCGGGCAAGCGCTGTTCCCCGCCCAGGCCAATGGCAGCGTGATCCGCGATGCGCAGGGCAAGGTCATCGGCTCCGCGCTGATCGGCCAAAGCTTTGCGAGCCCGCGCTATTTCCACGGTCGCCCCTCTGCGGCGGGCAAGGGCTATGACGCGCTGGCGTCGTCGGGCTCCAACCTTGGCCCCGCCAGCAAGGCGCTGGTCGACCGCGTCAAGGGCGACATCGCTGCCAACAAGACCTCACCAGGTTCCAACGTTCCTGCCGATCTGGTGACCGCCTCCGCCTCGGGGCTCGATCCCGATATCAGCCCCGAGGCGGCTTTTTATCAAGTCGCGCGCGTCGCCACCGCGCGCGGGATCGGCCAGGCGCGGGTCCGCATGCTTGTCGATCGGCAGGTCGAGCACCCGCTGTTCGGCCTCATCGGCGAGCCGCGCGTCAATGTGCTCCAGCTCAATCTCGCGCTCGACCGGCTGGCGCAACAGCGCTAACCCGGCGCATGGCTGCCGCGACCAAAATCCTCGTCATCGAGGACGATCTGCACATCCGCCGCCTCGTCCGTGCGGCGCTCGAACGCGCCGGGCATCAGGTGGCGGAAGCGGCGACAGCGCGCGAGGGCTTGTCGCTGGTCGATATCGACAAGCCGGATGCCGTCTTGCTCGACCTTGGTCTGCCCGACCGCGATGGGCTGGAACTGATCCAGCTGATCCGGGCGCGGACGCCCATCCCACTGCTTGTCATTTCCGCGCGGCAGGAAACAAGCGAAAAGGTCGCAGCGCTCGATCTCGGTGCCGATGATTATCTGACCAAGCCCTTCGACACCGAGGAACTGCTGGCCCGCCTCCGCACCGCGTTGCGGCATAGGCTGACTGAGCACTCGACGATCGCAGCGGGCGATGTCCTGATCGATCTTGAGCATCGGCGCGTCACGCGGGCGGCTGTCGAAGTCCATCTTACACCCAAGGAGTACGCCGTATTGGCCGAGCTGGGGCGGCGGCCGGACCGCGTTATCAGCCATGCGCAGTTGCTACGCACCGTCTGGGGCCCGGCACATGAGACCCATGTCGACTATCTGCGCATTGTCGTGCGGGGACTACGCCAGAAGCTTGAGGTCGATCCGGCTTCGCCGAACCTGATTCGCAATGAACCCGGCGTGGGATATCGCCTGGTTATCTGATGCGCAGCCCCGTGCCAGAACACGCGGGTGACAGATGCCGAATTTGCCAGTGGTTGGCCGAGACCAGCCTTCGAGCCGTTTCGCCAGCTGGGGGTTGGGAGCGACAGCGCGGGCTGACATTTGATTGCGATGGCCAGAGTTGGCAGGTGGCGCGATCGGCCCCCTTTTTCGCTGGCGATCGTCGCCTGCACGCGCGCTTTCGCATCCGCCATCGACGCGGCGCATTCGGCATGAGGGCGCGGATGCTTGCCCTCGATTCAGCCGCACGCTGCCGCCCACCGTTCATTCTTTGTCATAGGCCTACCGGATGCTACGCCTGCAGAAATGACAAGCCTCCCCCACAGCCACTTGATGACCCTCAAGCTCGAGGTGGACTTCGCCCGTACCACCCGGATCGGCACCATTCCCGCCGGGCACCGAGGGATCGCAGCGGTGACTGGCGGCACATTTGCCGGCGCTCGTTTGAACGGGACGGTTGAACCGGGAGCCGATTGGTTCGTCATCCAGCCGGATGGCTCGCTTTTGATCGACGTGCGCCTGACGCTGATTAGTGCCGAAGCTGTGCCGATCTACCTCAGCTATCGGGGATCGATGCGCGGTAGGGGTGATGCCATGGCACGCTTTGCAAAGGGCGAACTGCTCGATCCGCGCGACTATAATCTGATAGTCTATCCAGCGATGGAAAGCGGCGACCACCGATATTCTTGGCTGAACAATTTACCCTTGATTGGGATAGGCAAGCAGACCGTCACCGGTCCTGTTTATGAAATTCAGGCGATCGGACAACCTCTGGACCGGTAACCGCCGCAAGCCGATACGCACGCGCTCACCCTTGTCCACCAGAGCAGACGTCCGTTCATGTGGAACGGGCTGCGACCGGTGCAACGCCGAACCAGCGCGACTATGGTGTGAATTGCCAATGGCCGCTTGTTACCCGTCGCCGAAAGGATATGGGACAAGAAGACGATTGGGGCGAAATTTGCCATGAGGATTTTAGTTGTTGAGGATGATCCGCGGGCGGCGAAACAGCTGACGGCAGACCTGACCGAGCTTGGCCATGAAACGATAACCACCGCCGATGGCCGCGCCGCGCTGGCCATTGCGACCGACGACCGCTTCGATGCCATTCTGCTCGATGTGATGCTCCCTTTTGTCGATGGTGTCGGCGTTGCCACGATGCTGCGCGAGCGGAGTGTCGACACCCCGATCCTGATGCTGACCGCGCTCGGCGATCTGGACGATCGGTTGGCCGGGCTTGATGCCGGTGCCGACGATTACCTGGTCAAACCAGCCGCCCCCGCCGAAATAGAGGCTCGCATTCGCGCGATCCTGCGCCGGGCCAACCGGGCGAATGATACAGCAATCATGCGGCTCGGCGAGCTTGAGGTAAACGAGATCAAGCACCGGGCGACGCGCGCCGGGCGGCTGCTGATCCTGCAGAATCTGGAATTCAAGGTACTGTGCGAGCTGATGCGCCATGCGGAGGGCATCGTGACGCGCCAGATGCTTTACCACAGCGTCTGGCATTTCGATTTCGAGCCGGCGACCAACATTGTGGACGCGCATATCAGCCGTATCAGAACGCAGCTGACCCAGCCCGGCGAAACCGAGATGATCAAGACCATCAGGGGCGTTGGGTATATGCTTACGGCAGGCTGACATGCGACCAACAACGCTGCGCGGCATTTTGACGATCTATGTTTTGGCCTGTCTTGCGGCCTTGATCATTGTTCAGGCGGCCAATTACAGTTTCGCGCACCGCGTGCTCGTCCAGGAGGTGGACAAGCGCCTTGCCGCCGAAGCAGCAGAAATCATCCGCGCCGACGACACGCCCGACATTCAGGCGATGGCCGATCGCATTCGCGACGAGTTGGCGGATCATGACAGCGCGGATCTGTTCCTGTCGCTGACCGACCGGCGCGGTCGTCTAATTGCCGGCAACCTGCACTTCACGCTCATGCCGCCGCTGGGTTATTCCGATTTTGGCGAAGAGGCGGGGCTGCCCAACGTGCGCCACGGCCGCGCGTTGACGCGTGCTCTTCCGGATGGCGGCAAGCTGATTGTCGTGTCTGACAACGATGTGGTCGATGGTTTCAATGCGCTACTCTACTGGCTTCAACTGCTCGGGCTCGGCGCAAGCGTTCTGATCATTGTCGGCGGCGCGCTGGGCATCGCCTTCGCCATTCGCCAGCGCATGCGGGCGATGCAGCGTACAGTCGATGCCGTCATCGCGGGTGACCTTCACAGCCGGATCCCGGTCGATTCCACCCAAAGCGAGTTCAATCGCCAGGCGGTGGCGTTCAACACCATGCTCGACCGCATCGATGCCTTGATGCTCAGCGTCAAGCATGCGGCCAAGGATGTTACCCATGAGCTGAAGAGCCCATTGGCGCGCTTGCGATCGAAACTGGCAGCGCTCGCGCGCCATGCCGAAGGCGACCGGCTCGAAAGCGAAATCGTAGAGGCGCTGGAGCAGAGCGATCAGGTGCTTGAGCTGTTTTCCAGCCTGATGCGGCTGTGGGAGATCGAAGGGGGCAACCGGCGTGATCGTTTTGCGGCCATCGATCTGGCCGCGCTGGTGAGCGATGTGGTCGAGGGGATGACGGTGATCGCGGAGGACCATGGCCATCCGCTGGCGCTGTCCCGCGCGGACACGGCAACGATCGACGGGGACGCCAATCTGCTGCGCCAGATGGTCGTGAACCTCATCGAAAATGCGATGCGCCACACGCCGATTGCAACGCCGATCGACGTGCGGATCGAAGCGCTACAGTCATCGATCCTGATTATCGTCACCGATCAGGGGCCAGGTATTCCGGCAGAAAAGCATGGCGAGGTCATCCGCCGCTTCGGGCGCCTGGCCGCCAACAGCCACGCTTCGGGGCAGGGCCTTGGGCTGACGCTGGTCGACGCGATCGCGCGCCTGCATGGCGGGTCGTTGAGGCTCGATGATGCGAAGCCCGGGCTGCGCGTCATCATTGATCTGCCGCGACGCCCATAGAAAACCCGGCCCGAGCATGCGCTCGAGCCGGGCTTCCTGCCGTCCTTGATCGACGGATCAGAACTTGGCGCTGGCTTCGAAACCCCAGGTGCGCGGGGCATTATAGTTGGCATAATCGCCCAGAATGCCACCATAGCTGGTCGAGAACAGCGCATTGGCCGTGCACGGCGTCGCGCCGACAAAGCCATTGCTGCCGCAATAGTTGAGCACCGGCGACGAGTTCGCAGCCGAACGACGATAAGTCTGCGTCCGATCGAACAGATTGCGTGACCACACCGACAGCGTGATGCGGTTATGATCGCTCACCGCAATGTCTGCCAGGGCGAGACGGCCGTTCACGATGAAGCTTGAATCGGTCTTGGTCGGTTCAAGCTGGAAGCTGTACTGGCTGCTGGCATAATTGGCATCCAGATGCAGGCGCACCTTGGCGCTTTCCGAACCAAAGGGAACTTCGTAATCGATCGCCCCCGACGCAGCATGGTTCGGGGTGTAGACGATATAGAGCTGCTGCGGTGCGCCACCCGTGATCGAATTCACCGCGCGCGGTGCCTTCCAATAGGTATAGGCATAGGACGCGCTGAGCGTCAGACCCTGGACCGGCTTCAGCGTCAGATCGGCTTCGATACCGCGGATCTTGCTCTTGCCCGCATTCTGGGTCTGTTCGATGTGGCTGCCGCTCGTCGGGCTGCCGGTGGTGGTGTCAAACAGATCGAAGTCGAACTGGGTGTTGCTGCGATCCATGATGTAGCCGGCCAGATTCAGGCGCGCCCGGTGATCGAGGAAGTCGATCTTCGCCCCGATTTCATACGACTTGACCGCTTCCGGGCCGAACGCGTTGAAGGTCAGCGAACGGTCATTGGCACCACCGGCGCGGAAACCGGTCGCATATTTTGCGTACAGGTGGATATCCTGCGTCGCATCGACCGCAAGGTTGAACAGCGGATCGAACCGGCTGACACTGTTGGTGAACGCAAATGGCTGCGCCACGTTGTTCACGACCAGCAACCGGCCGCGGCGCTTGTCCTTGGTCCAGCGGCCACCGGCGGTCAGATGAACAAAGTCCAGGCCACCGGGCGTGTAAGTCAGGTTACCGAACAGCGAATAGTTGTGGTCATAGGCTTCGCTGTCGCGCGTGATGAACTGGCAGCTGTTGACGAACTGCGGCACGGCGGTGCCCAGCGTGTTGTTGCACGACGCCGCATAGCGCTGATAGCCTGAGTTCGCCCCCGAGATATTGCCGGTCGCCGCCGAATCGATGATCGGGCTGCGGATGGTGTAAGCCGTCCCGGTTGCGTTCCACAAATTGCTCAGCGGTGTCGCTGCATATTCGGTGGCGTGCTCGGTGAAATAATAAGCGCCGAACACATAATCGAGCTGCGGAATGCTGCCAACCGCCTGGAATTCCTGGCTGAACTGATGCTGGTTCAGATAGGACAGGCTGTAGCGGCTGAAGTTCGCGTTTGGCGTGAAGGAGCTGCGCTCCGGTCCGCCAGAGTTGTCCCACTGATCAGTGGAAACGCCGCGCCATGCCGTGATCGAGCGCAGCTCAAGCCAAGGCGCAACCTTGTACTTCAGGTTCGACGAGAAGCCATGCGTGATATCGACGCTTGGCTGCTGCGGCACGCCGACATCCGCCACGAGCTGGCGCTCGGGATGCACACCGACAATCGGTGCCCGCGGTGCGATACACACGCGCGGCGTGGGGTTGCTGGCGAGAATGGTGCCACCGCAGGTCAAGCCCGCCGTGCCAGCCGGTGTGCCGGGCAGGTAAAGCTGGGTGCCGATCGCGCCGGTGAGCGGGTTGGTATAGGTACCGACGGTATAGCCATTCGGGTTGTAATTGACCAACTGGCTGTAGTTTGGCGTGTTATCGTCCTTCGCATAATCATAAGCGAAGTCGGCGGTGAAGCCGTCGATTGGCTGCCAGCGGGCAGCGGCGCGCCCGCCCTTGCGGTCATAGAAATTCCAGCCCGTCGACCCATCGAGTGGATCCTTCACGGTCGGGTCCTGATGCTGATAGACGCCGTCAAACTTGAGCGCGATATTGTAATAAGCGGGCAAATCGAGGTGGATTTCAGCATTGCGGCTGCCATAATTGCCCAGGCCGCCAACGACCCGGCCTTCAAGCACGCCCGACGGCGCGCGCGTGACGAGCGACAGCGCACCGCCTTCCGTATTGCGACCAAACAGCGTGCCCTGCGGGCCCTTGAGCACTTCGATGCGCTCGATGTCGAACAGGGCGGCGTTCAGCCCCTGGGTTTTGCCAAGCGCAATACCGTCGATGTAAACGCTGACACCACCGTCACGCGCCGTCTGGTTCTGGTCATAAGGAACGATGCCGCGAATGCCGATGGTCAGCGCCGACTGGCGCGCCTCAAAGGTTGCGATTCGCAGCGACGGCACCGATCCATCAGCCAGGTTGAACAGGCTGAGGACGTGGCGATCGGTCAGATTCTGGGTCGTCAGCACGCTGATCGAAATCGGCGTCTGCTGCAGATTGGTCTCGCGCTTGGTTGCGGTGACCACGATATCCGCGAGCTGGCTGTCATCGGCTGCTGCTGCGGGCGTCGTCTCCTCCGCTGCAACCGGCGCTGCCGGCTGGTCCTTGGCATAGGCCTGCGACGCCGTCGTGGCGAGCAGGGCACCGCCGAGCAATAACCGCAAGCGGCTGGTGTGTAGGTTTGGCATATCCGTTTCCCCTTTGATGAAGACGATTTCGTCTCATGAGGCGGCGGGTACGACAGTTGTGCGTCGAAAATGTTTCAAATAATGTCATAATTTCTTATTAGACAGTCAATTTTCATCTCATCTTTCTCGTTTTTAAATATGATATATGTATAAAAGCCACAAAATCCAAATTTACATTGCTAATTAACGAATTAATTATTTTCATATATACTGAGATATCATGGCTATATTGACTTTTATCATTACTCTGATTTCTAATAGGGAAGATTTACAGATATCACGAAGAAATTACATCGGACCAACAACCAATTTTTGGTCACCAAGCTGCGCATGCCCTTGCGGCGCCGCCGCCGGACTGCGCGGGCTCGTCAGGATGGGGTAACGCCTCGTCCAGCGCATCGATGACTGCGCCGCAGCCGACTTCGTGGACACAAACATACGGGTTTTTTTCGATCCGAAGGGCGCTGATGCAGTGATGAAAGTTCGGCCGGGCGATCAAGCTCGATGCGGTGATGCCGGTGTAGGAGCGGCGCGTTTCAGCAGCATAAGCAGCGCGCGATACAGATGCGCAGGCCAACATGCCGCGCCACTGTTCAAGCCGTCAGCTCTCCTCTGGCTGCTCGCTGATTTCCATGAAACGCCGGGCCGCGTCGCGATCCTCTGGCGAATTGAATGCAACGTCCAGATCCGGCGCAGCGCCAAGCATGTGCAGCATCGTCCACAAGCCAAAGCGCCGGCTGCGGTCCGTCTCCAGCCCGAAATCGACACGCATATGTTCCGTCCCCGCATCCAGCGCGGCGTCGGTCAGTGCTGCAAGATCGCTGGTGCCAAAATAGCGACGGAACTGATCCTCGAGGTTCACTGGCTACTTGCCCTTCAACGCCTGTCGGACGCTGGGCAGCATCCTGCCAACGATGATCTCCACCCCGCGCGCATTGGGGTGCAGGCCGTCCGCCTGCAGCAAACGGGGAATGCCCGCGACACCATCGAGAAAGAAGGGATAGCGCGCAACAGCGTGCGCCTTGGCGAGTGCTGGGTACATGCCGTCGAAGCGGCGGACATAGTCCGGCCCAAGATTGGGAGAGGCACGCATGCCCGCCAGCAGCACAGGGATGCGCCGGTTGTGCAGCTCGGTCAGGATCGTGTCGAGGTTGGCCCTGGCCTGCGGCACAGGCAGGCCGCGCAGCATGTCGTTCGCGCCGAGTTCGACGATCACCAGATCAGGCTTCAACCCCAGCCCGCGCAGGCCCCAGCGCAGGCGGGCGCGGGCTTGCGCTGCAGTATCGCCGGCAACGCCGCCATTGCCCACCGTTGCTGCGATACCTGCCCGGCGCAAGGCTGCCTGCAAGCGCGCCGTAAAACCATCGGCGGGGGGCAGGCCATAGCCCGCGCTAAGGCTGTCGCCAAATGCCCAGATCAACGGCGCGCGCGGAGAAGCGCTGGCGGTCGGCGCAAATACCGCGAAAAGCAGCAATGCGAGATGGACAATTCGCCGCCGCGCTCCATATCGCTCAGTAGGTGTCCATGTCATCCCGCCCAGATAGTGCGCTGATCGAAGCGCGCAATGTTTCACTCTCGCTCGGCCGCGCACCGGCGCGCGTCGATATCCTGCGCGGAATCGACCTGACCGTCACGGCCGGGGAGAGCGTCGCGCTGCTGGGGCCGTCGGGATCCGGCAAGTCGTCGCTTATGGCGGTGCTCGCCGGGCTCGAACGACCAAGCGGCGGCAGCGTCATTGTAGCGGGGCTCGATTTCACCGCGCTGGACGAGGATGCCCTCGCCATCGCCCGGCGGGGGCGGATCGGCATCGTGCTGCAGGCCTTTCATCTGCTGCCAACGATGACCGCGCTGGAAAATGTGGCGGTGCCGCTCGAACTTGCGGGCGAACCAGATGCCTTTGCGCGGGCAGCCGCCGAACTCACCGCAGTCGGCCTCGGCAACCGAACCGGGCATTATCCGGCGCAGCTTTCCGGCGGCGAGCAGCAACGCGTGGCGATCGCCCGCGCGCTGGTCGCAGGCCCGGCACTGATCTTCGCCGACGAACCGACCGGCAACCTCGACACTGCGACCGGGGCCGCGATCATGGATTTGCTGTTCGAACGCCACGCCGCGCGTGCGACGACGTTGTTCGTCATCACGCATGATCCCGCGCTGGCGGCGCGGTGCGCACGCGTGATCGATCTGGCGGATGGCCGAATCGTCGCCGATCGGGCGACGGCTTGAAGATCGCCTGGCGATTGGCGCTGCGCGACCTGCGGCGTGGCGGTCGCGGGCTGTTGTTGCTGGCGCTGTGCCTGTTTCTCGGCACAGCGGCGCTGGCCGGGATCGGCAGCCTTTCGGCCAGCATGGTCGCCGCGCTCGACGCCAATGGCCGACAGATATTGGGCGGCGATATTGAATTCTCGGTGTCCCAACGCCGCGCCACCGTTGCTGAGCGGGCGGTTTTCGAGGCAGCCGGGCGCGTCTCGGAAACCGTGTCGATGAGCGCCATGGCGGATGCTGGTGGACCTGCCATGCTGGTCGCGCTGCGCGGGGTGGATGAGGCTTGGCCGCTGGTCGGGCGCTTCCGGCTTGCACGGGGTGCGCTGGCCCTGCGACCGCATGGCCGGGAAGTCGCGGTTGCGCCGGTGCTTGCCGAACGGCTGGGGCTTAAGCCAGGCGACAGCCTGCGGCTGGGCATGGCACGGTTGCGGGTGATCGGCATCATCGCCGAGGAGCCCGATCGCCTCGGCGGCGGTTTCACTCTCGGCCCACCAGTGCTGGTGGATCTGGCCGGGTTGGAGGCCGCAGCGCTGGTGCAGCCCGGCAGCCTCTACGAAAGCCATTACCGCGTCACGCTGCCCCGCGCCGCCACCGCGCGCGCGGTTCGGGACCGCGTCCTCGCCCGTCTGTCGGATCCGGGATGGTCGGCGAAGACGAGCGACCGCGCCGCGAACGGATTGCGGCGCGGGATCGATCAATTCGGTCAGTTCCTTCTGCTGGTCGGCCTCGCCGCGCTGGCAATCGCCGGGGTCGGGGTGGGCAGCGGTGTCGCGGCGTATCTGGCCGGCAAGACCAGAATCATCGCGACGCTGAAGGTGCTGGGCGCACGATCGCGCACGATCGCCGCGATGTTCCTCGCGCAACTTGCGATCGTGGCGGCGGTCGGGATCAGCAGCGGCCTCGCGGTCGGCGCAGCGGTGCCGTGGATTTTGACGTCTGCCATTGGGGCGGCGCTGCCGGTGCCGCCACGGCTGGCGATTTACCCAGCCCCGCTCGGCACCGCAGCCTTGCTGGCGCTGCTCGTCGCGCTGCTCTTCGCAGTGCCGGCGCTGGCGCGCGCGCGCGATGTCCCGGCGGCAACCCTGTTGCGCGATGCGCTTGCGCCGCGCCGTGTCCCCAGACTCGCCGTCCTCGCCCTTATGGCCTTACTGATCGCAGCGCTGGTCGGGCTGGCCGTGCTGACAGCGTCGGACAAGCTGCTGGCGCTGGGTTTTGTTGCCGCGATGAGCGCGGTGATCGTCCTGCTCTGGATCATCGGCCTTGCCATTCGCCTGGCCGCTGCCCGGATGCCCCGCGCCCGCGCGCCGCTCGTTCGGCTTGCGGTCGCCAATCTGCACCGGCCAGGCGCGCAGACCGACCGGCTGGTGGTCGCGCTGGGTCTTGGCTTTTCGCTCTTCGTCGCGCTCGCGGTGATCGATTCCAGCCTGTCGTCAGAACTGCGCAATGCCGCCCCGACCAAGGCACCGCGCTTCTTCGCGATCGATCTTCAGCCCGACGACGCCGACACGTTCGCGCGCGCCGTGAAGCGCGCGGCACCGGGCGCGAAGATCGAGGCGCTGCCGTCGCTGCGCGGATCGGTCACCGAACTGCGCGGCGAGCGTGTCGCCGACATGAAGACGCTGCCCGAGGGTGCCTGGGTCCTGCGCGGCGACCGGACCATCACCTGGGCCGCGACGCTGCCGCCACGCAATGTCGTGGTGGCCGGGCGCTGGTGGCCGGCGGATTACCACGGGCCGCCCCTGGTATCGCTAGAGGACAAGGCCGCCGCAGCGCTGGGCCTGAAAGTCGGCGACATGATCACGGTATCCGTGCTGGGGGTCGATGTGCCCGCCCGGATCGCGGCGCTGCGCGCGATTGACTGGGGTGGCCTGGGACTAAACTTCGCGATCGTCTTTTCGCCCGGCTATATCGAGGAAGCGCCGCACGGCCTGCTGGCGAGCGTCTACGCCCCCCCGGACCGCGACGCCGCGATTGCGCAGCGCGTGGGCGATGCACTGCCCTCTGTAACCTTGATCCGCGTCGGCGACGTGATCGGCCAGATCGGCAATGTGTTGGGGCAGATCGCCGTCGCCATCCGGGCAGCGGCGGCGGTGACGGTGGCGGCGGGGATCGCGGTGCTGATCGGCGCGGTATCGGCATCGGGCCGGGCGCGCCGCTATGATGCCGTTATCCTCAAGCTGTTGGGCGGCAGCCGTCGGCAGGTGCTCGGCGCGCAAGCGATCGAATATGCGATCCTGTCGCTCATTCTGGCGCTGGTTGCGCTGACCATCGGCGCTGGCGCGGGTTGGTTTGTCGTCACGCAGGTCTTCGATATTGGCTGGGCCCCGCGCTGGGACATCGTCGTCATCACGCTGGCGACGGCCACGATGATGACGCTGGGGGCCGGCACAGCGGGAAGCCTTCCCGCCCTGCGCGCCCGGCCTGCCGATGCGCTCAGATCGCTATAAGGGCGCGCCAAGCTATCGGTCCGGCACCAGACTCGCCCTGCCGATCCGGTTGAGACCTTGCCACCCATTCAGCCGATCACCGCGCGAGCCTGGCCTTCTCCGCCGCGATCCATCGAAGCATCTCCTGCTCCATCGCCGGAAGCGGAACCGAGCCCATGTTCAGCAACGCATCATGGAACCGTCGCTGATCGAAACCGTCGCCCAGTTCGGCTTCCGCCTTGCCGCGCAGTTCGCGCATCTTCATTTCGCCGAGCTTATAGGCCAGCGCCTGGCCAGGCCAACTGATGTAGCGATCAACCTCGATCTCGATATCGAGCTTGGCAAGCGCTGTGTGGCTGGAGAGATAGTCGATCGCCTGCTGCCTGGTCCAACCTTGGCTGTGCAGCCCGGTATCGATCACCAATCGGCAGGCGCGCCACATCTCGAACGTCTCCCGACCGAACTCTTCATAGGGCGTTCGGTACATGCCCAGCTTGGTGCCAAGCCATTCGGCATAGAGCCCCCAACCCTCGCCATAGCCGGAAAAATATGTCTCCCGGCGGAACGCCGGGCGATCGGGCGCTTCCAGCGCCATCGCCGCCTGGTGGCTGTGACCGGGCACGCATTCATGCAGGGTGAGTGCGACCAGATTGTAAAGGGGGCGCGACTTGAGATCATAGGTGTTCATCAGGCAGGCGCTCAGCCCGCCGCGGCCGGAGGTATAGACCGGCGCAATCGCGTCGGGCACTGGCTGGATCGTGAACCGGTAGCGCGGCAGCACGGTAAATACGTCTTTCAACCGACCGTCCATCCGCTTGGCGACATAGGCGGAAAAACCAAGCAGCTCGTCCGGTGTTCGTGCATAAAATTGCGGGTCGCTGCGCAGAAAGGCTAGGAATTCGGCAAAACTCCCTTTGAATCCGGTCTGCTCGATCGTCGCCTTCATATCGGCATCGATGCGCGCTACTTCGCGCAGGCCGATCGCATGAATTTCCTCAGGCGACAGGTCGAGCGTCGTATATTCGCGGATTTGGCTCCGGTAGAATGCCTTGCCATCGGGTAGCGCCGACGCGGCCAATGTCTGACGGGTGCCGGGAAGATAGGTTTCCCGGAAGAAACCAAGCAACTTTCGGTACGCTGGCGCAACTTGGGCATCGATGACGGCGGCCGCTTCGGCACGAAGCGCCGCCTGTTCATTTGGCGGGATCGACGCCGGCATGGCTTTGAACGGATCGTTCAGCGGATTGGCGGCACCCGCCATCGCAAAGGCGGCAATCGTCGCGTCACGGCCGGTCAGCGTCACGCGGGGCGGCGTGTAGCCGCGCCGCAGACCAGCGCGCATGTTTGCAATATTCTCATCGAACCAGCGTGGCACGTCCGTCAGACGGCCAATATATCGGCGGTAGTCGGTGGCGGTCTCCAACGCCGAATAGGGCTTCACCTCACCCCAGAAGTAAGAATCGCTGTTGAGCGGCGCCTCATAGGTGCGGAAATCGATATTGGCGACCTGGGCGCGCAGCGATTCGACCAGAACGGCGGCGTTCAGTCGTTCTTCCGGCGACAAGTCCGCCGTCGGAATCGCTGCGATCTTATCGAGCGCCGCCTGCCAATAGGCCTTGCGCCGCGCCCAATCGGCAGGGGTTACCGCTGGAAAATGATCGTCATCCTTGCTGCGCAAACCATCACTTACCTGCGCAAACTCCTTGAGGCGCCACTGCCATTCGGCGTCATATATTGCCTTCAGTTGCTGGTCTGCGGCGCTGGAAGCGATAGCCGTGGCGGCAGCCGGCGCACGCCCGGGGAGCAACCCCATCGCGGCGCCCGCGGCGAGCATGAACGCCATCTGCAGAGTCTTCATCTCCAACACCCCTTGCTAGTTCCACTGCCCCATTGTCGGCCTATCATCTGTCGTGCCGATTGCGCGAATGCCTTCACGCTGTCTGTCGTCTAGTTGAGCTGTTTCACCATCCCGGATTTCACCGACTGGACCGCACGTCGACGGTCAGTGCCGCAGTCGGCTGGTTTCGGATCGGGTTGCAAAGAACGCGTTGGACGGGTTCCAGCTCGGCCATTCCCTGCCATTCGCAAGGCGACTGCCGATAGCCTCGAAGAGATCGATATCCTGCGCCGCACCGCGAAGATCCCAATCGGGGCGCCAGTCGTCACACGCTTTGTGATAGCAGGCCATATAGGAATCGAGCCATGCCTGCCCCGCTTCGCGGCCGCCCTGCTTCAGATCATTCGCGCCGCCGAGCGCCATGATCAACAAAGCCGGCACGCCTCTTCGGGCGAGCGAGAAATGATCGGCACGAAAGAACAGCCCCCGCTCGCTAAAGGTTTCCGGGGTCACGGCGCGGCCTTGCTTCCCGGCGGCATCAGCCAGCAGGGAGTCCAGGCTCGACTGGCCCTGCCCGACCAGGATCACATCCTTGGCTGGTCCGGCCGTCTGCAAAATGTCGAGCGTCATGTTCGCCACGGTCGTGCCGATCGGGTAAACCGGATGGCTCGCATAATATTCCGAACCGAGCAGCCCGCGTTCCTCCCCTGTCCAGAGGGCGAACACCAGGCTGCGGTCAGGGCGGGGTCCGCGTGCGAAATGTCGTGCCAGCTCAAGCACGCCTGCCACGCCAAGCGCATCATCATTGGCGCCCGGTCGGTAGGATTGACCGTCGGCCGCCTTGCCATAGGCGTCCCAGTGCGCACCGAACATCACGGTCTCGTCAGCATATTTCCTGCCGGGCAAGCGCGCGAGGACATTGGCGCTTTGCAGCTGTTCGACCTTCACGCCCAGGTCCGCGTCGAGCGCGACCCCCATGTCGACGGGGCGAAAATCAATCTGTCGCGCCTTGGCGCGCAGCGCGCCTGGATCGAAGCCTGCTCGCTTGAACAACGCGTCGGCTGCGTCATGGCCGATCCACCCCTGCAGCGCGATGCGCGGATCGTCCGGGCCGCGGATAATGTCGTAATTTTCGCCCTGGTTTGCGTTGACCGTCGACCATGGATAGCCGGCGCCGCCGGTATCGTGCACGATAAGCGCTGCGATCGCGCCGCGCCGAGCGGCTTCTTCGAACTTGTAGGTCCAGCGCCCATAATAGGTCATGCGGCGCCCGCCGAAGCGCGACCAGGCACTGTCGCCGCGCTCTGCTTCAAAATCAGGATCGTTGACCAGGAAGACGGCGACCTTGCCCTTCAAGTCGACACCCTTGAAGTCATCCCACCCTGCTTCCGGGGCGGACACGCCGTAGCCGACGAAAACCAGTGGCGCGCCGACAATGGTGACGCGGTCGCTGGCGCGCACCGTGGTCAGGTTGACGTCGATCCCAGGCATGAATTTCGCGCCGCCAATCGTGATCGCGGCTGCGGTGTCGATGCGGGTGTGGACAAGCGGCACCGGCTGTATCCATCGCCCGCCCGGCCCCCCAGGGCGCAAGCCCAGCGCCTTGAGGCGCTCGATAAGCCATTTGATCGTCTTGCCCTCACCGGGCGTGCCGGGAGATCGGCCCTCAAATGCGGGCGCGGAGAGCGTTTTGACGTCGGCCGACAAGGCCTGGGTGTCTGCGGTTGAAGCAAGGCCGGGCGCAGCAATCAACGCCATGGCCGCTATCAGGGGGGCGAATCTCATGGCACTTTGCTAGGTCATAACAGCGCCAAAGCATAGCATGGTACTGAAGCCGAAGCCGGGCGCCTGTCTGGCGGCCCCGAACCGCCACCCAGAATTCTGGATTCCTGAAATCGGGGCCCCGCGCTATCCGCAGTAAACTGCGCGCTGCTCTTGGCGATGAAGCACCATGCATCCCGCAGGAAATTGCAGATTCCCCGTAAATTCCCTGATAGCAGGGCATGGATAGGCAAAGCCGGGTCGCGTCAGACCGGGGCGCGCGCCAAAATTGGGGGAGCAGAACATGGCAGGCGCGCTTTCGGGCATTCGCATCATTGAATTCGCCGGCATCGGCCCCGGCCCATTCTGCGCGATGATGCTGGGCGATCACGGCGCGGAGGTGATCCGTATCGATCGCCCGGGAGCCGGGCTGGACCCTCGCGACGCGCTCTCGCGCAACCGCAAATCGGTGGTGCTCGACATGAAGACGCCGCAGGGGCTCGCCCATGCTCGCGCGCTGTGCGCCACCGCCGATGGCCTGATCGAAGGCTTCCGCCCCGGCGTTATGGAGCGGCTGGGCCTGGGTCCGGACGTGTTGCTCGCCGATAATCCCACACTCGTCTATGGCCGCATGACCGGCTGGGGCCAGACCGGGCCTTATGCCCAGGCGGCGGGGCATGACATCAACTATATCTCGCTATCGGGCGTGCTCCACACGGTCGCGGTGGCGGGCGGCAAGCCAGTGCCGCCGGTCAATTATATCGGCGATTTCGGCGGCGGCGGCATGCTGCTGGCGTTCGGGATGGTCGCAGCCCTCCTCGCGGTGAAGAATGGCGCGCCCGGTCAGGTTATCGACGCGGCGATGACCGATGGCTCGGCGCTGCTCGCTGGCATGAGCTATGCCATGCTCGCGGCGGGCACGACCAGCGACGTGCCGGGCACCAATTTGCTCGATGGCGGCGCACCCTTTTATGACAGCTACACCTGCGCTGATGGCAAATGGGTGTCGATCGGGTCGATCGAGCCGCAATTCTATGCGCTGCTCCGCGACAAGCTCGGCCTGACCGACGATCCCGATTTCTCAGCCCAGTTCGATCGCACCGCCTGGCCCGCGCGCAAGCAGCGCCTCGCCGCCATTTTCGCGACCAAAACCCGCGACGAATGGTGCGCGCTGATGGAAATGACCGACGTCTGCTTCGCGCCCATCCTGTCGATGGCTGAAGCGCCCAATCACCCGCACAACGTAGCGCGCGAGACCTTTATCGAGCTCGGTGGCGCCATCCAGCCCGCCCCCGCCCCGCGCTTTTCGGCAACGCCGGCCCCCGCCCCCCGCGCCGCGCCGAAAACGGGCACCGACAACCATATGCTGGATGGCCCGGTAACACGCTGATCAGCCACGCTTGCCCGCGCTCGCCGCGCCCGATACGCTGGCGGCATGATCAAAAGCCTCATCGCCACCGGCGCGCTGCTCTCCACCGTTCTGACCGCCCCCGCCACCGCTGCGACCAGGGGTGACGCCACCCACCGCCGTATGCAGGCGCAACAGATCCGCATCACCCGCGACGATTGGGGCATCGCGCATGTCCGCGGAAAGACCGATGCCGACGC
>JBBQHG010000006.1:0-31572 GCA_038323755.1 Sphingomonadales bacterium
TGCCGCATCGGCCTCTGCTCGCGCATTACGCCGCCCGCTGGCCGTCGGAGCGCTTTCGTCGACCCAGGCCCCGCCCGTGTCGCCATAGACACCAGTGGAAGAGAGATAGCCAAGCCACCGGTCCCCCAGGGCGTCCCCATAGCGCACGAGCACTGGATCGACGCCGTCGGCGGGCGGTACCGATACCAGAATATGGGTGGCGGCATCGATCGCGGCGAGCACACCAGCTGCATCGTCAAACATAATCGTTCGGTCACGACCATCGCGGCTGGTGCCACCCACGGTCCAGCCCATTGCCCTCAGGCGCGCCGCCACGCGGCCAGCGCTGTAGCCAAGGCCAAAGATGAGCATCCGGGTCATCGGGTGGCGCCGCTGGCGGCCGATACTGCCGCGGCAGAGGCAACTATTGTTACGGGTACGGTGTTCAGCATAGGATATTCCCGTTTCCCGGCGGTCAAGGTGTACGATTTCAGTGGCACACCTGATCGCCTGACCCTATCTGGCCGATATGCTTGATGTAAATGCTGCCCTCGCCCAACCCCAGGTCACGCGTCGCGATGCGTATCGCGCGCCGCATTGGCTGGTGCCCCAGATCGCGCTCGATTTCGATCTCGATCCTGCCAAAACGCGCGTCAGCGCCCGGCTTGAGGTGGTGCGCAATGCCGAGGATGCGGGCCCGCTCACCCTCGATGGTGGCGGGCAGGTTCCGCTGTCGGTGATGGTCGATGGCGCGCTGGTCAATGACTGGACGCTTGAGGACGATGTCCTGAGCATCCCGCTGACGGGTGAGACGCATATCGTCGAGACAGAGGTGGAGATTGCACCCGAGCGCAACACCCAGCTGATGGGCTTGTATGCCAGCGGCGGTCTGCTCTGCACCCAATGCGAGGCGGAAGGATTCCGCCGCATCACCTTCTTCCCCGATCGGCCGGATGTACTCAGCCGCTACAAGGTGCGGATGACGGCAAACAAGGCGCGTTATCCCGTGCTGCTCGCAAACGGCGATCCCATTGCGAGCGGTGATGCGGGCGGCGGGCGCCACTGGGCGGAATGGCATGATCCCTTCCCCAAGCCCTCCTATCTGTTCGCAATGGTTGCTGGTGATCTCGTCGCCAATCGGGCGACGTTCATCACCATGTCTGGCCGCAGTGTCGAACTCGGCATCTGGGTGCGGGCAAGCGATCTCGCCAAGACCGATCACGCACTCGCCGCGCTCCAGACCGCGATGAAGTGGGATGAAGACGTTTACGGCCGCGAATATGATCTGGACGTGTTCAACATCGTCGCCGTCGATGATTTCAACTTTGGCGCGATGGAGAATAAAGGCCTCAATATCTTCAATTCACGCTATATTCTGGCCGATCCGGATACCGCGACCGATTATGATTTTGACGGCGTCTCGGCCGTCGTCGCGCATGAATATTTCCACAATTGGTCGGGCAACCGGGTCACCTGCCGCGACTGGTTCCAGCTCTCGCTGAAAGAGGGCTTTACCGTCTTTCGCGACCAGAGTTTTTCGGCCGATCAGGGCTCGGCCGCGGTCAAGCGGATCGAGGATGTTCGGGCTTTGCGTGCGGCGCAATTCCCCGAAGATGCCGGGCCGCTGGCGCACCCGGTTCGCCCCGAAAGCTATATCGAGATTTCCAACTTCTACACCGCCACCATCTACAACAAGGGTGCCGAAGTCATCCGTATGATGGCGACGATCCTGGGGCCTGATCGTTTCCGCGCCGGGACCGACCTGTATTTCGATCGTTTCGACGGGACGGCCGCGACCTGCGAGGATTTCGTGGCGTGCATGGAGGAAGGCGGCGGCACGGATTTCGCGCAGTTCCGCTTGTGGTACAGCCAGGCCGGCACGCCGCGCGTCACCGCCACGCTCAGCCATGATGCCGCCGAAAAGCGCACAATGCTCAAGCTCAGCCAGATGCTGCCGCCGACACCGGGCCAATCGGCGAAACAGCCGATGGTGTTGCCGCTGCGCATCAAGCTGTTCGGCACCGCCAGCGGCAAGCCGGTAAGCGACGAACGACTGGTGATGCTGACTGACGCGCACGGCGAGTTACAGTTCGACGATATCGCCGAGCCGCCGTTGCTATCGATAAACCGGCAGTTTTCGGCGCCGGTTATTGTCGATACCAACCGCTCCTCGGCTGACCTCGCGTTGCTGTCGGCCTGCGATGACGATCCGTTTGCGCGGTACGAGGCGATGCAGCAGCTGATGCTTGATACCATCGTGGCGAGCGTAACGCATGGCCAGGCCGATCATGCCGCGATCATTGCCGCGATCGGTCGCACGCTTGATGATCCCGCGCTCGACCCGGCCTTTGTGGCGGAGGCTGTACTCCTGCCGTCGGACAGTTTTATCGGCGACCAGCTCGCAATCGTCGATCCTGAGGCGATTTTCAGAGCGCGCGATTCGCTGCGTCGCGAAATCGGCCGCACGCTCGAAGATAAATGGCGGGCCGGCTATGCCCGCGCCGTGGCGACCGGGCCGTTCGAATATTCGCCGATCGCCAAGGGATTGCGCCGACTGAAATCGGTCTCGCTCGGCTATATCGCGGCGAGCGGCGCGACGGATGCCTTTGATATCGCCTTCCGCCAGTTCGAAGCGGCAGACAATATGACCGATCGCCAGGGCGCGCTCACCACGCTCGTCAATGGCGATGCCGATACGCGCGTTGCTGCGCTCGACATCTTCTACAACCGCTATTCAGATAATCCGCTTGTGCTGGATAAGTGGTTCTCAACACAGGCTTTATCATCAAGGGAAGACACGCCGGACAGCGTGTTCGATCTCGCTCGTCACCGGGATTTCACGCTGTCCAACCCAAACCGTGCCCGCGCGCTGGTAGGGGCTTTCAGTGTAAACCAACGTGCTTTCCACGCGGCTGACGGCCGCGGATATCGCTTCGTTGCTGATCAGCTGATTGCGCTGGACCGGCTCAATCCTCAAACGGCAGCAAAGCTGGTGCCGCCACTCGGCCGCTGGAAACGCTTCAATGCTGACCGTGCGGCACTGATGCGCGCCGAGCTTGAGCGCATCCTGGCCGCGCCGGGTGTGTCCCGCGATATGTTCGAACAGGCATCGCGCAGCCTGGATGGATAGCGTTCGGTGAGCATGACGGCCCATTTCGAGATTAGGCTGTTCACCAATCGAATGGTCGTTCGCAATGTCGATTCCGGCCAATCGATTGCCCGGGTGGCATCGCGGCCCTTTTCTTCAAGCCGCCTCTTGGTCGGCGATATCGATGCCGCCGAGGCGCTGCTCGGCGAAATCGTCAAGAACATGGATGGATGGCGGCGGTTTATTCGTCCCGCCGTCCGGGCCAGCTTTTATCCGATGGAGCAATGCGAGGGCGGCCTGTGCCCGGTGGAAGTACAGAGCCTGTGCGATCTCGGCCTGCGGATGGGCTTCACCAAAGTCGACATCTGCTAGGGAAGCCGCTGGCAGGTTAGAAGAGCCGCCCCCCATTGGGCACAGGGGCGGTGGGCTGCACCAACACAACCTTCCCGTCCGGATCGGGAAAGCCCAGCGTCAACACCTCCGACATTACCGGCCCAATCTGGCGCGGCGGGAAATTGACGACGGCGGCAACCTGCATGCCCGGCAGATCGGCCAAGGCATAATGCTCGGTAATCTGGGCCGATGAGCGCTTCGTGCCGATGACGGGGCCGAAATCGATCAGCAATTTATAGGCAGGCTTGCGCGCTTCGGGGAAGGGTAACGCTTCGACAATCGTGCCGACGCGGATGTCGACCGCCAGGAATTCCTCAAAGCCGATGCTCGCTGCTGGAGGGGCAGCTGGGTCATGGTTCGCATGCATCAGAAATCGAAATCCACATCGTCATAATGCGGTGGCGGGGCGATCCCTTCCATGCGCTCGGACAGAAGGGGGCGAAAGCTTGGTCGGCTCTTGAAACCGCGATACCAGCGCGCGGTCTGTTCATGCCCCTTCCAGTCGATCCCACCCAAATAATCCGCCACCGAAATTTGGGCGGCGGCAGCCAGATCGGCAAGCCCCATCGTCGCGCCGCCCAGCCAGGTGCGGTGATCGAGCAGGAAATCAGTATAGTCGAGATGGCCGACGGCGGCTTTCATTGCCTCCCGCAATGCCTTGGCATCGGGGGCGGCGCGGTGGACGATACGCTTTTCCATCCGCTCCTGCAGCAGTAACGCGGTGATATCGCGGTAGAATTGGGTGTCGAACCAGGCGACCAGTCGACGCGTCTCGGCGCGGTTGATCGCGGTGCCGTTGATCATCGCGGCCTTGTCGACAGTTTCTTCCATATATTCGCAGATCGCCATCGAATCGATCAGCACGATGCCGCGGTTGGGCTCGACCATCACCGGCGTCTGACCAGCCGGATTCATGTCCAGAAACTCGTCACGCCGCGTCCAGGGCGATTCGCGGACGAGATCATATCCCACGCCTTTTTCGCCAAGCAGGAGACGAACCTTGCGCGAAAAGGGACAAAGCGGGAATTGATAAAGCTGCCACATATGGCCACTCTTAGCTTGCATATGGGCAGCCGACACCCCCCGATTGACAAATGAATGCAGGTCGATGGGCCGGGGTCTCGCGGGATACAAGGGAGGCGGTTATGCGCCAAGGTCTGGGCAACATTGCCGAGTTGTGGCGGTTTCCCGTCAAATCGATGCTCGGCGAACGGTGCGATCGGTTGGTGATCGACGCCGGTGGCCCTGCCGGTGATCGACGCTGCGCATTGATCGACGTGGGCAGTGGCAAACTGGCCAGCGCCAAACGGCCCGCTCCGTGGCGGGCGCTGCTGGCCATGACGGCGCGGCTCGTGGGCGATCATGTCGCGATCGACCTTGGTGACGGCACGCAAACGAGCAGCGATTTGCCCGATTGCGACATGCGGTTATCAGCCGCGCTTGGCCGCCCGGTCAGATTGACCCAGGCACGCGATCGCGCCTTCGCGATTGATCGCGCTGATCCCGATGACGTTGCCGAGCGCGGCGTTGACGGCGAGATCACCTATGCCGAGCTCACCATCGGCCAGGCTATGCCGACTGGCGGCTTCGCGGATTTCGCGCCGATTCACCTGCTATCGACCGCCAGTCTGGCCCGGGTCGCCGAGGCGACGACGTCGGCCGAGGCGGTTCGATTCCGGGCTAACCTGCTCATTGACAATGATGGCGCGCCGCCATTCGCCGAAAATGACTGGATTGGTCGTCACATCGCGATCGGCCAGCAGCTCGTGCTTCGGGTGATTGAACCCACACCGCGTTGTGCGATTCCCACGCTGGCGCATGGGCCGCTGCCGACCAACCCTAAACTGACCCAGCAGATCGGCACC
Organism: Sphingomonadales bacterium; assembly: GCA_038323755.1. GTDB lineage: Bacteria > Pseudomonadota > Alphaproteobacteria > Sphingomonadales > Sphingomonadaceae > Sphingomonas. The sequence goes on from JBBQHG010000006.1 coordinate 5,326, forward strand.
CTCAACAAGGTGGCCATGACCGGGATGCCGCCGCTGGCCTGTCTTGGCGCCTATGCCGTGATTGAGCAGGCGGGCGTCGTCGCGCCGGGCGATGTGGCCCGATTGATCGGCTAGCTATTCGGCCGCCACCGCCTGCGGCGTATCGTCCAACGGGTGCGAAAGGCGGCTCAGCATTTCCTTTGGCACGACCTGCCAGAAATGTCCGACCACCCGGTCCCAATCGTCGAGCAGTGCCGCTGACCATTTGCTGTCGGTCTTGTCGCGGTGCACGCGAACCAGATTTAGCAACACATCCTCCCAATGCGCCGAGGCGATCGGCTGCCAGACGATGCTTTCCGGGTTGGCGCGCGCCGGAAAATGGCGGTCGGGATCATAGACGAACGCCATCCCGCCGCTCATTCCTGCGCCGAAATTCGCACCCACTTCGCCGAGCACGACGGCAATGCCGCCGGTCATATATTCGCAGCCATTGGCGCCGCAGCCTTCGACCACGACGTTCGCGCCCGAATTGCGCACGGCAAAGCGCTCACCGGCCTGGCCCGCGGCATAGAGCTGGCCTGATGTCGCACCGTAAAGCACGGTATTGCCGATGATCGTGTTGTCCTGGCTTACCAGATTGGAGCTCACCACCGGCCGCACCGCGATGATGCCACCCGACAGCCCTTTGCCGACATAATCATTGGCATCGCCGAACACTTCGAGCGTTATCCCCTTGCACAGGAACGCCCCAAGCGACTGCCCCGCCGATCCGCGCAAACGCACATGGACATGCCCATCGGCGAGCTTTGACATGCCGAACGTGCGCGTTACCTCGCTCGACAGCCGGGTGCCGACTGCGCGGTGGGTGTTGCGCACAGAATAGGTCAGCTGCATCTTCTCACCGCGTGAAAACACTGCCGCCGCATCGCGGATCATCTGCGCGTCAAGGCTGTCGGGCACTTCGTTGCGACCGCCATTCAGGCCTGATCGGCGCTGGCTGTCATCGGCATCAACCTTGGCGAGGATCGGGTTTAGGTCAAGATCGTCAAGATGCTCGGCGCCACGACTGACCTGGCGCAGCAGCTCGGTGCGACCGATCACCTCATCAAGGCTGCGACAGCCAAGCCGCGCAAGGATGTCGCGTACCTCCTCCGCAATGAAGGTCATCAGATTGATCACCTTTTCGGGCGATCCGCCGAACTTCTCGCGCAATCGCTCGTCCTGCGTGCACACGCCAACCGGACAGGTGTTCGAATGGCACTGTCGCACCATGATGCAACCCATTGCGACCAAGCTCAGCGTGCCGATGCCGAACTCTTCCGCACCGAGAATAGCCGCGATAACGATGTCACGCCCGGTGCGAAGCCCGCCATCAGTGCGTAGCTTGATCCGGTGCCTGAGGCCATTGAGCGTCAGCACCTGATTGACTTCGGACAGGCCCATTTCCCAGGGCGTCCCCGCATATTTGATGCTGGTCTGCGGTGACGCGCCCGTGCCGCCGACATTGCCGGACACCAGGATGACATCGGCGTGCGCCTTGGCAACGCCGGCCGCAACGGTGCCGATCCCCGCCGACGAAACGAGCTTCACGCAGACCCGCGCGACCGGATTAATCTGCTTCAGATCATAGATCAGCTGCGCGAGGTCCTCGATCGAATAGATGTCGTGGTGCGGCGGCGGGCTGATGAGCGAGACGCCCGGCGTCGCATGGCGCAACTTGGCGATGAATTCGGTGACCTTGAAACCGGGCAGCTGGCCGCCCTCACCCGGCTTGGCACCCTGCGCGACCTTGATCTCGATTTCGTCGCAGGCGTTGAGATATTCCGCCGTCACGCCAAAGCGGCCGCTGGCGATCTGCTTGATCACAGAATTGGCATTGTCACCATTTTGATAGGGCGTGTAGCGCGACGAATCCTCACCGCCCTCGCCCGACACGGCCTTGGCGCCGATCCGGTTCATCGCGATCGCCAGCGTCTCATGTGCCTCCGGACTGAGCGCACCGAGCGACATGCCGGGCGTCACGAACCGCTTGCGGATCTCAGTGATCGCCTCGACCTGATCGACTGCAATCGCCTCCGCAGGGAAATTAAACTGCAGCAGATCGCGCAGATAGACGGGCGGCAAGTCCGCCACGCCGCGCGAGAATTGCAAATAGGTCGAATAGCTGTCGGTCGCGACCGATGTCTGCAGCAGGTGCATCAGCGGTGCCGAATAGGCATGCGTCTCGCCCGAAAAGCGCTGGCGGTAGAAACCACCGATCGGGAGCGTCGATACCGGCGCATCATAGGCGCCTTCATGCCGCAGCATTGCGCTCAGATGGAGCGAGGCATAGCCTTCGCCGGAAATCTTGGCGGGCATGCCGGGGAACAGATCATTCACCAGGCTTCGCGACAGCCCGACCGCTTCGAAATTATAGCCACCGCGATAGCTGGAAATCACCGCGATCCCCATCTTCGACATGATCTTGAGGATACCTTCCTCGATCGCAGTCTGGTGCCGCTTCAGGCAATCCTCGATGCTCAGGTCGCCGAATAGTCCGCGCGCGTGCCGGTCGGCAATCGCGGCCTCGGCCAGATAAGCGTTCACCGTCGTCGCGCCCACCCCGATCAACACCGCGTAGTAATGCGTGTCGAGACATTCGGACGTCCGAATGTTGACGCTGGCGTAAGAACGCAGCCCCTTGCGCACCAGATGCGTATGGACAGCCGCTGCCGCCAGCACGCCGGCGATCGCCACCCGGTCAGGGCCCACATTTTCGTCGGACAGGAACAAATCGCTACGCCCCTCGCGCACGGCTTGTTCGGCTTGCGCGCGAATCCGCTGGATCGCAGCGCGCAGCGTCTCCGGCCCGCCACCTGCTTCGAACGTACAGTCGATCTCGGCCGCCTGCGCCCCGAAATGCGCCTTCAACCGATCCCAATTGGCGCAGGTCAGCACCGGCGAATCGAGCACCAACACCCGGCTTTGTGCGCCAGCGGGGTCAAGGATATTGGCCAGATTGCCGAAGCGCGTCTTCAGCGTCATCACCTGGCGTTCGCGCAAGGGATCGATTGGCGGGTTCGTGACCTGGCTAAAATTCTGACGGAAAAACTGGCTGATCAGCCGGGGCTTGTCAGAAATCACCGCGAGCGGCGTATCATCACCCATCGACCCGATAGCTTCCTTGGCCCCCTCGACCATCGGCGAAAGGATTAGCTCCATATCCTCAAGGGTCTGGCCGGCCGCGATCTGTCGCCGGATCAGTTCACCACGCTCATAGCGATGCACCGCCTCACCGGGGGTCGGCGGCAGATCTTCCAGCGCGATAAATTCGCCAATCATCGATGCATAATCGACCTCGCCCGCGATCCGGTCCTTGGCCTCACGGTCCTTGAGCACAACGCCTTCATCCAGATCAATCGCGATCATCTGGCCAGGCCCCAGCCGCCCCTTTTCGATGATTGACGTTTCCGGCACCACCACCATGCCGCTTTCGGAGCCGACGATCAGCAACCCGTCATTAGTGCGGGTGTAGCGTAGCGGGCGCAACGCATTGCGGTCCATCCCGGCCACCGCCCAGCGGCCATCGGTCATGGCGAGTGCGGCCGGCCCGTCCCACGGCTCCATCACGCTGGCAAGATACTCGTACATGGCAAGGTGCTTGGGCGGCATGCTACCATCCGACTGCCAGGCCTCCGGCACCAGCATCAGCTTGGCAGTTGGTGCATCGCGCCCCGATCGGCAGATCGCCTCAAAGGTCGCATCGAGCGCGGCAGTGTCGCTCGCGCCCGCCGGGATCACCGGCTTGATGTCCTCGCTGTGCTCGCCGAATGCCAGGCTCGCCATCTTGATCTCGTGGCTCAGCATCCAGTTCTTATTGCCGCGAATCGTGTTGATCTCGCCATTATGCGCCAGGCATCGGAACGGCTGCGCGAGCCACCATTGCGGGAAAGTATTGGTCGAATAACGCTGGTGAAAGATTGCGACCCGGCTTTCGAAGCGCGCATCGCGCAGATCGGGATAGAAGACCGACAGGCTCTCTGCCAGGAACAAGCCCTTGTAGATGATTGACCGGCAGCTCAGCGAACAGACGTAAAAGCCCTGGATTTGCGCCGCGATCACGCGTTTTTCGATCCGCCTGCGCACCAGATACAGGTTTTTTTCGAACTCGGCCGCCGTCTGTTCCTCGGGGAGTGGCCCGGCGATCATGATCTGCTCGATCTCGGGGCGCGTTGCCTGCGCCTTCTGGCCGATCACAGACACATCGACCGGCACCTGCCGCCAGCCGTAAATTGTATAACCTTCCTCGATGATCGCGCTCTCGACGATCGTCCGGCAGGCCTCCTGCGCGCCCAGATCGGTGCGGGGCAAAAAGATCATGCCCACCGCGAGCCGGTTGGGCAGCGGCCGATGCCCCGACAGGGCAACGGCGTCATCGAAAAAGGCGGTCGGCAGATCGATATGCAACCCGGCGCCATCGCCCGTCTTACCATCGGCATCGACGGCGCCACGATGCCACACCGCCTTCAGCGCATCGATTGCCGATTGCACGACGCGGCGCGACGGCTGGCCATCGGTCGCGGCGACAAGGCCGACACCGCAGGCATCGGATTCCATATCGGGGCGGTACATGCCCTCACGCGCAAGGCGCTCGCGCTGGTCGATGATGTCGGTCATGCAGCTTTCTTCCCCGCTATCGCCTTGGCCTTCAGCCAAGCATGCATCCGCTCGCTTACGTCGCGGGCATCGCGGATCGCCCACACCACCAGCGAAGCGCCACGCACGATGTCTCCAGCGGCAAACACGCCGTCGAGGTTCGTCATCATCGTTTTCGCATCGGTGCGCAGGGTGCCCCAGCGCGTCACGCCGAGCTGCGGCGTGCCGAACAGCGCCGGCAGATCTTCCGGGTCGTATCCCAGCGCCTTGATCACCAGACCGGACGGCATCGTCACATCGCTGCCGGGTTCGGCCTCGGGCGCGCGCCTGCCGCTCGCATCGGGGGCGCCCAGCCGCATCCGGTTCACACGCACGCCGGTCACCCGATCATCCGCATCGAACGCTTGCGGCGCGGAAAGCCACACGAACTCGACGCCTTCTTCCTCGGCATTGGCGACTTCACGCTGGCTACCCGGCATATTCGCCCGGTCGCGCCGATACAGGCATTTCACCGAGGCCGCGTCCTGCCGGATCGCGGTGCGCACGCAATCCATCGCCGTGTCGCCGCCGCCGACCACGACGACATGCTTGCCGGCGGCATTCAGGCTGCCATCGTCAAAGGCTGGAACGGCGTCGCCAAAGCCTTTTCGGTTCGATGCGGTTAGGTAATCCATCGCCTCGACCACGCCGTCGCTGCCGACGCCCGGCACTTTGATCGCGCGCGGCTTGTAGACGCCTGTTGCGATCAGCACCGCATCATGACGCGCGCGCAGATCATCCAGGCTAGCATCACGGCCGACCTCGAACCCTTGATGAAACACGATACCGGCCGCCGCGAGCCGATCGACCCGGCGCATCACCACATGCTTTTCCAGCTTGAAGCCGGGGATGCCATAGGTCAGCAGGCCACCGGCCCGGTCATACCGGTCATAGATATGGACCTCGTACCCCAGCATCCTCAGATACTCCGCGGCACTCAAACCAGCCGGGCCCGCCCCGATAATCGCTACCGATTGCCCGCGCGCACGACCCGGCACGATCGGCTCAACCCAGCCATTGTCCCACGCGGTGTCAGTGATGAACTTTTCAACCGAGCCAATCGTGACCGCGCCGTGCCCGGAAAATTCGATGACGCAATTGCCCTCGCACAGCCGATCCTGCGGGCAGATCCGCCCGCAAATTTCGGGCATGGTCGATGTCGCATTGCTCAGCTCATAGGCCTCACGCAGGCGCCCTTCCGCCGTCAGCCGCAGCCAGTCGGGAATGTGGTTGTGCAGCGGGCAATGCACCGAGCAATAGGGAACGCCACACTGCGAACACCGTCCGGCCTGCTCCTCGCTGGTAGCGGGCGCATACCGATCGGCAATTTCACGAAAATCCTCGGCTCGCAGCTCGGCCGCCCTCTTCGGCGGGTAAGCCTGCCCGGTTTCCACAAATTGCAACATCGTCTCGTTCGCCATGGCCTGCCTTTCGAGCAAAGACAGATACGGCCAATAGCGGCGAGAGTCACGCATTTTTGTGTCTTTAGGACAGTATAAGTTACCTAATTGACCGGTTGAAACTGATCCTTGAAGGGAATTCGCCGGTCTCGATGCATTTTATATGCCCGAACCGGCCCTATCTAAGGAGCAGCCAAGCCAGTGCCAGGCTGCCTGCAATGATTCGATACCAGGCGAACGGCGCAAACCCTCGCTTGCTGACCAGCCCGACAAACCAGCGCACAACCAACAATGCGACGATGAACGAAACGACAAAGCCGATACCAATGCCTGTCAAGCCAATGCTATTGCCAGCGCGCAGTTCTTCATGGTGCTTGATCAATTCGAGCGTACTCGCGCCCAGCATCGTCGGAATGGCGAGGAAAAAACTGAACTCCGCCGCCGTCCGCCGGTCGACTCCAAGCGCACGGGCACCCATGATCGTCGCACCCGAACGGCTAACCCCGGGGATCATCGCCAGGCACTGCATGAGCCCGATGCCGATGGCCGACTGCACCGGCACATCCGCCACACCGTGCGCGGTGCCTTCCTTCGCCAGCCGCTCGATCACCAGGATTGCCACCCCGCCCACGATCAGCGCGACGGCCACAACGATAGGCTGCAGCAGCAGCGCCTCGATCTGCTTCAGAAACAGCAGTCCCACGATCACGGCCGGCACAAAGGCAATCAACAGGTTGCGCACGAAGCGAACCGAAACGGGATCAAGCTTCAGCAACCCTAGCATCACCGCCCAAAAGGTCCGCCAGTACAGCACAACGACGGCCAGGATCGCGCCTAGCTGGATGACGATATTGAACAACTGCCACCGGCTGTCGTCATAACCCAGCAGCGCACCCGCCAGAATCAAGTGCCCCGTCGAGGAAACCGGGAGAAACTCGGTAATCCCCTCGACAATGCCGAGCAGAATGATCGTCAACAGATCGGACAAGATATTACCCCCAACATGCGCATCGCCCCTTCAACGCAGTGTTGCGATGCGCGCCAACCAATCTATTGAAATACCGCCGATCAGGCTGCGGCATCAGCCGAAAAGCGGCCGTGCCGACGATATTGAACCAGCCAGCCCGGCGCGACTGCCGCCATTGGCGTGGCGTCGATGCCGAATGCCGCAATGCCCGGCACGCCTTCTGCCACCACATTGTCGCTTTGCAGCATCCGCCACTGGTCCTGCGTGATTGGCGCGCCAGGCAGAAATCCCAGCCCCGCAATCAACGACGAGACCGAATCGGGCAGCTCGATAAAGGCAGGATGACGGCCAGTCGCATCCGCAATCCATCGCATCAAGGCGCCCATCGAAATCACATCGGGGCCGCCGAGCTCGAAGGTCTTGCCGCCATATTGTTCAGGATCGTCCAGTGCAGCGACAATGGCCGCTGCCACATCGATCACATAGACCGGCTGAAATTTGGCCTGCGGGCGCAGCACCGGCACGGCTGGTGCTGCAGCGATCAGCCCCGCAAACCGGTTGATGAACTGGTCTTCGCGCCCAAACACGATCGACGGTCGCAAGATGGTGGCCATCGGCAATGCGCTGCGGACGGCAGCCTCTCCTTCGGCCTTGCTGCGGCCATAAGCCGAAGCGGAAGCAGAATCGGCACCAATGGCCGACACCTGGACAAAGGCACGCACGCCAGCCGCGGCGGCAGCGTGCGCGACATTGCCTGCCCCCGTCGCCTGCACGGCGGTGAAATCGCCCTTCAGGATGCCAACCAGATTGACGACAGCGTCGCTGCCCTGCAGCGCTCGTGTCAGCGATGCCGGCTGCCGAATATCGACCGCGGCAAATTGCGTCTGCCCCAGCCCACCGAGCGGCTTGAGAAACTGTGCCGCCATCGGGTCGCGCTGCGCAATCCGCACCCGCGCGCCCATCTTCAGCAGATGTTGGGCAACGTAGCGGCCCAGAAACCCGCCACCGCCAACCAGCGTTACCAGCCTGTCCTTCATCGCCTGCCTCTTGTCCTGCCGATCCTGCTCCATGCCGGGTGACCACCCAAACGGCAAGGGTAACCGACCACCATCCGGCAATGCACGACGCGATGATTGACAAGCCCCCCACCGCTGCCTAGAGCCGCCCCCCTACCCCGTGCCCAGATGGCGGAATTGGTAGACGCACCAGCTTCAGGTGCTGGCGCTCGCAAGGGCGTGGAGGTTCGAGTCCTCTTCTGGGCACCATTTTCCTGTTCGCCCGATCATGCCGCGCTCAAATCGCGCCTGCATCTGATCGTTGGCAGGGAATCCCAAGCGACCAATCAGCGCAATTTCACAATCGTCAGCCCATCGGCCTTGGCACGGTCTTTTACCGATTCCTCGCTACGCGTCATCGCCTTGGCGATCGCTTTCAGCGCCATGCCTTTCTTGGCGAGCAGATGCAGCTTTTGGATTTCATCCTGTGTCCAGGGTTGGCGGTGGCGTTCGAACCGTTCGGCCATGATGTCGTGCTCCTGTGCCAGGGACCGTATCGCCGCGTCTGCTGCACTTGCTATAGGCTAGGTGCAGCTAAACCGGTACAGCCGCGTTATGATCTGTTCCGGGCGGCGAAAGTGTCCCGCCCGTTCCTCGTAATCGAAAGTTGTTGGTGCCTGCTTATCTGAACGCGATCGGGATCGCCACGCCGGGGCATGATATCCACCAGGCATTTATCGGCTGGGCACGCGCACAGATCGCCGATGCCCGGCAGCGCAAATTGTTTGACCGGATGGCGAGCCGGGCCGGGATTGGCCATCGTTGGTCGGTGCTGCCGCCGAGCGCCGACGGCGGCTCTCCTGTCGATCCCGGCGGTTTTTATGACGTACCGAGCCTGCCGGGCACAGGCGAGCGGATGCGGCTTTATGCGCAGGCTGCGCCAGCCCTTGGCGTGACGGCGATCGACGCACTGGCAACCAAGGCGGACCTGGGCACAGTGAGCCACTTGGTGGTGGCCAGCTGTACCGGTTTTGTCGCACCCGGCATCGATCAGATCATCGCGCGCCAATTGGGGTTGGCCCCATCAGTGGAGCGGCTGCTGATCGGCTTTATGGGCTGTTATGCCGCCGTCGCGGCGTTGCGAACCGCGCGCCATATCGTGCGATCGACGCCCGATGCCCGTGTGCTGGTGCTATGCGTCGAGCTATCGACGCTCCATCTGCAGGCGGTCGCCGAGATCGAGCCCTTATTGGCGATGCTACAATTTGGTGATGGCGCCGCTGCCGCGCTGGTGACGGGAGAGCCGAGCGGTTTCGCCCTCGGCACGCCCTTCGCCACGACACTGCCCGAGTCCGACCAGTTGATCCGCTGGGACATCACCGATCGCGGCTTTGCGATGCATTTGTCGGGTGAGGTGCCCCAGCGAATTGCGGCCGGTCTGGCAGATCCGGCCTTTGCGCTGGCGGCAACAGGCGGGCGGGCGCCGGCCGAGATAGACGGCTGGGCGGTGCATGCCGGCGGGCGATCCATTCTCGATGCCGTCGAACAGACTCTCGACATCGATCCGGCTGCGCTGGCGGTGTCTCGCCGGGTGTTGGCAGATTTCGGCAACATGTCGTCGGCTACGCTGATGTTCGCGCTGGCCGGGCTGCTTGACGGTCCAACCGTGCACGACGGCGTCGCACTCGCCTTTGGGCCAGGCCTTGCGGCCGAGGGCTTCGGCTTTCGGAGTGCGGCATGACGTCACTCGCCACCCGCGCGACCGCCGAAGAGCTGATGGACGCCGACGACCTCGATGCAGACGTCTATGCAGCGGTTGTTGCCGATCTTGCGCGAGTGAATGTGCTGACGATGGCGGCGCGCCCAACGCTCGCTTTTCTTGATCGAGCGATGTCGGGATCACGCACGCTCAAATTGCTCGATGTCGGCTTTGGCGATGGCGACATGCTGCGCCGCGTCGCAACCTGGGCAGCCAAACGGGGCATTGTAGCCGATCTGGTCGGCATCGATCTCAACCCGCGCAGCGAGAGGGCGGCAACCGCCCATACCCCACAGGGCTTGCCGATCCGCTATGTCACCGGTGATTATGCCGATCAGGCCGGGCAGGGTTGGGACGTGGTGATCAGCAGCCTGGTCGCCCATCATATGACGCCTGCGCAGCTGATAGCATTTCTGCGCTTCATGGAAAGCGAGGCGCGACGCGGCTGGTTTGTCAACGATTTGGAACGCAACGGCTTTGCGCATTGGGGCTTCCCGGTGCTGGCCACGCTGATGCGCTGGCACCCGATGGTGAAGCATGACGGTACCTTGTCGATCGCGCGCAGCTATCGCGCCGCCGAATGGGCACCGCTGTTGCGCGAGGCCGGGATTGATGCGGCTGAGGTGAAGCGCCAATTTCCGTTCCGGCTATGCGTCGAACGCCGGCGCTGATCATCGGCGGCGGGCCCGCTGGCGCAGCGGCGGCCATCCTGCTCGCCGATGCAGCGCTCCCCCATCTGCTGATCGAGCGGACGGCGGTGACCGGAGACGCGCTGTGTGGCGGGTTTCTCAGCTGGCGATCGCTGGAGAGCCTGCGCGCGCTAGGGGTCGATCCGACGCTGCTCAATACAAGCGACCTCACCACCGCCCGCTTGTTCGTCGGTGGCCGCATGGCGAGCGCGCCGTTGCCGCACCCGGCCAAGGGCGTGTCGCGCCACCGCCTTGATAGCGTGATGATGGCGCTGGCCGCCGCCCGCGGCGCGGCAATCGAGTACGGCGTTGAGGCGCGTTCGGCGGCGGGCGGCATCGTCGCGCTCAAGGGCGGGGCCAGCATCGGCGCCGATGCCATCTTCCTCGCATCGGGCAAGCGCGACCTTCGCGGGCTCGCCCGGCCGGTCGAAGCGCAGGAAGCAGATCCGTCGCTCGGCCTGCGCGTGCGGCTGGCGCCCTCGCCGTCGCTCGATCGGCTGATCGCAGGCGCGATCGAGCTGCATCTGTTCGATCGCGGCTATGCCGGACTGAACCTGCAGGAAGATGGCAGCGGCAATTTTTGCCTCGCCGTGCACCGATCAAGGCTGGTCGAGGCCGGGGGGCCGGAAGGGTTGCTCACCGCAATTGCGGCAGAATCGCCCGTCCTTGCCGAACGGCTGGCATGGCGCGCGCCGGGCCCGGTCGATGCTGTTGCCAATGTTCCTTATGGCTGGCGCCTGCGCCGCGGTGAGGCAGGGCTGTTCCGGCTTGGTGATCAGGCCGGCGTCATCCCATCGTTGGCCGGCGAGGGGATGGGCATCGCCATTGCCAGCGGCATCCGCGCGGCGCAGGCCTATGCGCGCGGCGGCCCAGGTTCAGCAGTAGGGTTCCAGCAACGGCTGGCGCGCGATCTCGCCCGGCCGATTGCCCTGGCCGGCCTGATCCGTTCGGCCGCTGAACACCCCGCCGCCGCCGCCCGCTTGGTAATTCTTGCTCAAAAAGCACCGATTATGATCGACATCGCCGCCCGGCTCACCCGGATCAATCATTCCCCGATTGACGCGAAGCGCGCGGCATAAGAAAGCTATCAGCATGGAACATCTGACCCTGTCCGAAGCCGAATGGCGCAAAAAACTGTCGCCAGAAGCGTATCATGTACTGCGCGAAGCCGGCACCGAGCGCGCCTTTACCGGGCGTTATAACGATAACAAGGCAGACGGCGTCTATCGCTGTGGCGGTTGTGCGCTGGAGTTGTTCGACAGTGCCGACAAGTTCGATTCCGGATCGGGCTGGCCAAGCTTCACCCAGCCAATCAATCCCGATCATGTCAGCGAGCACCGCGACGACAGCTACGGCATGACCCGGATCGAGGCCCGGTGCGCACGCTGCGACGGGCATCTGGGCCATGTTTTCCCTGATGGACCCCCGCCGACGGGGTTGCGCTACTGCATGAACTCCCTGTCGCTCGATTTTCGAGCCAGGACGAGTGGTGAAACTGCCTGAGCGCTTGTGAGCGGGCGGGATAAGCAGTATCCCGCCAGTCCTTCATGGCCAACCTGTCCCTTTCCCGCATCCCTCTCATTTGGCGTCGCCGGATCGTGCTTGCGCTGCAGATCGCGGGCGGGCTGTTCGCGATTGGCCTGGTTGCGCTGATCGTCAGCATCTATGTCGCCAAGGCACAGCTGCCGAGCTTCGATGAGCTGAAATCGTCCCCCAACGGCCAGATGATCCGTGTGCACGCCGCTGACGGAACCGTTATCGTGTCGCTTGGGCCGAGCTATGGCGAGTGGCTGCCCTATGACAGGATTCCCTCGGTCATGCGGGATGCGACGGTCGCGGTCGAGGATCGCCGCTTCCGCTCGCATCCGGGCGTGGATCCCTGGGCGCTGCTGCGGATTACGCGCTTTGCGATCATGAACCGCGGCAATGGCCGGCGCCTGCAGGGTGCATCGACGATTACACAGCAAGTCGCGCGGACCATTTTCCTGTCCAATCGCTACACTTTTGGCCGTAAATTGCGTGAAATGGTGCTGGCGCTGGCGCTCGAGCGTCAGTTCAGCAAGGATCAGATCCTCGAACTCTATCTCAACAAGGTCTATTTCGGCGGCGGCGCCTATGGCATCGATGCCGCATCGCGCCGCTTTTTCGGTCACCGGGCCGATCATCTGAACCTTGCAGAGGCGGCCGTCATCGCCGGATTGGTCAAGGCGCCATCGCATTATTCACCCACCGCCGACGCCGAAGCGGCGATCGGGCGCGCCGGCGTCGTCATCGGCGTGATGGAGGAAACCGGGGCGATCACCGCCGAGCAGGCCGCCGCTGCCGACCCGAAGTCGGTCAAGCTCGCGCCGGAGCCCAAGCAGAACAGCGTGCGCTATTTTACGGATTGGGCGCTGCCGCAACTCGAGCTGTTGATCGATGAAACGTCGCGCCCGCTAGAGGTATGGACGACGCTAGACCTGTCGATGCAGCGCGCCGCTGATACAGCGGTGCGCACCAACGCGCCCAAGAACGCGCAGGGCGCGCTGGTATCGCTTGACCGGGATGGCGCGGTACGCGCGATGGTCGGCGGCACTGACTATGTCTCATCGATCTACAACCGATCGACTCAGGCCGTCCGCCAGCCGGGCTCGGCGTTCAAGCTTTTCGTCTATCTGACCGCGCTGGAGGCGGGACACCGGACCGAAGAAAAGGTGGTGGACGAGCCAATCACCATCAACGGCTGGAGCCCGCGCAACAGTTCGGGTCGCAACGCCGGCGAAGTCACCTTGCGCAACGCCTTTGCCTATTCGATCAACACCGTGGCCGCCAAGCTGGGCGAGGAAGTCGGCTTTGCGACCATTGCCGATATGGCTCGCCGATTTGGCATCACCACGCCGGTTGATACGCATCCGGCGATGGTGCTTGGCACCTCCGACGTGCGACTGATCGACATGACGCGGGCCTTTGCCTCTGTCGCCAACAAGGGCGTGGCCGTGACGCCCTATGGCATCACCAAGGTAACCGCCAATGGCGTCACGATTTACGCGCATGAAGTTGATCGCTCACAAGTGCTGGTGGCGCCGAGCGTGGCCGCACAGATGACCGATCTGTTGCAGACCGCCGTCAACACCGGCACCGGTCGCGCGGCGCAGATCGGTCGCCCGGTTGCGGGAAAGACCGGCACGACCACATCGAACAAGGATGGCTGGTTCCTCGGCTTTTCGAGCGGTCTGACAACCGGTGTGTGGATGGGGCGGGATGATGCGCGCACCGTTCCCGGCCTGCAGGGCGGCACTGCCCCGGCGCGCGCCTTTGCTGCCTTCATGAAGGTCGCGGTGGCGCGTCGGCCTGTCGAACAGTTCGAAACAGCGGTGACGCTGCCAGACGAAGATTCGCTGTTCTACGGCGAGAATTATTTCGGTCAGCCTGACAATGGCCTGTTCGTCGATGAAAATGGCAACCCAGTCGATTCGGGTGAGGCGCCACCACCGGCAGACGGCAGCCTGGTCAGCCCCGATGGCGGACCGCTTGAGGAGGATCGCCCACCGCCCGATGAAGGCGATCGCCCACCGCCAGCCCAGCAGCTCAACCAGGCGTGGCTTGATCGGGTGCTTGGTCGGTCTGGTGCGCCCCCAGCACAGGCGCCGGCGCAGGCACCGTCACAGCCGCGCGTGCCGCCACCTGATCGTCCTCAGGAGTCGCGCCCCAACCAGTGAAGCGCTGCGCCGTGGCGCCGCAGCCAGGCGCGCGCCGTGTCGGCGTCAGGGCCCACCAGCTGATCGACCACGGCGTGGAAAGCGGCACTGTGGTTCATCTGCACCCGGTGGGCCACCTCATGCGCCACGGTCGCACGGCGGACCCGATCGGGCATCAGGATCAGCCGCCAGCTATAGCGGATTGTCCCGGCGGACGAACAACTGCCCCAGCGTCCGCGCGGATCGCCCACCGCCACCCGCTCGACTGTCACGCCTGCTCTTGCGGCAAATTCCGCGGTTTCGCTCGTCAGCAAGGCCAGCGCCTCGCGTTTCAGCCAGGCAGCAATCCGGCGGGTGAGTCCCTCGACTGGGCCGCCACAGCGCAGGACGTCGCCCTCTCTTACCACGCGGCGGAGGGCGGCTTCGTCCCAGTGGATCGTCAGCGTGTCATTGCCGAACGGGATTTCGGCGCCGGGCGCGAAGGGGCGTGGCACAGGCAATTTGGCGCGTTGTTCGGCAATCCACTCACCATGCGCTTCTGCCCAGCGGATGGCGGGCGCCAGCGGTGCGCGCTTGGGGATGGTCAGGCGCACGGCCCCACTCGCCGGATCGACACTCAGCCGGGCGCGCCGGGCGCGGGGATGGCGCACGACGTCAAACGGCGGGGTCACAGTTCCTCGTCGATCAGATGGTGTTCAAGGTCGCCGGCATCGTCTTCGGAGATCGTTCGGCCGCGCACCGACATGCCGGCCCGGTGGATCGAATCGCGATCACCGGAAACAAGATAGTGCCAGGCGGGCAATGGCTTGCCATCGCCCCGCAACCGATAGGCACAGCTCCACGGCAGCCAGTCGATCTCGGCAAGCTTGGCGGGCGTCAGCCGAACGCATTCGGCGACATAGGCATGGCGGTGCTTGTAGTCGGAGCACAGCGCCGTGCTGCGATCAAGCAGCCGACAGGAAACATTGGTCGGGAAGAGCTCGCCGGTTTCCTCGTCCTCCAGCTTGTGGACGCAGCATTTGCCGCAGCCATCGCACAGCGCCTCCCACTGCGCGCGGTCGAGCTTTTCGAGCGGCACATCTTCCCAGAATCGGCCCGTCATGCCGCCCAGCGCTTGATCTCGGCGACGATCTCTTCGGGGGTCTTGTCCTGCGGCAGCAGCGCAAGCGGCTTGCCATCGGGCCCGAACAGATAGGCCAGGCGGCTATGGTTGACGGTGTAACCCCCGCCCGGCTGGGGCGGTTGCGCCTGGGAAAAGATTGCGAATTCGTCCTTCACCGCCGTGATTTCGGCTGGCGTACCGGTCAGGCCGACGAGGCGGGGATAAAAGGCGCTGGTGAACTGCTTGAGCACGGTCGGCGTATCGCGCGCTGGATCGACCGTGACAAAGATCGGCACGATCCGCGCAGACAGCTGCGGGTCGCTCTTGTCGAGCGCACGCATGGCCAGCGCAATGTTCTGCACATCGACCGGGCACACATCCGGGCAATAGGTATAGCCAAAATAAAAGATGCGGTATTTGCCGGCAAAGTCGGTGTCGCTAACGCGCTTGCCGTCCTGGTTCGTCAGCGTGAACGGTCCGCCGATCCGTGCACCGGCCAGCGGCGCGGCAGGGCTGGGCTGGCTGGAGGAACCGCTATAGGGGCTACAGCCGGCGATCAGGGCTGTGGCCAATAACAGGATGGCCGTCCGAAACTTCTCGTTCATGGCGCGGCCAGACATGATCTGATATCGCAGTGGATGCAAGTGTTGGTCGGGCCCGGGCGGCCAAGTTAGGGGTAGATATCAATCATGCGCGCTTTGTTCAGACTGGTGTTGGCGGCGGTCGCCGCGTTTTCGATCGGCAGCGCGGCAACCGCGCAATTCGCGCAATCGGCGGGCGCGAAGTTCCTTGAGGCGATCAAGAGCGAAAATAACACCGAGGTGACGGCAGCGCTGAATGCAACCGGGACCACCGTCGTCAACACGCGGGACTTTTCGAGCCGCGAAACCGCTCTTCACATCGTCGCCAAGAAGGGCAACCTGCTCTACATGCGTTTCCTATTGCAAAAGGGCGCTGACCCCAATTTGCGGGACAAGGACGGCAACACCCCGCTCATGGTCGCCGTATCGAGCGGTTATGGTGATCTGATCGCCCCGCTGATCGCCGCCAGGGCCAATGTCAACCAAGGCAATGATAGCGGTGAAACGCCGCTCATCCGGGCGGTGCAGCGCCGCGATACCGCCATTATCCGGGAATTGCTGACAGCTGGCGCCGATCCCGACCAGGCCGATTCACTCGCTGGCAAATCAGCGCGCATTTATGCCAATGAGGATGTGCGAACCCCCGGTCTTGCGAAATTATTTGCCGATGTGCCCAAGCGTGACCGGCGCGTCGTGTCCGGTCCCAAGCTCTGATCTCTCTGCTTTAGATCTGCAGCTCGGCATCGGGATCGATCGACAGGATCAGGCGGCGGCCGGCGCGGCGACCAAAGCTCAGCGTGCTTCGCTTGCGCGCGGGGGCCGAGAGCGGTGTGCTGAACGCCGCGCGCACGATCGTCGCATCATACCGATCCGCCACGATGATGCCGGTGCGCTCGGGTAAAAAGGCATCACCTGCGAGTGGCGTGATGTCGAACCCGGCGGGTACGGCCCAGAAATACCGGTCGCAATGGGCCAGATAATCTGTCCATTTGCCGTCACCGAGCAAATCGGCGCGCGACACCTTGATCTCGACGATGACGATGCCGCCGCGCGAATCAAGCGCCATCAGGTCCGCCCGGCGGCCGCCATCCAGCGGCACTTCGCCCATCGCGATCAGATCGTGCCTGAGCAACATGCGCGTTACGCCACGGGCAATATCGGCGGCGCAGATGGCAGAAAGCGTTGCCGGCGGGCAGGCGGTTGGCACGGAAACATCGTCGATCATGCCCGCGAATTAGAACGTTTAGCGAACAAAGAAAAGGGCGACGCATGCGCCGCCCCTTGCTTTTTTACGATGGCCGGTCTGTCAGCGGTAAAAGACGTGACCACCGATCGATGCGACGCGGGTCATGCGCCAGCCCGGCGATACGCGGCGGGCGTGGAAGAACAGCGCGTTCGCTGCAGGCCCTTCCCAGGCCTTGTCGAGCGCCACCTGAGCAACCGCCATCGCGGTGCGGTACGCCGCCTTGCTCGTCGATACTGCCGGCATCTTGCCGCCACGAATGAACGAGAATTGCCCGCGCTGCATGACCACAGAGCAAATTGACTTGGGGAAGCGGCCCGATTGCGTCCGGTTGAGGACGACCTGCGCCACGGCCAGCTGCCCGCTCAGCGGTTCGCCCTTGGCCTCGAAATAGATCGTGCCGGCCAGGCAGGCGAGATCGGCCGAGACCGTCTCGGGCACTGACTGGGCCGAAACCGCAGCAGCGAGTGACTCATAGCTTTGCTCATCGGCCGACTCTTCCGCATCGGCGGCGTCTTGCGCTGCCGGGGCCGTCTCGACAATTGGCGACACAACGGTGGGAACAATCGAAGCTAGTGTGGCGTTGGTAGGGAAATAAGGCGTCTGAGGCGCCTGGAGCACCGACTTGTCGGGCTCAAACGCAAAGCCTGGCGTGCCGTATCCGGCGAGGCTGGCTGCACAGAAAGCCGCGATGACGATCGCGGCACGAAACGAAAACTGCATTTAATCTGCTGTATATGCGGTTGGCGCGCGGTGGAGATGCCCCCAATTGGGCATCATTCCGGGCTGACCCCCCGACTGCGTCACCGACCAGTATCGCACACCGGCACAGCACAACGCGTTTCATCAAGCGCTGGGCTCTCGTTGTGCGGCGCAATATAGTCAAGTCGGCGCGATCGTTTCAGCGGCGAACCGTTCCGCTTCTGCGATATCCAGTTCGATCACCCATAAATCAGGATCACGACTGCGTCGGCGCTGCCAGTAATCGCTCACGGCCAGGGAATTATCGGTCGGTCCTGCGATTGATTTGACGAGACACACCTTGCCATCCGGCCCGATTCCTCGTTCGAACACATTGAATGATCTCGCTTTTTCACAAGTAATCACCAGGATTGCGCCAGCGTCCGCGTCCCCGCGCGCCAGCACCATTGCACCGCCCCCGGCATCGTTGACCCGACGAATCATCGCACCGACCAGCAAGTGGCTGGGCAGCCGGTCACTCACGCGGCGCGATAACCGGGCAGGCTGGCGAGCGGGATTCGCGATCGCATGAAGGTGCCGGTGCCCCGGGCGACTTCCTCACCGCTGGCGTCGATCAGCCGTGCGTCGGCGATCAACACCCGCCGTTGGCCGCTGATCCACCGGCCCTCGGCCGTCACGCGGCCTTCGGTCATCGGCCTGGTCAGCAACAGGTTGAACGCGGTGGTGAGCA
Source organism: Sphingomonadales bacterium (assembly GCA_038323755.1). Classification (GTDB taxonomy): domain Bacteria; phylum Pseudomonadota; class Alphaproteobacteria; order Sphingomonadales; family Sphingomonadaceae; genus Sphingomonas. The sequence goes on from JBBQHG010000006.1 coordinate 23,824, forward strand.
GGAAGCGATCGGTCACCAGGCTGTTGGCCGCATAAAAAGCGGCGTCATCCAGCATCTTGAAATAGCTCGTGCCATGCGCGGCGCCTGCGGCATGATAATAACGCGAATCGAGCGTGAAATTGATCTGCGCCACGCCCTTTTCTGGGATGATGAGGTGCGAATCGAACAGCCGGTTGATCGGTGCTGCATCATACAGCGATTCGAGTGCGCGGTAATGCGCTTCGGCACCCTGGGCAGGTGCCGGTGCGTCAGGCGGCATCGCGCGCTTCATCGCCAGTCCACAGCGCATACAGGGCGTCGCGGGAGCCGGCCCCGCGCAGCTTGGCAACAAAGGCCCGGTCGCGCAGCCGCCGCGAGACGCGGGCCAATGCCTTCAGATGGGTTGCCCCTGCATCGGGCGGTGACAGCATCATGAAGACGATATCGACGGGCAGATCGTCGACTGCCTGATAATCGATCGGCTGAGTCAGCCGCACAAACAGGCCAATCACCGAGTCGAGTCCTGCCAACTTGCCGTGCGGAATGGCAACGCCCCCGCCAAAACCGGTCGACCCCAGCCGCTCGCGTTCGGTCAGAGCGGCAGCGATATCCTTGCCGTCAAGGTGATGGATCTCGCCGGCAACAGCCGCGATATGCTGGAACAGCGCCTTTTTATTGCCGACAGCGACGTGCTCGAGCACGGTTTGCGGCAACAACAGATCGCTAAAGTTGATCATCATGGTCCTGGCCGGGCGTGCCGTGCAAACGACAATCGGCAATGAGAGCGGGGCGGTGCCATGCGGCGCCAATCGATAGGAGGCGCCGCATAGCGCCGTTTGCCCGCCAGTGAAAGCGTTAGCCGCCGCGCTGCGGCTCGACCCAGCCGATCGTGCCATCACCCCGTCGATAGACCATATTATATGATCCCGTGCCGCTGTTGCGAAACAACAGCGCGGTGGTGTTGCGCAGATCGAGCATCATCACCGCGTCGGACACGCTGGCATCGGGCACATCGACCCGCATTTCTGCGACAATGGCCGGGAAATCCTGCGCCTCAGAATCGTGGTCGCCTTCGCTGAACAAGGTGTAGCCGGCATTGTCGGTCTGCGCTTCAGGCGCGACCCGCCCGTTCGACGCGCCGTTCATGGCAGAGGCACTATGGCGGTCCTTCAGACGACGCATATAGCGGCGCAGCTGCTTTTCGATCTTGTCGGCGGCACCGTCAAAGGCGAGGTGCGCCTCCATCGCATCGCCGCGCCCCTTGAGCACCAGGCCCTGCATCACATGCGCGACGATATCGCAGGTGAATCCATTGTCGTGCGGCCCGCGGCCAAGTGTGACATGCGCGGAGATCGCCCGGGCGAAATATTTCTCGGCAATGCCCTGCAAGCGCTCGTTGACATGCAGCCGGAGTGCATCGCCAGTGTCCACCTGGTGGCCGGAAACGCGGATGTCCATCATCATTCTCCATCATTGGGCGGTGGCCTGTCGGCTGACCGCAACCGCACATCAGTCGGGGGCCAACGAGCCCCAGATCGGATTGTTCACGCTCTTCATAAACTCTGCGTGTCGAACCGCTTCCAAATCATTGACGCTAAAGAAGCGGGCAGGGCGCGCGATACGTGGCGGCAGGGCAGGGGCTGTCTCTGCCGGGCGCTCAACCGAATCGCCCTCAAGCGTCAGGCCGATCTGGCGCCCACCGGTCAGCTCGACATAAACCTGCGCCAGCAGCTGCGCATCGAGCAGCGCGCCGTGCAGCACCCGGTGGCTGCGGTCGATGCCATAGCGGGTGCACAGCGCATCGAGCGAGTGTTTGGCGCCGGGGTGCCGCGTCCGCGCCATCGCGACAGTATCGACCATCCGGTCGAGCGAGATCATCGTCCGCCCGCTCCGCTTCAGTTCACCGTTCAGAAAGCCGAAATCGAAGCTGGCATTATGCGCGATCAGCGGTGCATCGGCGAGGAATTCGAGCAGATCCTCGCAGGTGTCGGCAAAACGCGGTTTGTCGGCCAGAAAGGCATCGCTCAGCCCATGGATTGCCTGCGCTTCGGGCGCCATTGGCCGTTCGGGGTGGAAATAAGCATGATAGGTTCGCCCGGTCTCGACCCGGTTGATCATTTCCACGCAGCCAATTTCGACCAGCCGATCGCCATTTGAAAAGCTGAGCCCGGTCGTCTCGGTATCGAAGACAATCTCACGCATTCTAATCGTTATCCACCTGTCGCGCCCAACAGGCAAGCGATGACCGCACGAACGCTGGCACGGGTTTCCTCCAGTGGGACATCGGTGGCGATGACGAAATCGGCGCCCGCGCGCTTTTCGGCGTCGGGCGTCTGGCGCGCGAGAATTTCGGCCAGCCGCCGCTCGCTCTGCCCCGGCCTGGCAAGCACGCGTGCGCGCTGCACCTCTTGATGCGCGGAAACCACGGCGATCTTGTCGACGCCTGCATTGCCGCCGGTTTCGAACAGCAGTGGCACATCGAACACGACGATCGGCGCATCGGCATGCATCGCCATAAACGCGGCCCGCTCCCGCCCGACCGCCGGGTGAACAATCGCCTCAAGCCGCCGCATCGATGCGTCATTGCCAAAGACCTGCGCGCCCAGCGCCGCGCGGTCGACGCCAGCCGGGCCGGTCGTGCCGGGAAACGCAAGTTCGATTGCTGGCAGCAACGCGCCTCCGGGGCCCTGCAGTCGGTGGACGGTCGCGTCGGCATCGAACACGGGCACGCCTTCTGCCGCGAACATCGCCGCAACGGTGGATTTCCCCATGCCGATCGATCCGGTCAAACCCAGTTTTATCATGTGCGCGTGATCATGCCATCAGCAGCGCGCGGAGCGCCGCGTCCTTCTCGCGCGGCGGGGCAACGCCAAAGAACAGCTCAAACGCAAGCGCCGCCTGGCCGATCAGCATCTCGAGCCCGTCAACGGTATCAAGATTGCGCGCCCGCGCCGCCGCCAGCAATGGCGTCTCGAGCGGCGCATAGACGATGTCATAGACGATAGCGTCATCGGGCAACCCGTCCAGATCGATCGTCAGCGGCGGCTGCCCCACCATGCCCAGCACGCTGGCATTCACCACCAGCGTCGCGGGGGGCAGCGGCGCCGTCAGCGGCAGCACCTGCCCCTTCAGCCCGAACTGCGCGAGCAAGGCGGCGCCCTTTAGCACATTGCGGTTGAGCAACGTCACGCGCCCCACCCGAAGCCGGGACAGCGCAAACAGGATCGCGCGCGCCGCACCGCCTGCACCGATCACCACCATGTCGGCGCCCGTCAGCGCAATATCGGCAATTGGCGCGTAAAAGCCGGCGGCATCGGTATTGGTACCGAACAGGTCTCCCTGTTCGTTCCGCGCCACGGTATTGATCGCGCCAATCGTCGCGCGGATGCCGCCTGGGTCAGGCACATGATCGAGCGTCGCGATCTTGTGCGGCACCGTTACATTGCACCCGCGCCAGGCCGGGTCCGCGCCTCGGGTGGCGAAATAGTCGGCCAACCCCTCGGGCAAGACGTGCATGGCGCGATAATCCGCGGCGATATCAAGCGCGTCGAGCCAGAAACCGTGAATCATCGGCGATTTGGAATGGCTGATCGGATCGCCGATCACTTCTGCATAGGGCCGCGTCATGACGTCATCAGTCCCCGTGTCCGCAGATAGCCGAGCACCGGCAGCAGCGGCATGCCCAGGATGGTGAAATGATTGCCGTCGACGCGCTCGAACAGCTGCACGCCCGGCCCCTCAATCCGGAAACACCCGACACAGCCTGCAATCGCCGGCCATTCTGCATCCAGATAAGCCTCGATGAAATCGGCTGATAGCAGACGCACGACCAGCCGTGCTGTATCGACATGACGCCAGACCGCGCGGCCCTGTTCGGCAATCACCGCTGCGGAAACCAGCTGGTGTGTACCCCCCGAAAGCAGCGACAGATGGTGCGCCGCAGTGGCACGGTCGACGGGTTTATCGAGCAGCATGCCGTCAGCCAGCGCCACGATCGAGTCACTGCCCAGCACCAGATCGCCCGGATGTGTCTGTGATATCTTCACCGCCTTCAGCTCGGCCAGTGCATCGGCAATATCGCGCGGTGGCGCTTTTGCCTCAAGGAACGCCTGCTTGGTCGCGTCCTCATCGACATGCGCCGGCACCGCGCGATAGCTGACACCCGCCGCATCGAGCATCGCCCGGCGCGAGGCGCTTTGCGAGGCAAGGATCAGGCTCATTGCGTTCCCGCCCGGTCATTGACCAGCGCGATGACGGCGGCCGCGGTTTCCTCGATCGAGCGGCGCGTGACGTCAATCACCGGCCAGCCATTATCGGCAAACATCCGCCGCGCATACGCGACCTCGCGCGATACGGCCTCCTGGTTCACATAATCGGTCTCGGGCGCCTGGTTGAGCGACAACAACCGGTTGCGCCGCACCTGGATCAATCGATCAGCACTCGTCGTCAGCCCGACGATCAGCGGATTTTTGAGCGTGTACAGCGCCGGTGGTGGCGGTACCTCGACCACGATCGGGATATTAGCGGTCTTGAACCCGCGATTGGCGAGATAAATGGCAGTCGGCGTCTTGGAGGAGCGCGATACGCCCGCAAGCACGATATCCGCCTCCTCCCATTCCTCCCAGCCAATGCCGTCGTCATGGGCGATGGTGAACTGGATCGCCTCGACCCGCGCGAAATAGGCGGCGTCGAGCATGTGCTGGCGGCCCGGCCGTGCCTTGGCCTGCTGGCCAAGCAATGACGACAGCGCATCGGTCACCGAATCGAGCGGTGCGACCGCCGTCAACCCAAGCAGCCGGCACTGTGCCTCCAGCGTCCGCCTGGTCTGCAGATTGACCAGCGTGAACAGCACAAGTCCTGGATTTTGCGTTATTTCCTGCAGAATCCGCTCCAGATGCGCCTCGCTGCGCACCATTGGCCAGAAATGTCGGATCGTCTCGACATCGTCATATTGCGCCAGCGCCGCCTTGGCGATGTTCTCCAGCGTTTCGCCGGTCGAATCCGACAGGAGATGGAGGTGCAACCGCATCAGCGGGATGAAAATGTGGACAACATGCGCAAAAACGCTAGCGCAACCGCTGCTCCGCGCCAAGCGCATGCATCGCGCTGGATAACCGTTGCGTTGTCCACAATCTCGTCGACACCCCAGTGATCGCTCAACAGCCTGTGGATAACGGGGATGGCGGAATCGACTCCAAGCGATTGCGCGGGGCTGGTCCGGTCAAGCTGTTGGCGTTATCGGGAGGACAGCTTAAGCCCCGCAATCAACCGTGCCACCACATCAACATCCTTTTATAGATTCTTATCTTAATAGTAGCAGGAGAGAGACGCTGTCCGATCATAAGCCGCTGCTGGCGACCCTGCGAGGCGAGCGCCAGGCGACACCCCCTTTGTGGCTCATGCGCCAGGCCGGCCGCTATCTTCCCGAATATCGCGCACTGCGGGCCGAGAAGGGTGGCTTTCTCGATCTCGTCAACGATAGCGATGCCGCCGCCGAAGTGACGATTCAGCCGCTCAAGCGCTTCGGCTTTGATGGGGCGATCCTGTTTTCCGATATCCTCATGGTTCCGTCTGCCATGGGTCAGCATCTTACCTTCGGCGTCGGTGAAGGGCCGGCGCTGACGCCTGCCCTTGTCGATGCCACGCTTGCCTCGCTCCAGGCAGCGCCCGAGCGGCTGGAGCCCGTCTACGCCACCGTTCGCAAGGTCGCTGGCATGCTCGCCCCGGAGACGACGTTTCTGGGCTTTGCAGGCAGCCCCTGGACCGTTGCGACCTATATGGTCGCAGGACATGGCAGCAAGGATCAGGCCGAGACACGCCGTTTCGCCTATCGTGACCCGCAGGCTTTTGGCGAGATCATCGATGCCATCGCCGCGCTCACCATTGAATATGTCGCGATGCAGATCGAAGCCGGCGTAGAGGCGGTCCAGCTGTTCGATAGCTGGTCGGGCAGCCTGTCGCCCGCACAGTTCGAACGTTGGGTGATCGCCCCAAACGCCATGATCGCCGCTGCCCTTCATGCGCGCTACCCCGACACGCCCGTTATCGGCTTTCCTAAGGGGGCTGGCGCCAAGCTGGCGGCCTATGCCCGCGAAACCGGCGTCGACGCGCTTGGTCTGGACGAGACGCTCGACCCCGAATGGGCAGACGCCACGGTGCCTGAAGGCATGCCGGTACAGGGCAATCTTGATCCGCTCGCGCTCGTTACAGGTGGCGAGACGCTCAACCTCGCGATTGATCGCGTGATCGCTGCCTTCCCTGATCGTCCGCATGTCTTCAATCTCGGCCATGGCATTCTGCAGGACACGCCGATCGCGCATGTCGAGCAGCTCATTGCCCGCGTCCGGGGCCCGGTACGATGATTGGCTGGCTTGGCGGTGCCTATCTGTGGGTAAAGGCGGCCCATGTCATTTTCGTCATTTTCTGGATGGCGGGTCTGTTCATGCTGCCGCGCTTCCTGGTTTATCATCAGGAAGCTGTCCCCGGCTCGCCCGAAGCCGCGATCTGGGCCGATCGCGAACAAAAGCTGCGCTCGATCATTCTGACGCCGTCGATGATCATCGTCTGGGTGTTGGGGCTGATGCTCGCCGCGCAGGTCGGCCTGCTCAATGGTCGCAGCGGGCTTGGCTGGCTGCATTTCAAGCTGTTGATCGTGCTCGGCTTGACCGGTTATCACGGCTATATCGCTGGATATTCGAAGAAACTCGCTGCCGGCAAGCAATCGCTGACCGGCAAGCAGTTGCGCCTTCTCAACGAGGTACCCGGCATCGCGGCTGCCATCATCGTCGTGCTGGCGATCGTCCAGCCCTTTTGAAGCTTGCTTGACTTGGGGGCTCGCGCGACCTAATTCGGCGGACAACCACCACGCGCGGTCCCGTGCCGTGCGTCGGCCCTTCCTTTCAGCATCGTCGCGTACTCCTTTCGCAGACTGACGCTCTCCCCAAAACCGTTACGACCGGACCACATCCCATGCATCTTGCGGACCTGAAAAAGAAAAAGCCGGCCGAACTGGTCGAAATGGCCGAAGGGCTTGGCATCGAGGGCGCGTCGACGCTGCGCAAGCAGGACCTGATGTTCGCGATCCTCAAGATCCAGGCCGAAAATGGCGAGCAGATCATGGGGCTCGGTACCATCGAAGTGCTGCCCGACGGCTTCGGCTTTCTGCGCAGCCCGGAAGCCAATTATCTCGCCGGCCCCGACGATATCTACATCTCGCCCAACCAGGTTCGCAAATTCGGCCTGCGCACCGGTGACACTGTTGAGGGCGAAATTCGTGGGCCCAAGGATGGCGAACGCTATTTCGCCTTGGTGCGACTGACGTCTGTCAATTTCGACGATCCAGATGCCGTGCGCCACCGCGTCAATTTCGACAATCTGACGCCGCTTTATCCCGATGAGAAGCTGACGCTCGATCCGCATGATCCGACCGTCAAGGACAAGTCGGCGCGCGTGATCGATATCGTCTCGCCCCAGGGCAAGGGCCAGCGCGCGCTGATCGTCGCTCCCCCGCGCACCGGCCAGACCGTGCTGCTGCAGAATATCGCGCGCGCGATCACCGACAACAACCCCGAAGTGTTTCTCATCGTCCTACTCATCGACGAGCGGCCGGAGGAAGTCACCGACATGCAGCGCAGCGTCAACGGCGAGGTCGTTTCTTCGACCTTCGACGAACCCGCCTCGCGTCACGTTCAGGTCGCCGAAATGGTGATCGAGAAGGCCAAGCGCCTGGTCGAGCACAAGAAGGATGTCGTCATCCTCCTGGATTCGATC
>JBBQHG010000007.1:0-30257 GCA_038323755.1 Sphingomonadales bacterium
GGTAATCGCCATCGCCTGCGCGACCGCGGGATTGTCATCGATCAGTAAAATAGCCGCTCCGCTTGACACTGGCACGCGCTGTCCATTGCCGGACACTGTGTCCGCCAATGGACGGTCGCTGCGCGCCAGGTCTGATAAAAACTCATCATTCATAAGGGCTTAGACTTTATGACCGGTTCACCTGATACTTGCTCCATGATGACCGAACAGGCCGAACACGCAAGCCCGTCTCCTCTCCTCCTTCCCGGCGCGTCGATGGATCGCAGGATAACAAAACCCGCACGGCCCTGGTGGCGCCGCCGAGCGGTAATCGTCGCTGTAGCGGGGGTGATCGCCACGCTGCTGATCTGGTGGGTGCTGCCGGCTAGCGGCTCCACTGATATTGCGCTGGCCGATATCGAAACGGGCACCGTTACGCGCGCGCCCTTTGCAGATTATCTGCCGGTCCGCGCTACCGTGGCGCCAAGGTTGACAACGCTGGTCGGGGTGCTGGCAGGCGGGCAGGTTGAACGATTGTTCGTGCAGGACGGTGCGATGGTCACCGCCGGGCAGACGCTGGCCACGCTGGCCAATCCGTCGCTCAAACTGGACGTGCTGTCGCGCGAGGCACAGATTGCCGGGCAACTTGGTGGGCTGGCGAGCGAGGACCTGGGCATCGAACGCAATCGGCTCGAGCGCGACAGCCAGCTTGCCCAGGCGACTTATGATCTGCTCAAGGCACGGCGCGAACTTACCAAGCATCAGCTCCTCCACGACAAGGGCATTATCGCGGATGCCGGGTTGAAGGGGTTTTCAGAGGAAGCCGCCTATCAGGAAAAGCGTCTCGCCCAGCTCCAGTCGGGCACCGCTGCCGAAGCGCAGATCGCCGCCACTCAGGAAGCGCGGCTGGCCGATACGCGTAACCGGTTGGGCGGGAACCTGGCCGCAGTCCGTGCAGGGCTTGACGCTTTGATCGTTCGCGCACCCGTCGGCGGTCGATTGACCAATTTTGCGATCCAGCCCGGGCAGACGCTCAAGCCGGGCGATCCGGCCGGGCAGGTCGATAGCGAAGGGGCGTGGAAGCTGGAAGCCGATGTCGACGAATTTTATCTGGGCCGGGTCTCAGTTGGTCAGCAAGCCAGCGCAGACGGTGCCCGGCTCACGGTCAGCAAGGTGTTGCCCGCTGTCAAAGACGGCAAATTTCGCGTCGAGCTTACCTTTGATGGACCAGCGCCGGTCGGGCTCAATCGCGGCCAGACGATGGACAGCCGGATCACGCTGGGCAGCACTGCGCCAGCACTGGTCGTGCCGGTCGGCGGTTGGCTTGAGAGGAGCAACGGCACGAGCATCTTCGTCATCGATCCCGACGGCAGCCATGCCCGGCGTCGCCCGGTCCGGGTCGGGCGGCGCAACCCCCAACAGGTAGAGATTCTCGCCGGTCTGGCGCCGCAGGACCGAATCGTCACATCGAATACATCGTCGGTCAGGGGCGATGTTCTCAATCTCCGCTAGGAAGGCTCGTTCATGATCCACTTGGAAAATATCCAGCGTCGCTATGTTTCTGACGAAGTCGAGACAATGGCGTTGCACGATATCGATCTGCATGTCGCGGCGGGTGAATTCGTGGCGATCATGGGGCCGTCTGGGTGCGGCAAGTCGACGCTGCTCAACACGCTCGGTACCGTCGATCGGCCGACGCAGGGGCGCTACCTTTTTGGCGATCAGGACTTGGCAGTGCTCGATGAGGCAGCTCTGGCGCGGTTTCGCGGGGAGACGCTGGGCTTCGTCTTTCAAAGTTTCAACCTGATCGATGAGCTGACCATTGCCGAAAATGTCGAGCTGGGCCTCGCCTATCGCAAGGATCGCACCCGGGACCGATCTGCACGTGTCGCCGCGGCGATGGACCGGGTCGGCATCGCCCACCGAGCACGGCACTATCCACATCAGCTCTCCGGCGGCCAGCAGCAGCGCGCGGCGATTGCCCGGGCAATTGTCGGCAATCCAAAACTGATCCTCGCCGACGAACCGACCGGCAATCTTGATACTGAAAACGGCGCGCAGGTGATGAACATCCTCACCGGGCTGAATGAGGAGGGGGCGACGATCATCATGGTCACGCATTCACCCAGCCATGCCGATATCGCGCGCCGACGGATCAACATGCTCGATGGCAGAATCGTCACCTCGGTCGCGCGAGCGATCTGAATCACTGCTCATTTCCTGAATGCTTCTCGGTGCCGAAGGACGTTCGATGAACCGCTTTGCCCTGCTCTCGCTTTACCGATCACTGACCCGACACAAGCTCTATGCCGCGCTCAACATCGGCGGGCTTGCTGTCGGCATTGCGGTGTTCATTGTGCTCGGGCTCTATGTCCGGTTCGAGACGGGGTTCGAAAAATGGCTGCCCAACTATCGGCAAATCTATGTCGTGCAGTCGGTCTGGAACGTGCCCGAAAGCCCATTCAGCGGCGCGTATCCCTACACGATGGGTGGACTTCTCGACGAACTTAAGGAGGATTTCCCAGGAACGATCGGCACGCGCATCCGGGGCGGTGGCGAGGGCAGCGGCACCGTGCTCCGCGGCGGTGTCGCGATTAGTGAAAAGGTGGTGCAGGTCGACCCGTCATTCTTCAAAATATTCGATTTGCCGATGGTGCGGGGGAATGGCGACCGCGCGCTGGCAGACCCAACGGGCGCCCTGATCAGCGAGTCCGCAGCACGCAAATATTTTGGCAGCAGCGATCCGGTCAACCAGACGCTGGCGATTGCCGTCGACGCGCGGCAATCCTACCGCATCCTGGGGGTGTTCCGCGATTTGCCTCGCAACAGCGACCTCGATTTTTCTATTCTGATCCGGCTGCCAGCGACCGCGCCGCCCCAGGAAAACTGGTATCACTGGGGCAGTTCGTCGCTTGTCACCTATTTACGGTTCGCCACGCCGGAAGCAGCGCGCGCATATGCCCAGAAATTGGGCGCCTTTGTCGATCGGCGGGCCTTCAAGGATATGGGAAAGGATGCGCACAACGCTCTTAACCTGGCGTTGCTGCCGATCGCACGCCTCCACTTGGAACCAGAAGGCCGGGCGAGCGCCAGCCAGCAATTGACGGTGGTGACGCTCGGGTTGGTCGGGCTGATCACGCTGCTGATTGCGCTCGTCAATTATGTGAATCTGGCCACCGCCCGGGCGGGGTTGCGCGCGCGGGAGGTGGCGATGCGCAAGGTACTGGGCGCGGACCGCGCTGCCTTGGTCCGGCAATTTCTCGGCGAGGCGGTGTTGACCGTTGCTGCTGCCGCGCTGTTCGGGTTGATCCTGGCCGAACTCGGGCTTCCACTGATCAATGCCGCCGGTGGCCTGTCGCTGACCATTCCCTATGCTTTGGTCGTGCCTGCGCTCGCCTTGCTGACGCTGGTGGCTGGCATCGCGGCGGGTTTCTACCCTGCAATCCTGCTGGCCCGCTTTCCGTCGGCTGCCGTGCTCGCCTCGGCACGGTCGCCCGGTGGAGGGAGGGGCGGCACACGCGTGCGGGAGGCGCTGGTGGTGTTCCAGTTCGGGCTGGCGATTGCCTTTATGATCGGCACCGGCGTCCTGGTCGCGCAGACGTGGCATGTCAGGCAGACTGATCTCGGCTTCAAGCGCAACGGCTTGCTGGTCGTGCTGTCGTTGCGCGATTCGCTCGTCACCGCCGAGCAGGCACGCGCCGTGGTCGCTGCGATCAATGCGCTGCCCGGCGTAACTGGCGTCACCGTTGCCAATGATGCGGTTGGTGGCAGTGGCACCAACAATGCCGATAATGTGCCGCTTCCCGGGGTTGCGGGCGAGGGCCCTTCACTGCGCTGGGCCACCACCGGCCCCGACTTTTTCCGCGTCTATGGCGCCAGGTTGCTGGCTGGCCGAGTATTCGACGATGCGCATGGTGCTGACGATGCGGACAACCGGAAAAAGGGTGAGCCCCGCAACATCGTTATCAACCGGCTCGCTGTATCGGCCCTACGCCTGAAGTCGCCAGAAAACGCGATCGGTAAAACTGTCGGCGGTGATCGCCCGCGCACCGTGATCGGTGTGATCGACGATATGCGCTTTTTTTCACCGCGAGAGCGCAATAGCGCGACTTATTATTTCTATGGCCATGATGTGAGCAACATGGTCGCCTCTGTCCGCTTCACCGGCAATCCCCGCGCGATGATGGCGGCGGTGCGTGGGGTGTGGGAGCGGGTGGTGCCAACCGTACCTTTCGACGGCCGCACTGCCGATACACAGCTCGCCAAATTCTATGAGGATGATGACCGTGCAACCCGGCTCTTTGCTATCGGCGCGGGGCTGGCCGTACTCATCGGCTGCGTCGGGCTATGGGGTCTTGCCTCGTTCAATACCGCGCGCCGTGTAAAGGAGATCGGCATCCGCAAGACTTTGGGCGCATCCTCGACGGACATCGTCAAGCTGTTGGTCGGCCAGTTCCTGCGGCCGGTGCTGATCGCGAACCTCATCGCGTGGCCACTTGCCTATCTGGCGATGCAACAATGGCTGGCAGGGTTTGAAGACCGGATTGCACTATCCCCCGTCTATTTCATCGGCGCGAGCTTGGTCGCAACATTGATTGCAGTGCTCACGGTGATCGGCCAGTCCATGCACGCCAGCCGCGCGACGCCGGCCTGGGCCCTTCGACACGATTGACGCGACAGCCGTCACCATCGCAAAGCGCCGCTCGCCGGGTTTGCGCCATTTAGGGCGCCTGATGAGCGATGGATCGGCTTTTCTCGTTGGCCTTTACCAGGGAGACGACGTTTTTTGCTTGGTCAACAGCGCGCCCGGGGGCAATGCCATTATCAGAACGCCGGTAGGGTATCTGAGGCACTAGACGATGGATTTTACCGGAACCTTTCTCGGTCTTTTAACGCTGCCAATGGTATTGCTCAATCTGGCGGCTTTTGTCTCCGGTATTGTCTTGGTTGGCCGCGGCGATGGACGACAGATAATGGTCGGCGCCGTTGTCTTTGTGATCGGCATGCTGGTCGCGACGATGATCAAGGGCGGCACCGGTCGATTGGCGCTGTTTGCCCGCAACGCCATGATCGATAATCGGAAAATGCTGGCCATCGCCGCCGCCATTCTTGATAGTCTGCTGCCGATAATCATCATCATGTCATGTGAAATAGCTGCTCTAACGTCGCTCCAAGACCAAATAGTCTTGCATGATGACGTGGCCTTGTGGCTTTGGTCCTATGGCGTCGTGACGGGAATATGGACGTTCAGGGCATGGCGCGCGCGCCCGCAGGACCAGACCCTTTCGCGCATACAGGCGTATTCGGCACAGCTGGCCTACGCGACGCTGTCGCTGGCGGTGCTGGTGTTGCACTGGTCGCTGGTCGAGGCATTGGTGGTGATGGCGATCCCCATGCTGCTGCCCCTGATCGTCGGCTTTTTCATTGCGATCGCCGATCGGGATGCGCTGCGGGATGTGCAGATTTGACGCGGTTTTGTCGTGATTGGGATCATTTGCGATGACCGGTGATTATTCAGCGGCGCCGCCATTGCCACTGCTCAGAACGCCGCCTTTTCCAGGAGTCGACCGGGCACTGACGGCTATCAGTGCCGTCCGGTCTGAAACCAGCTCGGGCGTTGCTGAGGCGGGAATCGGCCCGGCGGACCTGGCAAGAGCGGAGTCACTTGCGGCACTGATCATTGCTGCCCGGGTCGGGGGCAGTTTCTGGGCTCCGCCGATCGACAGTGCCGATCGGGCTGAGACCTTGATTGCCGCAACCAGCCCGTCTGGTCTCGCGGCGATGATCGCTCGCCTGGACCAAAGCGCCATGCACAAGTGCCGTGTGTTGCTGCCCCACCGGTCATGGTCCCATCAGGCAAGCGCGCAGCTGCAGCCCGCAGGCGCGTTGGTCTATCTCGGCGATCACGATCCATGGGCAATGCTTGACGGAGTCACCCTGCTAAGGGCTGAGGATCATGACGAATTGGCATTGATCGCTCGGCTCAAGGGGGTTCGGCTAGCGGCCTGTGGCGATGCGGAACCGGCGATGGCGGGTGATGCGTTGGCTCGATTGCTTCATACGGCGCTGATCGACAAGGTGACCTATCGCGATTGCTTCACTGGCCAGCCGATCGAAGTCGAGCAGGCGGTCGCTCTGCTCGCAGAATGGCGACGGACGATTGACGATAACCGCGGTATCGCGGCCGGTTGCGGCATTTCCTGGTGGAAGCGGCGCGAGGTTCGCTCGTTTCTTTGGGCAGGGCAGGCGGGTCAGCCGCCGCTCTATCGCAGCGCAGCAGCCGCCGTTCGGCGATCTGTCGCTGTCGGTGGTGATATCGCTTGCTGGCCATCGCGCGCGCCCGCCGGGCTTGATCACCGCGCAACGGCTGCTCGCGTGCGGGTCCGCCAGGTCGAAGATGGCTTTATCCGCTCGGTCGGCCTGGGGAGTGGTCTGCATCCCCCGCAGTCGATCGTCGTCGACAAATCGGGTATTTACTATGATCCGGGTCGGCCAAGCGATTTGGAAACCATGCTGGCCGCAACCGATTTTTCGGCCGAGCAAATTGCCCGCGCTGAACATCTCATCGAGATGATCGTCACGCACCGCATCACCAAATATGGCACCAGTGAAGCCAGTTTCGGCGATGTGCCGGATGGTGCCCAACGCATTCTTGTCGCCGGTCAGGTGGAGGATGATCGCTCCGTAAAGCTGGGCGGCGGCGATGTGGCGGGCAATCTTGATCTGCTGCGACGCGTCAGGGCGATCGAGCCCGATGCTCATATCCTGTTCAAGCCGCACCCCGATGTCGTCGCTGGTCATCGCAAGGGCAATGTCCCGGTGGCAGAGGTGTTGCGCTATGCTGACCAGGTCGTGGCCAGCGTGCCGATGCCTGCCTTGCTCGACGCGGTCGATAAGGTGCATGTCTGGACGTCTTTGGCCGGTTTTGAAGCGTTGCTGCGGGGCCTGCCCGTGACCACGCACGGCAAGCCCTTTTATGCCGGTTGGGGACTGACCGATGACCGGGCCGGTCCATTCCCGCGCCGCCGGCCGCTGTCGCTCGCTGAACTGGTTTTCGGCGTGCTCGTTCTCTACCCGCGCTATCTTGATCCCGTGCTGGGTATCCCGTGTACGCCAGAGGTGTTGATCAAGCGCGTGGCGGAAAGCCCGGCAGGGCGCTCGACGCCGCTCATCTGGCTGCGACAAATTCAGGGACAGGCGCGTGCCCTGCTGTTATCGGCCCGTTCATGACCTTTTCTGGATCAGTTCTGCGCAATTTCGTGTTTCTGCAGGGCCCACATGGTGCCTTCTTTCCGAAATTGGGGCGCGCGCTCGAAGCCAAGGGGCATCGCGCCTATCGCATAAACTTCAATGGGGGCGATTGCGCGACCTGGCAGGGTGGGGTCGATTTCACTGGCCTGGCATCGACCTGGCCGCGCTTCATCGAGCGCTTCTTCACGCGCCACCAGATCACTGACCTCGTCTTGTATGGCGATGGCCGACCCAAGCATGCTGTCGCCATTGCCATCGCCAAGCGGCTCGGAATTCGCATTCATGTCTTCGAAGAAGGCTATGTTCGTCCCGATTGGGTGACGTTGGAACGCGATGGGGTGAATGGCTATACCTCGTTACCGCGCGACCCTGCCTGGTATCTGGCGCAGGCCGCCGGGCTGCCGCCAGTGCCAGATCATCCGCCTATCCCCGCTTTCGGGGCGACACGCGGCTGGGGGGCCTTTTTCTATTATGCAGAAGTGGTGCTCCAGTTCTGGCGCTTCCCGTTCCACCGCACGCATCGCAACCGCGACCCGGTATTGGAAGGGATCAGCTTTTTGTGGCGAATCGTGCATCGCAAGGACGAGCTGGCCCGTGCAGCCGCAGCCGCGGCGAATCTGGAAGGGGCAGATTATGTCCTGTTTCCGCTCCAGCTGAATTCCGACTATCAGATCAGGCTCCATTCGCCATTTGATGATATGTGCGCAGCCGTAAAGCTGGTGCTGCAGAATTTCGCGCGCCATGCGCCACCGACATTACGGCTGGCGATCAAGGAACACCCGCTTGATGGCGGGCTGGTGAACTGGCGGCGCTTTATTCCAGCTCAGGCGGCTGCGGTCGGTGTGGCCGATCGGGTCGATTTTCTGGAGCATGGCGATCTGTTGAAGTTGGTCAACCAGTCAATCGGCATGGTCACGGTCAACAGCACCAGCGGCACGCTCGCCCTGGCGGAAGGTAAGCCGGTAATGGTGCTCGGCACCGCGGTTTACGATATGCCGGGCATCACACATCAAGCGGGTCTGGACCGGTTTTGGTCGGCGCCCGAAGCGCCCGATCCCGCAACCTATGAAGCGTTTTACCGGGTATTGGTGGACCGTTGTCTGCTGCACGGCGCCTTTCTGAGCCAGCTTGGCATCGACAAGCTGATCGAGGTCGCGGTGTCTCGTCTGATCGCTGATCGTCCGATGGTCGAGTCGCGAGCCGACACGCGGACGATGGCGTAACGTCGATGGGGGCCGCGCCGGAGATCGTCCTCGATATATCGCGTCTGGTTTCGCGCGTCCTGCATGCAACGCCGACCGGAGTCGACCGTGTCGAGATGGCCTATGCCAGGGCGTTGCTGGCATTGGTGCCAAGTCGGCTCCAATTCTCTGCGCTCAATGCGTTCGGCGCTTATGGTCGCCTTCCGCGCCACGCCGTCGAGCGGTTTCTTGAC
The DNA here is from genome assembly GCA_038323755.1 of Sphingomonadales bacterium. GTDB lineage: Bacteria > Pseudomonadota > Alphaproteobacteria > Sphingomonadales > Sphingomonadaceae > Sphingomonas. The sequence goes on from JBBQHG010000007.1 coordinate 8,666, forward strand.
CGTACGGAGGCGCTCTGGTCCGGGGAGCGAGCAAGGCCGGCGGGGCAAATCGCGCGATATGCTGCAGCGGCCGAGCTGCTGGCGCTGATGCGGCCGCGGCCAGTCGATCGACCATCGGGCGCCCGGGTGCTGCTCCAGGCATCGCCGCACCATTTGCAGAACCAGGCGCAAACCGCGCGCATCATCAGCCGAGAGCAGGCACGCTTCGTCTGCTTGCTCTATGATCTGATTCCAATCGACTATCCCGAATATGCCCGGCCCACGGGGGCAGCAACGCATCTCAAGCGGGTCAACAGCATGGCGCGGCTTGCCGATGGGATCATCGCGATATCGGATGCAACCCGCCGGTCCTTCCTGCCTTATCTGGCGGCCGTGGGGCGCGATATCCCGGTCGAAGTCGCCCTGTTGGCGGTGGATGTGCCAGCGGGCGTGGCGATGGCGGCCAAAGACCCCTATTTCGTCTGCCTCGGCACCATCGAGCCTCGCAAGAATCATCTGCTGCTGCTCAATCTGTGGCGCCGTATGGCAGAGACGGCGACCGATCCGGCAACGGTGCCGCGTCTGGTGGTGATCGGGCGTCGCGGCTGGGAAAATGAGAATATCGTCGACATGCTTGATCGTTGCCCCGCCTTGCACGGGCATGTCGAAGAACGGTCAGGGCTGTCGGATGAAGCGGTACGGCAAGCCGTGGCGGGCGCGCGGGCGCTGCTCATGCCTTCCTTCGCTGAAGGCTTCGGGCTGCCGGTCGCAGAGGCTATCACGATGGGGGTATCGGTCATCTGCAGCGATCTGCCCGCCCATCGCGAAGCCGGCGGCGACGTGCCCGACTATCTTGATCCACTCGATGGACCCGGCTGGCTGGCAGCGATCCGCGCCTATGCCGATGCCTCGTCACTTGCCCAGCAACGGCAGCGGGAGCGGCGACTTCAATGGCGCCCGATCGACTGGCCCGGTCATTTCCGAACGGTGATCGACATGGTCGACCGGGTCGGCTCGGGCACAGGTTAGCGGCCCGAAACCTCGTCGGTTATGCGTGTTCGGCGATCACGGTAAGATGGTCGCGATCGTCGCAACGGGCAGGATCGACGACGAGATGACCCCGACAAACTTCTGAATATCGGCCAGCGGCGCGTTTGAGACGTAGAGCACGTCCTTGTTCCTGATTGGAAAGCCTTGGGCTATGAAGAAAGTGGCCGGATTCTTCATGTCGACACGGTAAATGACGGGCACCTTGCCGTCCGGGGTGGTTCGGATCTCGGTGCCAGCGGGCAGATCAAGATTGGCCGGGTTTTCCAGCCGGAAAATAAACACACCGCGCACATCAGCACGCTGATCCTGCAGCCCGGCCACCCGGCCCAGCGCTTGCGCAAGCGTCAGGCCGGTGCCCTCGAACGGCAATTCTTCGTTTCGGCTGGTCGCCCCCAAGGCGGTAAAGCTGAACGGCTGATACAAGGCAGTGACGACATCGTCGGCCTGCAGCCGGATATTCTGACGGGGATCGTTGATAACGGTCGACAGCGGAAGCGACGCCACCGTCTCGCCACGCGTGATCTGAATGGTCATCTTGCCAACAGGCTGCTTTACCCCGCCCGATGCGGCAAGCACGTCGAGCAATCGCTCACCCCGCGCGGTCAGCGGCACCCGGGCGCTGTTGGCGACATCACCCACCACCGTTACGTTGGAGCTGGCATTGCGGATCAGCCGAACGATCGCTTGCGGCAGATGCGCCTTGCCGGTCAGTCGGTTTGTAATATCGCGTTCGATTTGCTGGGGCGTGCGCCCGGCAGCGGTAATTGAACCGGCAAAGGGGATGGTGATGCGCCCCTCGCTATTGACCATCTGTTCGGGAAAGGTCGTCCCGCGGGCGAGCGAGTTGCTCGCCAATGAAGACGAAAGCTGCCCCCCTCCGATGTTCGAACCGAACAGAGCTGCAGGGGGCGCCTCCCAGATGGCAATGTCGAGCACATCGCCACGGCCAACAACCGATCCGATCGGCGTTCCGTCGCCCAGGGTATCGGCAAATTGGCCCACATGTTCATTGGCCACGATGCGCCGGGCGACGCTGTCGGTCACATCGATAATCCGAATATCGGCGTCGGCCACCATCTTGACGCCCGCATTGTTGATGGCGCGACCGCTTGGGCCGGACGCTGATACGATCGAGCAGCCCGAAAGGCTGGCGGACGCAAGACAAGCCGTGCCGGTAAGGAGGAGCACCCGCATCATCGAAGAAAGTGCCGTTCGCCGGTGGCCGCCGAGATAGCTATTCATTTCGTTTCAAACCAATCCGTTATCTGCGCGGCGATAGTGTTGGACGCCAGCCCTGACTGATGAGGATACGGCGCGACCTGTGCAGGCAATCGCCTTGCAACGATCATGGAATCGCACGCGCTTCCTTGAACGCCATCGCCTTATCCATGTTCCGCTATCAGAGCAAAGCAAGTATTTTGATGTGGTGCGGCGGCGCGCAAAGTCGCCGGAGGCTGTAGCGCAGCGCGGGCTGGCACGGGGTAATTTGAGCATCGGTTAGCCGCTCATTGCGACGCGCGTAACATCCACATCAACGTATCCTCTAGTGAAGGCATGTCGACTTGACCGATGACCTCTTCCAGCAGCGCGCGGCTTCCGAAGAGCGTCATCAAATCTGACTCTCGCAGAAATTCGGGGTTGATGGAGATCTCGAACTGGAGCCCCGCGATCTGCTCAATCATCGTGACGACATCGCGCAGCCGATAGGCTCGTCCCGAGCAGATGTTGAATGTCCGCCCAGCGGCGCTCGGCGCGTCGAGCAGTCGCGCATAGCAATCAGCGACAGTACGAACGTCGGAAAAATCGCGCGCGACATCCAGGTTGCCGACCGCGATCTGTGTTGCGCCGCGGCGGGCATGATCGATCAGCTTAGGAATGATGAACCCAGCCGATTGACCGAGACCGGTATAATTGAACGGCCTGACGATAATGATCGGCATGCGATCGCTATAAAGTCGGCCAATATGCTCCATCGCCAGTTTGCTGACGCCATAATCGTTGACCGGCAGCAACGGAGCCGATTCCTCGATCTTTCCCTCGGTTGCATTCCCATAGATGTTTGCGCTGCTGGCCAGCAGCACCGCATCGGGCCTCAAGTCGGCATCGACAATCGCTTGCAGAAGATTGCGCGTGCCGATCAGGTTGGTTTGATAAATCGCAGCGTCGTCGTGGTGGGTTACCGCGGAGATCGCTGCCAGATGCACGATCCGATCTGGTTTTGCCTCCTGTAACACGGCCAAAAGGGCTGAACGGTCATCGAGGTCGGCCTCATAGGTCGTTGTAACGGGAGCGGTATGAGGAATCGATCGGTCACGGGTCATGCCGATGACTTCTTGGCCGCGATCAACCAGCGCCTGGGCGACATAACGACCGGTAAATCCATCGATCCCGGTAATCAGAACGCGGTTCATCGCCGTGACGCCCACCCCAGAGACGATGCAGCCGCTCCTGAAACGAAAGCCCGGCTCGTCATCAGAAAGCGAACCCGGCGTCGATTCGACGCAGGTCGGCCTCGACCATCATCTGGCACAACTCTTCGAGGGTTGCCTTCGCTTCCCAGCCGAGTTCTGCCTTGGCCTTGGCCGGATTACCGATCAATAGCTCCACTTCCGCTGGCCGATAAAAGCGCGGGTTGATCCGCATAACGATATTACCCGTGGCGGTGTCGGTGGCGATTTCGTCGGCATCGCTGCCTGAAAAGGCCACGTCGATCTCTGCCGCCTTGAATGCCATGGCGACGAAATCGCGAACGGTTTCGGTCCGGTTGGTTGCCAGCACATAGGTGTCGGGCCGGTCGGCCTGCATCATGCGCCACATTCCGTCGACATAGTCGCGGGCAAAGCCCCAGTCGCGCTTGGCGTCAATATTGCCGAGTTCAAGGCAGTCGAGCTTGCCCAGCTTGATGCGCGCGACGCCGTCAGTAATCTTGCGCGTCACGAATTCGCGACCGCGCAGCGGGCTCTCGTGGTTGAACAGAATCCCGCTGCAACCGAAAATATCATAGCTTTCGCGGTAGTTGATCGTCATCCAATGGGCGTACAGCTTGGCCACGCCATAAGGACTGCGCGGCCAGAAAAATGTCGTCTCGTCTTGCGGTACGGCCTGTACCTTGCCGAACATTTCAGACGTGCTCGCCTGATAGAAGCGGATCGATGGGTCGACGATACGAATAGCTTCGAGCAGGTTGACCGCACCGATGCCGGTAATCTCGGCCGTAGTCACTGGCTGATCGAATGACACGCCAACAAAGCTCTGCGCGGCCAGATTATAGACCTCGCGCGCACCCGTTTGCTTCAGCAGTCGGACAGATGCTGACATATCTGTCAGGTCATATTCCACCAGCGTGAGGCTCGGGTGATTGGCGATGCCAAGCTCCTCCAGCCGCCAGAAATTGACTGAGCTCGTCCGCCGATAAGTACCGAAGACCAGATACCCCTTGTGGAGCAAAAGCTCGGCCAGATAGGCGCCGTCCTGGCCGGTAATGCCTGTAATCACCGCAGTTTTCATTGATCAACCTCGACGTACCGACGCATGAGCCGCAGGCATATAGCGACGGACAATCGGCTTGTCTTGACCCGCGTGCTGATTGAGGTCGCGCGAACAACCGCAATCGATCATGATCGATCCAAGCACCATCATGATGTTTAGCATTCGATCACGCTGTCGGCCTGCCGCTGCTGCCACATTTTTTATTCGCGTTCATGGCCAGCGATACCTATAGCGCCTGTCTGGTATGATCGTATGGCGAGGAATTTTGTGGCGTTCTCATTCTCGGCAGAAATCCAGAATACCGTTTCTGCATTGCTGCGGGTTTTTACCGCTGACTTTGCCGATGGAATAGAACCGGTCGCGGTGCGGTTGGCTGAGGCGCTTGGCGCCGGCAACAAGCTGCTGATTATGGGCAATGGCGGCTCCGCTGCAGATGCGCAACATATCGCGGCTGAATTGGTGGGACGGTACAAAGTCGAACGTCCTGGGTTGGCCGCGATCGCGCTGACGACGGATTCATCGATCCTCACGGCCTGGAGCAATGACTACGCCTATGAGACGGTGTTTAGCCGTCAAGTTGAGGCCCTTGCGCGGCCTGGCGACATCGTTTGGGGGATTTCGACTTCTGGCAATTCGGCCAATGTTGTCCGTGGTTTCGAAGCTGCGCGGCAGATCGGCGCCACGACCTTTGGTTTGCTGGGGCGGGACGGCGGGAAGCTAGCGGCACTGAGCGATATGTCGATCATCGTGCCACTGAGCGCGACTGACCAGATCCAAACTGGGCATCTTCTGGTCTATCACACGCTATGTGCCTATCTTGATGAAGTATTTCAGCCTGCCGATGCGTGAAGCGATAGCCAAGATTAATGCGCTGGTTGTCGGCGATGTCATGCTTGATGAATATTGGTTTGGAGATGTCAGGCGGATTTCGCCCGAAGCACCCGTACCAATCGTCCATATCCAGAGCAGCGATGTACGGCCGGGCGGGGCAGCGAATGTGGCACGCAATATTGTGTCGCTGGGCGCCCGATCGACTCTACTGGCCGTCGTGGGGCAGGATGCGACCGCCGACCGCTTGAGGACGTCGTTGGATGAAGCCGGCGTTCAGCACTGTCTGCAAACAGATCCTGAGATCCGGACGACGCTAAAATTACGTATCATCGGTCAGAATCAGCAAATGCTGCGAGTCGACTTTGAAGAGCTGCCCTCGACCGAGGCGTTGCTGGCCAAGCGCGCCGAGTTCGAGAAGCTCGTTAAAGCCGCCGACATCATCATCTTTTCGGACTACCTGAAGGGCGCGCTCAACAACGTCGTTGACCTGATTGCGATGGCCAAGGCGTTTGGCAAGCCGATGCTGGTCGATCCTAAGGGGCGGGATTTTGGCCGATACCGGGGTGTTAATGTCATCACTCCGAACCGGGGCGAGTTGGCGGAGGCAGTAGGGCCCTGGTCTTCAATGGAAGAAATGGATCGCAAAGCGGAGGCACTTCGTGCTGAGCTCGGTCTCGATGCGTTGGTCGTCACGATGAGCGAGCAGGGGATAAAGGCCTTTCTTCCCGATCGGGTCGTTCATCAGCGGGCGCATGCACTTGAGGTGTTTGACGTGTCCGGTGCCGGCGATACGGTCATCGCCGCGCTCGCGATCATGCTGGCTTCCGGGAAAAGCTGGGAAGAGTCGATTGCGTTTGCCAACGCGGCCGGCGGGGTTGCAGTGGGCAAGCTCGGAACATCGGTTGTTTTGCTGGAAGAAGTGCAGTCGTTTCTGCACGATACGCACTGACCGTGCATATGACCGACAAGATCGTCGAGCGGTCGGCACTGGCCAAGCGCCTTGCCACGCTCGCCCGGCCGCTGGTTTTCACCAATGGCGTGTTTGATCTGTTGCATCCCGGCCATGTAGAATATCTCGAGCGGGCGAGCGATCTGGGACAATCGCTGATCGTCGGGCTGAACAGCGATGCCTCGGCGCGCTTGCTCGGCAAGGGTGCTGATAGACCAATCAATCCGGAAGCAGACAGGGCCATCATGCTCGCGGCGCTCGGGTCGGTTTCAATCGTAACCCTGTTCGACGAGAGGGCGCCGATCGAGCTACTAAAGTTGGTTCGTCCAGACTTGTATGTCAAAGGCGGCGACTATGACATGGAAACGTTGGAGGAAACCGCGCTCGTTCGGTCCTTTGGCGGCGACGCGGCGGCCATTGCCTTTCGCGACGGCTATTCGACGACCGCCCTGCTGCGCCGGATCCGACTGACGAGCCCCGCCGACGATGGCTGATCACCTGCGTCGGGCGCTGTTCCTTGATCGTGATGGCGTGATTAACATTGACCATGGCTATGTGTATCGGCCAGCCGATTTCGAGGTGATCGAGGGTGTGTTCGATGCGCTCAGGCGGGCGCAGGAACGCCATTATGCTCTGATCGTCGTCACCAACCAATCAGGCATCGCCCGTGGCTTGTTTTCTCCCGTCGATTATCAGCGTCTCGAAGACCATATGCGCAGATTGTTTGCGGCTGAGGGCATAGAGTTCACCGCGATTTATCATTGTCCGCATCATCCTGAAGGCCAGGTTGCGGCGTTTGCTCGTCAGTGCGTCTGTCGCAAGCCACATCCAGGCATGATCCTCCAAGCAGCTCGGGAACACGCGATCGATCTGACGCGATCGATCATGGTCGGCGACAAGGAGACCGACGCTCAGGCGGCGCGGGCTGCGGGGGTTTCGGATTTCCATCTGGTGCGATTCCCCGAATCGCGCCTGCTCGATGTGATTATCTGAGCAAATATACCTTTGTGGCGGTCACGGCGCGTGCGCTTAGCTCAACGGCTGCGAAATTCCCTAATCGCGCGCGTGATGCCCTCTTCGATTTGGATAGGGGCTAGAACGCCTAACGCGCGCCCGGTCTTGGTCATATCGGCAACCAAGGTCATTGGCTCACCGGCAACCATCTGACGTGCGCCGATCCGCAGCAAGTGGCGGGCGCCCAACAGGTCTGCAGTCAGTTCCATCGCACGGCGCACCGTCACGCCGCGCCCGGTACCAATATTAAACGCACCGATATCGTCGACCCACATCAGTCGGGTCAGCATGTCGGCGATGTCGGTCGAAAAGATAAAATCTCGCAATTGCTCACCGGCGGACGCAGGAAATTCCTGTTGGGCATCCAGTGCCCCGATTAACGAGGGCAAAAGGCGCTTGGGATTATCCCCGGTCCCATAGGGCAAGAACACCCGGCCCCAGGCTGCCGAGAAACCATGTGCCTGTGCGGCAGCCTGCAGCACATGCCAGAATCCTACTTTGGATTTGCCATAGGGCGTGGCCGGTAGGATTGGGGTGTGGTCCTCATGGCACGGCCCATCGCCGGGCGCATATTCCGCGCTTGATCCTAGGGAGACGAAGCGCTCGCCACCGGAGCGACCGAATGCGTCGGCAAGCGCAGCACTCCCCGTTACCCAGGCAATATTTTCTGGCGTCTGCGAATAGATGCCCGGTGTCGCCACCCATGCGCAATGCAGAAGATGCGTTGGTCGCACCTTACCGATCAGGGCATAACATTCTTCCGAACGGCGCAAGTCAGCCTGATGCCAAATGACGCCTGGTTGCGCACTGCCCGGTCGCGATCCCGCAACCGCATGGAGGGTCCCGGGCGCTGCCTCTATCAGCCGCGCAAGGCACTGCGTACCCAAAAAGCCAGTCGCGCCGGTAAGGAGGACAACCGGCCTCACGCCTGAAAATCCGGATAATGCGCGTCACGGTCGGCCATATGGGACGGTGCAATGGGCCATTTGATAGCAAAGGCCGCGTCATTCCAGCGAACCCCACAGGCCGCGCCGGGCTGGTATAATGCCCCCATTTGATAAAAGATTTCCGTCTCGTCTTCGAGTGTTAGAAAGCCATGCGCAAAGCCTGGGGGAATGTAGAACGCGTTGCGCGTGTCCGCGCAAAGCTCGATGCCGCACCATTGCAATCGGGTGGGCGAATTCACCCGTAAATCCACCGCCACGTCAAACGCCTTGCCGCGCGTACAGCGGACAAGCTTCGGCTCGGGGTGGCTGTCGGCCTGAAAGTGCATCCCCCGTAAGGTGGCCTTATGGAGGTTGAATGACGTATTGCACTGCGGCCAATGGCTATGAAGGCCTGCTTCGCTGAATTGCGGGCCATCATAGGTTCGCGCAAACAACCCTCGTTCATCGTGGAGCGGGTCGATGCGGATCTCGAACAGACCCGCGATGCGCTGAGCAACGATTTGCAAGCCAAATTCCTAAGGCAGGATCGTAAGTTCGGGGATCGCGATGACGAATTGACCGCCCCACTGCCGAATGCCGCGCATTTGCTCGGCGATCTCGTCCCGAAGGTTCCAGGGGAGTATAAGCAGATAATCCGGTTTGGTCTGCTCGATCTTCGACGGCGCGAACACCTCGATATGGCTACCTGGCAGCAGCGTATTTTGCTTGTGCGGATTAAGATCGACCACATAGTCGATCAACCCTTCGCTTGCCTTGATCCCGCAGAAATTAAGCAGCGTGTTTCCCTTGGCTGCTGCGCCATAGCCCACAACCTTTTTTTGCGCCGCCTTGGCATTTTCAAGGAACTGCCGAAGCTGCGCTCTAACGGCATGGACCCTCGGCTCGAATCCGGCATAGCCTGAATCGCTGTCGAGCTGAGCGATGCGCTCGGCCTGACGAACAGCTTCCAAGCCGGGCCCAGCCTTATGTGCACTGTCCGCATGGCAGGCAAGGATGCGTAGGCTGCCGCCATGGGTTGGCAATTCTTCCACATCGAACACGCGCAACCCATGCGCACCAAGAATGTTCTCGGTCGCGATCAGCGACATGTACGAATAATGCTCGTGATAAATCGTATCGAACTGGGTGTGCTGCATCAGTTTCAGCAGATGCGGGAATTCCAGGCTGATGACGCCGTTGGGCTTGAGCAAAATCGCTAAGCCGCCGACAAAATCGTTCAGGTCGGGCACATGTGCGAACACATTGTTGCCTGCCAGCAGGTCAGCTGCATGCCCCGCATCCTTCAGGCGCTGGGCAGTCTCGACCCCGAAAAAGGCGATGTCGGTGGGCACGCCAGCGGCAATCGCCTCTGCTGCCACATTGGCCGCCGGCTCAACCCCCAGCACCGGCACGCCGGCGGCAACGAAATGCTTCAGCAGATAGCCATCGTTGCTGGCGACTTCGACCACCTTGCTGTCCGCACCCAGATGCCAACGCTCTCGCGCCATCGCACAGAAGCGACCGGCATGCTCGATCCATGACTGTGAATAGGATGAGAAATAGGCGTAATCCGCAAAGATATTCTCGCGCGCCGTCACAGCTTCAACCTGCACCAGTCGGCAGTTGCTGCAAACCCTGGCATGGAGCGGATAGGATCGCTCGGCGTCGAGCGGAGCGTCCTTTGGTAGATAGGAATTGGCGAGCGGTGTGCTGCCGAGGTCAACCAGCGACACTGTAATTTCGTTGGCGCAGAATTGGCACGTCGGCGTGGGCATTAAAGGCATCCTTTCAATAACTTCTAGCTTAGGCTCTGGTAACGTTCGATTTGCTCGATCGTCAAAGCCCGGGGATTCTCGCCGGCATGCCAGCGGCGATACCATTGCGCGGTCCAATCAATCGTTTGATGCATTGTCAATCGTGGCGTCCACCCCAGCGTCTGGGTCGCCATTGTCGAATCCAGCGCAAGCGCCGGTGCTTCGGCGGGATGGTCACCGGGCAGCTGAACCCACCCATGCCGGGCATCGAGCGCTCCGCTCATGATCTCTATCACCTCGGCAACCGTCAGCACGGAATCGCTATCTGGCCCGAAATTCAGCGCCAGCGGAATACCGTCCGGCGCCTCTGACAGGCACTGCGCCAGCCGCATATAACCCCAAAGCGGCTCCAGCACGTGCTGCCATGGCCTGGTCGATTGCGGAAAACGCAGCGCCACGGGCTGATCATCGAGCAGCGCCCTGATCAGGTCGGGCACCAGGCGATCTGCCGACCAGTCACCGCCGCCCACGACATTGCCCGCACGCACGGTCGCTATCTTGGCGCCATTCTTGAAGAAACTGTCGCGCATCGATTGCGTCAGCAACTCGGCACAGGCTTTGGAGCTGCTGTAGGGGTCCTTACCGCCGAGCTGGTCGCTCTCGACGAACGCTCGCCCCGATCCGTCATTCGCATAAACCTTGTCAGTGGTGGCGACGATCAGGGCCTTCAAGTCGGGCAGATTTCGGGCCGCATCGATAACGTTGCCGGTACCCATTACATTGGCAGCAAACGTACCCATCGGGTCTTGATAGCTGGGGCGGACCAAGGCTTGCGCTGCAAGATGAAAAATTACCTCGGGATTCGTATTGCGCACGAAATCAGCAACGTTTGTTGCATCGCGCAAATCGATCAACGCATGGGTCTGGTCGGGCCACGGCGCCAGCAGGCCATGCAGATTAGGCGTTGTGATCGATGGCAAGGCAAAGGCGGATACCTTGGCGCCCAGCATTTCCAGCCAAAGGATCAGCCACGCGCCCTTGAACCCGGTTTGCCCAGTGACGAGAACCCGTTTGCCGCGCCAAAAGCTTGCAAAATTGCTGTCGTTGATCGCTGCTGCCATTACCAGACCTTCCAGGGTGCCTGGCCGGATTCCCATAGCGAGCTGAGATATTCCTTGTCGCGCAAGGTATCCATCGGCTGAAAAAATCCTTCATGCATCCAGGCGGCAAGCTCTCGCCGCCGTGCCAGTTCCTCCAGAGGATATTTTTCCCACACCGTATCGTCGCCGGCGACGAGGTCGATCACCTCGGGTTTCAGCACGAAAAAACCGCCGTTGATGATGCCGCCAGCCGTCTGCGGCTTTTCCTCGAAATCTAGGACTGTATCGCCGTCGATCTCCAGGTGGCCGAAACGCGCTGGCGGGCGTACGCAAGCCATCGTTGCGAGCTTGCCATGCTGTTCATGAAAAGCGACCTCGGCTTTGATATCGATGTTCGACACCCCATCGCCATAGGTGAGACAGAAACTCTCTCCGGCCGTCAGATAGTTTCGCACCCTGCGCAGGCGTCCGCCGGTCATTGATTTGTCACCTGTGTCGACCAGCGTCACGCGCCAGTTCTCCGCACGTTTGTTGTGATATTCTACCTGATTGGATCCGATGTCGAACGTCACATCGGAGTTATGTAGAAAGTAATTCGCAAAATATTCTTTGACGACATATCCCTTATAACCAAGGCAAATAATGAAATCATCAAATCCAAAATGAGAATAGTATTTCATGATATGCCAAAGGATGGGATGGCCACCGATATCGACCATTGGCTTTGGTTTTAACACGGTCTCTTCGGCAAGTCGGGTGCCAAGGCCACCAGCCAGAATAACGCACTTCATGGTTGATCTCCGATTGTCTCGCCGTTTCCATTGCGCGGCGCGATTTGGTCAAACAGCCGACCCGATCCCGCTGAGCGGTTTGCCCGGCCAACAGCCGGTGGCAACGTAGCAACGCGGGGATGGTGCGGTGACGAGTCATGGCTGTTTTGGCTAAACTCGAGCGGATTGCTCAGCCCGCTTACAGCCACGTGCAGTCCAGCATGGTTTGCCAATAAGGCTTCTGCCGCCAACTCGGGGAGGCCGTTGGTTATCGCGCCAGTCATCGCTGCCCCTTGATGAGCAAGCGTTTGCCCGTCAACAATATTGACCAGTTGGAATTGCGCCAGTCGAATACCAATGTCGATGCCTTGCGCTATGGGAGCGAGGTCAGCGTCTAAGCCACCCGCTGCCAGAAATGCCGAACGCCGAACCGCCGTATATTGTAGATCAACGCCCAGCACCTCCTGCAATTGCGGCGTCAATTCGAGCTGTCTGTCCGCGGGTGTCCGGAGCCGATCGATCGGCACGCACTCCTTTTCGCCGATCAGTTGCCAGCCCGCTTCAGCAATCCGGCCATCGGCGGTTAGCACCAGGGCGCTGGCGAGGCCGATGCCGCTCTGGCTGGCCAGTCCGATGAGGCGTTCCATTGCAACGCCGTCAATCCCGCACAGCCCTGCATCGCAAAACACCACATAGTCACCGTGGAAGGCCTCGACGGCTGCATTGATGTGTGCGGCGTCATCGCAGGTGAAGTGATGCCAGTGGAGCGTAAGCCCATCGATCGTCGGTCGCGCGATTGCCATTGCAGGATCGGCCGGCATGCCGCGGACGATCACCATCACGTCGGCCCCTGCTGGTGCGGCGAACGCAATGTCAATCTGCCCGGCCGATCCGACAGAGAGGATAGCGGGCAGGCGCCGGGCATCCATCCATTGTTGGATCGCCCCTTGAGAAGGCAGGTTTGCGATCATTGCGTTCCTGTCGCGCTCGCAGATAATGCCCGGCAGGTGCGCGAAGCTGTGTGCTACCGCGACAAGCGCCATCAACGTCTCGCCGGTAAGCGCTACATGTGCGGACAGGCCGGCATCGGCCAAAAGATCTTTTCGCACGGCGATGATGCCGCCCAGGTCAGGCTGCGAAAGAAAGCTGTGGAGCCGAAATATATGTCTCAGCCGTCGCCGACCAACGGCATCGCCAGCGATATATTCGTCGCCAAAAATGATATCGGCCTCAAGACCGGTCACCTTATTTGCGAAGGCTGCAAGATCAGACTGCTTTGCCCGCACGCCGGGCGCCGCGAGAAAAACATGGCAACCATCGGGTTTGCTGATTGCACCAATCGCCTGGCGCAGTCGATTGCCCTCTTTGACCTGTTCTTGCCTTGGGGCCGCCTGCGGCTTGGCGGCGTGCCCGATGTCGCCGATCTGCCGGTCTAGATTCGCCAACCTGCCGTCCAGCTGCGCGACGATTTTATCACGGTGCCGATGCTGCTGTTGAACTTGCCATTTTTTGACTGCAGGGGATTCCAACGCCGCCCGCAACTTGGAGAAACGATAGGCACGCGCACTGGGAGACTGCGCTATCGCCTCCAAGACGAGAACTCGGTCGCCAGTGTTGGCCAACATGGTGCCGAACTGCACCCGTTCGTCGTGGCTCGGGCCGTGTCCGTAGATGAGCGACCATGCGCCAACCCAGAATTCGGGCTCGGCTACCGTCAGAATTGGGGGCAGGGGCGGCGGAGAAAACAGATGCCTCAGACGCCGAACGGCAATCGCAAGACGCAACAGGCTGTTCCATCGCCGCTTTGACCGAGCCTCTTTGGACGCCGCTAAATCGCGCAAAATTCGCAACCGATCAGCGGTTTGGAGCCACTCCATGTAATGATAATCAAGGCCCTGCTGATCGGCAGGGCGCTTCAGAATGAAGTGAAAGGCAGCGTCTATGAACGCCTTGCCCTCCAGGCGCAGCAGGGGCTGCTTGCCAAGCGCGATATAGCGACGCGCACGCGCCAGCGTCAGCCGCTCGGGCGCCGCGGGTAATTCGCGCAAAAATCCGTCAGGCAATGTGGTGCCACTGCGAACAAATTCTTCAGTTTGGGTAACGTCGCGGATGACAGCAAGCTTGGGTGCGCCGCGCTTCAAACGATTCAGATAATGGCGCTTGCCCTCAGAATCGACAGGACGTCCGAGTAGCTGGAGGAACACCGCCTTGATGAAATCCTCCCCATCCAGCTCGAGCAGTTCGTCCATCGAAAACTGCTTGGCGGATTGCGGAGTGGATTTCAGTGTGGTGGCGCCCGCGCGCGTGCTCAGGTGTGATGGTCGATACCCGGCGCGCTCGACGAATATGCGTGCGCCGGGCGGCTCGGCTATGTGACGCTCTCGGCAGTCAGTCAGCAGCTCTTCAAGCTGATCCAGATTGCGTTCCCACGTCCAGTCTGCGGCAAAGGCGCGCGCATTTTCGCTCATCTGCTCGCGCAGTTGGTCGTTACAGACTAGCATGCGCAGAGCGTTCAGCGGCCCGCCCGCGTCATCCGTTACCAGAAGGCCGCTGTGATTGTCGCGCGTCACTTCGCAATGTGGCCCGACATCATAGGCGATCACGGGTGTGCCCTGATATTGCGCCTCGACCAGCGCCAGGTTGAATCCTTCCCAGCGCGACAGATTGAGCAGAATGTCGGCAGCGGCATAGGCTGTGCCCATCCGTGCCGCCGGATAGTTGGGCAGCAGGATTACATCCAGCGAATCCAGCCACTGACGCTCGCTGTCATCGATTTTGCCCAGAAACGCGATCCGTGTCCGGGGGGATATCCGCCGGATGCGCGGCATCAACTCGCGCAGTTCGGCGAACCCTTTATAGGGTTGTTCGTCACGGGTGATTTGCATCCGCCCGACCCAGAGGATGAGCACATCATCGGGTTCGACGCCCAAATCACGACGAAAGGTTGCAGCAGCGGCCGGCGTCGCTGCGGCATAATGATCAGCGCCGTGGTAGATCACGCGCGAGCGCGAACGGAGCCGTTCCGGCAGCCAATTGTGAATTGATTGCGAAATGGACAAAATAGCATCGCTGTCACGCAGCCGTGACAGATTTTCCACCAGATGTCGGGTGGTGGCCTTCCATAATTCATAGGCAATATGCTGCGGGAAATAATGGCTGGGGGGGACCCCGTGCTCGACCGCTATTACTGGCGTGTCCAGAAACTTGATCCAGCCGAAAAAGGGCGGCGTATGCAGGATCAGGATGTCGAAGGCATTGAGATCAAACGCTTCGATGATTTCCTCGGCCCGCTCATCAGAAACATAATCGCCATCCACACCAAATCTGTCGCCCAACACGTCGACCTGATAAGCCTGCGAACGATAATGTGGGTCAGCGCGCAGCGGAAATACGGTAACATCATGCCCCCGCTCGGCCAATCGGCGCGCCTGTTCGTGGACGACAAGGTCCACGCCAAAGCCCAGCAGCAATCGCTCGGTCAGAATGCCAATTTTCATTTTTTTTCCGCCACTCTATTCGGTGCTTCTCAGCACAGGCAGCAGACCAGCCGTGCCCCAGGATAGCGCGTAGAGCCGGGACTTTTCATGACGGTCGGCTCGATCATAATGATCGCTCTGGCCATCGCAGATCAGGATATTGTCCTGATTGCCCTGCCGGAAGGTTTCGCTCGTCGGCCAGAAATAAGGATCATAGCCGCGCCCGTTGCGACCGACGATAACGGTCTTCAGGCCATTGCTCAAACACTGCGCCATCAAGCTGTTGTCGCCATGCTCGAGCGAATATGCAGCGCCTTTGTCCGCCAGAGTCCGGCCGCCATAAGCCTTCAGAAAATCACCCCGGCTGATCATGAAGGCAGTCGTTCGCAGATGCGGATTGGGAAAGCCGATGCTCCCACCGACGGCTGCTTCGTAATTGCCTGTCGCACCGACCAGCCCAATGTCGGGCTGACGCAGATAGCGCCACAACTTCAATAGCCAGCCTTCAGCGTTGATACGGCTGGAGGTGCCAAGAAAACAGAGATGCGACTCTTCGACCCTTAGCGCCGCAGACGCATAGGCACCGAGATCAAATCCAACGTCCTCCAAATATATCGGCCTGTGGGCGATCGTGGAAAATACCAATTCCGCGCGCTTCAGCTGGGTCGCAGATGAAAACCCCTTGAAGATCACGTACATCGTATGAGGCAATTTGGCATCAAAATGCCGATAGGATTTTACAAAGCTGGCGAACTTGTCGAGGCTTTGTTCATCCGCGCCGCGCGCAAGATAAAATACGCCCAGGCGTTCATCTGCCCATGAAGAGATACTCGTCATTATGCGAGCGCGATCGATTTTTCGGGGGCGCGCGTTTCAGCGATAGATCGACCGTAAAGTTTTGAAAATTGTTCGAAAACATCACCCGGCGAAATTTCCTGCATGCACCGAAAATCAAAGTTGCAGCTGGTATTATGGCAATATGAGCAGGGGGTCTGCGAATGGACGATCGCCACGTTCGGGCCAAGCGGCTGCCAGATTTGCGGTTCGCTGACGCCAGCATAGACGGTCACCGTCGGAATGCCGAGCAACGACGAAAGGTGCCCCGGACCGGAATCACACCCGATAAAGCCCGCTGCATTGCTCATCAGCCATGGCGCCTCTTCAAACGGCGTGCCGGAGACATCGGCATGGCGGCCCGGGGGCAAGTCCGCGGCCACCATCTCATTGGCCGCCCGGTCAGCCTTGGCGCCCACAAACACGACCGAAAGGTCGAACTCACGGACGATGCGCTGCAACAGGGCACTGAAATTCTCGGTACCCCATTCCCTGTTGCGCGCGCTCGCCCCCATCGAGACGACGACATAGCGCTTGGGCTCGAATGGCAGCGGTGCGGGTGCGTCCGGAATCAGGCGTGAAATAGGGTGATCTTGCGGCGGCTGTAACGTGGTCACGGCAAGCTGCGCCAGAATTGTACACCGCAATTCTGCGTGCATGACCGTCTGGCTCAAGCTGATATTGAGCGGCGATCGTCCGCCATTCGGCCATGGCTGCCACTGGTCGTCATAACCGGCCTTATAGGGGGCATCGACAAACAGCAGGCAGGGCCGTGTGTCCATGTCGTGGCGCAAGTCGATCGCCAGATCATATCGAGTGAGGGGCAGGCTCGTAATCGGCTCGCAGCGCCCAACCCAGCTGGCTTTGCCTGTATAGGGACGCGACGGGGTCATCAGAGAAAAGTCAAATGCCATGACTTCGTCAAATAAGCCCAGCTGATTGGCGAACTTCACGTTCCACGATCCACAGACCAGCGTGATGTGCGCATCGGGCCAGGCATTGCGCAACGTGGCAAATGCACGCGTGGCGACAAAAAAATCGCCAAAATGGTCGAGCTTGAGCACAAGAATACGCTCGATTGCCGGGCGTTGGTTCCAGGCCCGCGCTGCTGTTGCGACGTTGCCAACGATTTTCCTGGAAGGGACCATATCCATCGCGCGCGCTGGGGGAACGGCGCCCGGATTGAGGCCGAGCCGACCCACTTCGTTTTCCAGCACATTCAGGCGGCGCTGGCGCTTGCTGATACGACCTGCGAGCCCGATCTTGCGCAACACTTTGCGAGCGCCAGGATAGGCTGCCCAGCGATGCACGCGGAGCGCTTTTTTCAACCCCGGCAGCTGCGAGCCAACGCGCCGACCTTCCCGGGAATAGCGCAGTGACGCGAGAATTTCGAACCGGTCATCCCCCGAACGCAGTCGACGCAGATAGGATTCCGCGCCGCTGCGGTCGATTTCCCGTCCGAGGATCGCACGATAGGCAACGCGCAGGAATTCCTCGTCATGAAGTTTGAGCAGATCATTCAGCTGCATTGGCACATTCGAAGGATATGGATCTAAATCCGGCATGATGACCTGCAGACCTTTTTTTGATGTAAATTTACCTACGCTGATGAATTTTTATCTAAATATCCATCATGGCAGGTGAAAATCTGTATTCAGGGTAATCATTCAACATCATATGGGCGTTATAATAAGGATCTTTAGTTAAATAGCCCCATCTTTTATAAAGAAGTTCTTCATGGCTTGCGTTGCTATTTTCCTGAAGTGACCCTTTTTCAAAGTGAATTAATTCGATTGATGGGTCATATACAACAGTTCTATTCCGCTTGCGCATCTTCAGGGCATAATCGAGATCGTTGGCCCAAATCGGCATTGCTTCGTCATAGCCGCCGAGCTCGCAGAACAGGTCTGCACGTGTCATCGTTACCGCGCCTGTCACGCCCAGATAGTTGCGCGGCACCAAGTTGCTGAAAAAGCGGCCAGGATCATCGCGCTTCAAGTGGCCGTTGACATGCTTGAAGTGCCCCATGCTCGAAACAACGCCTGCGTGCTGGATGCGCATATCGGGATATAAAAGCTTTGCCCCCACCAGGCCGACATGCGGCTTGGCGAAATGGTCCAGCATGCGTTCAATCCAGTTGGGCGTTATCACCTCGATATCGTCATTAAGCAGGATGAGAAAAGGCCCGGCTGCCTTCGCCGCGCCCAGCGCCAACTTTTTGGAAAGATTGAAAATCTCGTCCTCGAACGTGACGTACCGAATGGGACGGGCGTAAATATGGTCAAGCCGGTTTCGATCGAAGTCGCCATTGTCCACGATGACATATTCATAATTGGAATAGGTCGTGCGGCGGTCGATCGCCCCGACGCATGAGACGATCATATCATGCGGCATGCCGTCGAAATCGACGACACGGCCCGCGGTGGGGATAACGATCGAGACCAGCGGTTCGCGCTCGCGGGCCAGCGCGACATGATAGCAGCCATATCCGTTCGCTGCCGGCGCAACGCACCCATTTCGCCTGGTCCGCGCGAGCCGCCCCGCCAACGCCGCCATTTCGCCTTCGGCCTGTGCTGCGGCAATCGGTGCGTCTGTGCTGGCGCTGCGATGCAGCAGCACTCGCCGGACGTGCTTGGTCGACCGGTCTGCCTCCATGAAGCGCAGAACGAAATCGTAAAGGTTCGATGACGTGGGAAAAATCTGCTGCGCCGGGGGCAATGCGTAACAGGCGGCCGATCCAATATAGTTCGTCGCTTCCAGGAGATCCGGGCTCCATTCCGGCTTGAAATATGGCGAAGATCGGGTCCCATCCGCTGCCATGACATCTTCGTCGAAGGTGATGACCTCCAGCGTCGGATCTGCGTTGTATGCTGAAGCGCATTCATAAAGCGCTCGCCAATGGAGTTGGTCGCCAGCCCGCAAATACACAAATAGGCCTGGGTCGTCCGCTTTCTCGGTAACCGCTTTGGCGTCGGCAACGCTGAACGCCGAGTAAACCTGCCGGTCAAGGCTTGTCAGCGTTGCGTCGCGCGCCGCCCCGTCTTCTCCGTCCACATAGATGGTCAAATGCGGGCGCGCGATCATAGCGCTGATGTGGCGCTCTATTTCAGCCCTTTCGGCTTGATCGGTCCGGTTCTGCCGGACAACCCATTCTTGGTAACGCGCATCGTCGGGTGCTCCGACACCTTGCGGTACCGCTTTACTCTTGCTGGCGTACTCTGCCGGCCCCACGCCATAGATATCCTTCAATCCGTCGGCATGCCGCTCCCAGGTCATCTCCTTGGCGCGCAGCGCGCCCATCTCGCGACAGCGGCTCGACAGCTCGGCATTGGTCAGCATCGCTTCGATGGCGTCGCACGCGTCTTTTGGCGCATGGGCGGAGACGGTCAGCCCGCAATCGCCAATCACTTCGGTCAGCGAAGAATTGTTGCCGCATATAACCGGACAGCCGGACTTCATCGCTTCCAGGATCGGGATACCGAAGCCTTCATAAAAGGAGAGATAAATGAACAGTTCGGCATGGCGGTAAAGTGAGGGCATGAGATCCAACGGCACATAGCCGGAGAAGATCACCCGATCAGAGAAAGGATAGGATTTGAGATAATTTTGAAGTGACTGATTGGACCATCCCATTGGCCCGCACAGTACCAGTCCGACATCCTTCAGCGACGGATTTCGCGTCGCGAATATTCGGAAAGCTTCCAATGCACCAATGATATTTTTGCGCGGCTCAATCGTCGAAACACTCAATATATATCGCATGTTCTGCGGAATATTGACGGCGTTTGTTAGCTCGTCACGCGGTAGGAAAACCGGGGCTTCGTACACAGAATCAACGCCGCATGGGAGCACCGAAATACGCTCCTCGGGAACCTTGAAATGTTCTACAATGTCATTGCGGGTCGAATTCGAGATCGCGACGATGTGATCGAACTTTGCAAGTTGCTCGCCCTTTAGGCGGTCCTTCTCAATGTTTAGCGCCTCATGATATTCCGGAAATAATACAGTAGTCAGATCATAAATTGTAATGATATTCTTTTTTGCTTTGGCTGATGGCTGAAAATACAGGTCTGTGGCGTGGTACACATCGCACGGATCGGTAACCTTGGTAACGATGCCTGGAAGCGGCAACGGCATTGCCGGGTTGTTCCAAAGTGCGCCAAGCGATTTGCGTGCCAGACGCTCGCTGAGCCCGTCACAGACCAGCCGATGGTCCATCGATTTGGCGAGCTCGCCGACGGCATTATCGGCAAAATTCAGGTCACCGAGCAGCACGGTTACGTCCATCCGCGGATCGCCGTTCATCAGGCTGGCGATGTTGTAAATATAGTTCACAACACCGGTTCGCGGGAACCGCAGCGCAAACCCGTCAAGAAACAAGCGCGTCATATCGATGGCTTGCCGCAAGGCTCTACTATTACCGAATGCCAGACGCACAGCGGGAGAGGCCGGAACCCGCTATTATCAAACGAAAAAAAAGGACACAAAGTCGCGGCATTATGCGCATCGGGGATTTTGCTAACTGGTGACGACAATGAACAATTCCGATTGGCTAGGCACACAGGCTATAGGCTCTTGCTGGCAAAAAATGCAACCCAAGGTGCGCAAAAGTGCTGACATTCAAGCAATGTGCATGGCTTCTTGTTGTTGCGATTAAGCGGCAGTTTGATGACAAGGAGAACGTCTCTGTCATCGACGGGCCGCCACTTCGCCAAAGCGTTCGTTCGATCGATGACCGCCCGCCACTTGCACTAACGATGCAGGGGATGGCGCCTCAGCAAGCGGCGGTTGGTCTCGACCAGTCGCGCGACGACCTGCTTGCCGTCTTCGATTGCTCGTTCGTAGGTGATCGATAACGCCAACGCCCGACCGGCTTGGCCGATTCTGGCGGCTTCCTCCGGATTTGCCCGGAGCCATTGGAGCTTGTCGATCAAGTCGCTGGCATCGCTTCGGACAGGGACGAAATTGATCATGGGCTCCAGCCGGTCATAATACCATTGCTTGAACCCCAGATCGGATTCCACCTTGAGGACGGGTGCCCCCGTCAACAGCTTGGAGAAAAGGCCGCGCCAGTCACTGCCATTGCCGTCCATGTCGATCTGATATCGATAATCGCCCATCGACGGTTGCGGCTCGGATTCGTCGATAATGCTGTAATCGTTATAAAAATGCTTGCGTGCTTCCCAGCCTGGCGTCTGATCGACATGCACGATTCTGGCATCTACATGCTCAGGATATTGGACCGACAGCTTGGTTACGATCACCCGCGGCGAATCCTTCAGTTCGCGGTAATCGGGGGTTCCGGAATCGTCGCCGCGCCAATAGGCCCGATCTTCTCGTTCCTCCCAGGCGCGCGCGCGCTCCAGCAATTCCCTATCCAGCGCGTAGCCGGCCGAGGCTAGAAACAGCGGGTCAGGCAC
>JBBQHG010000008.1:0-28448 GCA_038323755.1 Sphingomonadales bacterium
GGGCGACTGGGTGACGATAGCCTATGATCTGCCGCAGCTGGCCGCCCTGGCGGGACAGTCGCAATATGAACTGCTGACCGGCCTGGGACGACGCCTGGATCGATCCTGGTTCTGACGCGCGGCAGACGCCGATCAATCAGCGCCGTGGTTCCACGGATCATGCCGGTTTGCCCTGATCCAGCGCGTTGCCAGCCATTTTGTACCGCGCGTGACCGGTAACCCGGCGTGCTGGGTGGTCGGATCGGTCTGACCATTGGGCAGGACATTATCGAAGATAACAGCGTCACCGGCGCGCGCGGCAACTTTCAGCTTTTTGTGCAGAAACAGCGTTTCGCCGCCGCCATAGCCTTCGTTCAGATAGAGCAGCACCGTCTTGATGCGCTGATTCTGCGCGCCGGCGATCGTGTCGACATGGGGCCGATATTGCTGGCCGACCGCGTAGTGGAGCACCGTCAACGACTCACCCTGATCGGTTTGGGTCGCGCTGACCGCTGCGATCCGGTGGTTGATCGCGCGGACGACAAGATCCTCCCTAGCCGGTCCGATCGCGGCATGATGGCCCGTTCTGATCGGGTGGGCGACCTGCCGCCCCGAGGCAGGATCAATGACATAGGCAGGGCCGAGCAGCTCCAGCGCCGCCTCTGCAATGTGCTTGCATTCCGCCAGCGTCAGAAAGCCGCGCGCCAGCCAGATATTGGGTGCCGTGCTGAGCCGTGTGAGCGGCGGAGGCGTGCGCGGCTTGCCATCGGGACCCAGATCCATCGCCGCCAGCAACTGGCGGTGGGCGGCTGCGACCGGATCGGCCTTTGCGGCAACGTCCAGCAGTTGTAGCGCTGCGCCCCAGTCCGCCGCGCCGCCCGATCCATTGGCGACCAGCGCGATTTCCATGAGGGCGGCATCGACATGGCCGATCGACACGGCGCGTCGCAACAGCGCGCGTGCAGCGGGCAGATCGCGGTTGATGAACTGGCCGGTGAGGCGCCAGACGGCCAGCTGCATCAGCGCATTGACATCGCCCGCGTCACCGGCGGCGCCAAGAAGCGCCAACGCATCCGCCGTTGCGCCCGCCGCAGCGAGTGCTGTCGCCCGCGTTGTTGCTCCTTCAGTCATTGCTCTTTGGTATAGGCGATGCGCCGCCCAAAGAAAACGGGCCGGGGGAGAACCCCCGGCCCGCTTCCATTCCAGTCCAAGCGTTGGATCAGAATTTCGCGATAACGCCCACGAACATGTAGCGGCCGCGGTTGTCGTAGATCGCCGAACCGGAGCCAACACCGGTCAAGCCATATGGTGGCTGGGTGTCGCCCAGATTGGTCACACCCAGATAGGTGTTGAACCGATCGTTCACATCGTAACCGATGCGCACGTCCGAGTAGGTGACCACCGGGTACAGCTTGACGTCAGCAAAATCGGCGTTCTGCGGCGGCTGGCCGTTGAGGGGGTTATAGTCCTCATAGGTGTTCAGATACATGCCGGAGAGCCACCGGAAGCCATAGCCAAGCGTGAACTTGCCAAGCTTCAGATCGACGCTGATGTTGAACGCATCGCGCGGATCACCCAGTTCGGAAACGATGACGTTTTCGAAGGTTGGGGTCGCCGGGTTGGTGAAGTTCGAACGACGGAACACGTGCGTCCAGACGCCCGTGGCACTGACCGTACCCCAGTTGAAGCGATGGTTGTACGCGATGTTGGTATCGACACCCTGTGCGATCAGCTTGGCGAAGTTTGCCGAAGACTGGAGCAGCGACCCTTCGATCACGCGGAACGCTTCTTCACCACGGGGACCACCCCCTGCCCCTGCACGCTGGAAGAGCGGGCAGAATGGGTTGTTCAGCGTCGGCGAGTCGTAGCAGAGGTTCAAAATGTTCTGCGCCGTGACCGACGTGATCACATTGTTGACCTGCACGTTGTAATAATCGCTCGAGATTGTCAGCCCAGGCAAGAACTTAGGCTGCCAAACCCCACCGACCGTATAGGACGTGGAGGTTTCTGCGCTCAGGTTGGGGTTACCACCGCTGAGGATCTGGAGCGATGAGGTGTAGACATAGTCATAGTTTGCCGGGCGGCCCGCAGCGGCGCAGTTTGCCGCACGGGTAGAAGACCCGGTGCCGATGTTGCGTGCCGAGCAAGGATCCGCAGGTGCAGGCGTAAAGTTCTGCGACTGCGGGCTGTAAAGCTCGCCCAGATACGGCGCACGCACCGACCGCGAATAGGTGCCGCGGAAGCGCAACTGATCAACAGGGCGCCAATCCGCGCCACCGCTATAGGCCACCTGGGTGCCGACAGCGCCGCCATAGCTGGCAACGCGTGCCGAACCGGACAGGGTCAGTTCCTTGAGCAGGAACACGTCCTTGATCAGCGGCACGTTAACTTCGGCAAAGCCTTCCTTCACTTCAAACGCCGGGGCGTTGAAGCTTGGGATCGCGTTGTAGAAGGCGTACCCTGCCTGGGTGATCGGATCGAGCGTGTACTTCAGCGTTTCACGGCGATATTCGCCGCCGAACGAGAAGCCGATCGGGCCGCCGGGCAGTTCGAACAGCTGGCTGGAATCACCCGAGACGAAACCCGTCACGGTCAGCTGGCTTGCCCGGCCGTTTGCGGTCGTGGTCTGCAGGACATAGTCGCGGGCGCCCTGGCTCGATGCGTCGAAGCCGAAGGGGTTCAGCGGAACGCAGGCGGCGATGTCCGCTGCGAGCTGGGCTGGATTGCCTGCACGATCGGTACCGGCATAGCGGGCATCAACCCGCGACCGGCAGACAATCTGTCCGCCGCTCACCACCGTGTCCTGCGCAAGCAGGAAGCGCTGGGTGTTGACGTTGCCGGTGATGACGTTGCTTTCGGTGTGCTTGCCATAGTTGACCGACACTTCGTAGTTCCAGTCATCGTTGAACTGGCCACGGACACCCGCAACAACACGATAGGTTTCACGACGCAGCTGCTCGTCGCGGAACGGGAATTCCTCGTAGTTCTTGCGGTTGCTGAAGCGGAAGCTGCCATCGGTCAGCTGGTTGAGCAGAATGGTGCGATTGGCTGCCGAAAGCGCGGCACCGGTATTGGGGTTGATGTTCGCATTGACCGCTGCCGTCAGCTGCTGGGTCAGCAACGTGCGGGCCTGGGCGGTCAGATACGGGTTATCGATCCGGATACCTTCGCGGTTCACAAGGCCAGTGGTGGACCCGTAGGACCGATCCGTCAGGCCAGCGATGGCAATGCCGTCACCCAGCGTCGTCCCCTGCGAGAAGAACGGGCCGCTCTGCGTGCCGAACGAATCGGTGCGGACATACTTGGCCTCAACGAACGGCACGATTGCCGGTGTGATCTCGAAGTGACCAATCAGGTTCGCGGCATAGCGAGTCACGTTTGGCTGCAGCGCCAGAAGGTTGCCGAGACGACGGGTGTCGCCGTTGCCGCCAAGGTAGCTGCCGTTCGGCCCCAGGCCAACGCGCAAGCCAGTCTGCGGGGTAAGTGTGCCATCCGGATTGAAGATATAGCCGCAGGTGAACGCGCTGCCGACGGAATCGACGCCGCACAGCGCGCCGGTTGCCGGCTGACGAATGCCAATCTGGCCTGCCCGCGAAATCGTCGACGAGCGAATGTCGCGCAGGAAGATCGCATCGGGCACGCCGTCCGAGCCGTTTGGCGTACCGGCCGGATCGGTATCCACCGTCACGAAGCCGTCATTCTGGCGCAGGTTCGTACGGTTCGAACCGTAGTAATCGTCCTGATGCGCGTATTCGAGATTGACTGCGACGTTGCCGCGACCGTCAGCGAAATTCTTACCAGCCACGATTGTTGCGAGCTGGTTGCCCGCATCGCCGCGATAGCTGATGCCGCTCTGCAGCCGGATCTTCAGGCCTTCATAATCCTGCTTGGTAATGAAGTTGACGACGCCCGCGATCGCGTCAGAACCGTAGAT
Organism: Sphingomonadales bacterium; assembly: GCA_038323755.1. Taxonomy (GTDB): domain Bacteria; phylum Pseudomonadota; class Alphaproteobacteria; order Sphingomonadales; family Sphingomonadaceae; genus Sphingomonas. The sequence continues at coordinate 3,914 of JBBQHG010000008.1, forward strand.
CGACGAGTTGCCGCCGGTCACAATGTCGACGCGCTCGATCAGATCGGTCGGGAACGTGTTGATGTCGACGGCGCTGCCGTTGTTGATGATGTCTGCCGAAACGTGACGGCGACCGTTGATCAGCACCAGCGTGCGCGAGCGGCCGAGGCCGCGAAGATCGAGGAAGTTGACACCGCGCGTACCGAGGCCGCTGGTCGAGTTCTGCGAGCTGAACGAAGAGCGCAGCTGCGGCAGATCGTTCAGCACGTCGCCGATCGAGATGCGGCCCTGCGACAGAATCTGTTCTGCCGTGACTGTGGTGATCGGCACGGTCGATTCGTCGTTCGGCCGACGGATGCGTGATCCGGTAATGACGATCGCCTTGTCGGCGTCGGCTTCTGGTGTTGCCGCCGGCGATTCGCCCGTTGCGGCGGCGCCTGCTGCGGCTTCGTCAACGGCAGATGCTGGCTTTGCGGCAGCTGCCGCCTTGGCCGATGCAACAACCGGAAAACTTACTAAAATGCCCACAAGCGCCGTCGCGCCCAATAGTCGGTTGATGTTCATGGATATGCCCCTGTTAGCGAGCGGGTTTGCCCTAACAGGCCCACTCATGTCGGAGCGTAAGAAATATGCAATATGGTTGTAAGTGCATTAAAGGGACGCCAGCAACATTCGTGGCTAAATGTATCCCGATTACAACACTTGTGACATTTTAATGCCAAGATCCCCGGGGCAGGCACACAATCTTACGTCTCGGCAAGTGTCTCAGCGCTCGACGCAAAGCGCGATGCCCATGCCGCCACCAATGCACAGGGTGGCAAGGCCCTTTTTGGCGTCGCGGCGGCCCATTTCGTAGAGCAGGGTTGTAAGGACGCGCGCACCCGAGGCACCAATCGGGTGGCCGATCGCGATGGCGCCGCCATTGACGTTGATATTCGCGGGATCCCAGCCGAGTTCCTTGTTTACCGACAGCGCCTGCGCGGCGAAGGCCTCGTTCGATTCGATGAGATCGAGATCGCCGATCGCCCAGCCGGCCTTTTCGAGCGCGCGGCGGGTGGCCGGGACGGGGCCGATCCCCATGATCGACGGATCGACACCCGCCGAAGCCCAGCTGGCGATCCGCGCGAGGATGGGGGAGCCGCGACGCTCGGCCTCGGCGCGGGTCATGATGACGAGGACGGCGGCGCCGTCGTTGAGGCCGCTGGCATTGGCGGCGGTGACGGTGCCGTCTTTCTTGAAGGCGGGTTTGAGGCCGGACACGCCGTCTATCGTTGCGCCGTCGCGGATATATTCGTCATGCTCGACGACCGTGTCGCCCTTGCGACCCTTGATGGTGACGGGGGCGATTTCATCCTTGAAGCGGCCCTCGGCGCGGGCGGCGGATGCCTTGTTCTGCGAAGCGATGGCAAACGCGTCCTGGTCCGCGCGGGTGACCTGGTATTTCTCGGCGAGATTTTCGGCGGTGATGCCCATATGATAGCCGTTGAAGACATCGATCAGGCCATCCTTGATCATCGTGTCGATCAGCTGGAGGTCGCCCATCTTCTGCCCCGCGCGCAGGAACTGTGCGTGCGGCGAGAGCGACATCGATTCCTGGCCGCCAGCGATGACAATGGTAGAATCGCCCGTGGCGACGGCTTGAGCAGCGAGCGCGACCGCACGCAGGCCGGAGCCGCAGACCTGGTTGACGCCCCAGGCGGGAATTTCCTTCGGCACGCCGGCGGCCATCGATGCCTGGCGCGCGGGGTTCTGGCCCTGTGCAGCGGTGAGGACCTGGCCGAGGATGACTTCCGATACGTCTTCCCCGGTGATGCCCGCCTGCGCCATCGCGGCTTCGATCGCGATGCGGCCGAGTTCGTGCGCTGGCGTCGACGCGAAAGCGCCGAGGAAGCTGCCGACGGGGGTACGCTTGGCGGCGGTGATGACGATATCGGTCATGCGAATAGCTCCGGTGCTGAGGCGATAGGATTTAGCCCGCTCTAGGCCGATCGATCTCGTTTAGCCAGTTGGCAAGCGGCAGCCAGAGCTGGTCATGGGCCTTGCTGCCGACCACCATGCCGACATGCCCGGCGGCCAGTTCGCGGCGGTTGGCGAAGCCGGCGGCGCTGGCGGCAGGAACAATCCGGTCATGCAGCGAGACGATGTCGAGCGTTGGGCAGACCAGCTTTTGCGGCGCGATGACGTGGCCGCCGATGCGCCACTCGCCGCTGCCGGGCAGGTCTTTTGCGAAGAACTGATCGAACATCTGCGCGCCTGCCGCAAAGGTGAGCGGCGCGCCGGCATTCGCCCAATCCTCCAGCGCGATGAAACCGCGCGCGTCGGGACTGTCGGGGGGCAGGGCGGCGAAGGCTTCGTATTTGGTGATCGTGCGGGCAGGATCGAGCTGCCAAAAGCCGCTTTGGAGCACTTCCATCGGCACCAGCCCCATCGTTTCGCAAACCGGGCGAGCGCTGGCCCATAGCCCCGTGATGCGCTGCCGGGCGCGATCATCGAAGCCGCTGAAGTGCCAGGGGGCGGCGATCATCGCGAGCCCGGCGACGGCAGTACGGCAGGCGGCGGCGGCGGCGATCGTCCCGCCCAGGCAATAGCCGACGAGAATGGGCGGCTCGGGCAGCTTGCGGATGAGGGGGATCAGCAGCTTTTCGACATGCGCGTCGATATCCATGTCGCGCGCGGCGGCACCGGGCGTGCCCCAATCGAGCAGCAGCACGCGGTGCCCTTGCTTGGCGAGCCAGCGCAGCAATGATTGGCGACGGGTAAGATCGAGGATGAAGGGCGGGTTGATGAGCGAGGGCACGAAGAGCACCGGCCGCCCGCTGCCGCCATAATCGCGCAGCACGGCGCGACCCCGCCGGTTCGTTACCCGCGCCATCCGCCGTCGCGGTCCACGGTCGGCCGCTTGATAGGCGGCGAGACCAGCCAGCGCAGCCGCCCGGCGCGCGGGCGATGCTGCGGTCTCGCTGCGCAGCAACTCAAGGAAAAGCGGGAGCGGACGGGGCCCGTGTTGCGGCGCGGCATAAAAGGGTGTTAGAGGCGTTTCATGCACCCTCGGGGGAACCTCCCATGAAAAAAACTGTCGCTGATGACGGCGTCGTCATCATCAAGAAATACGCCAATCGTCGGCTCTACAACACCGAAACATCGTCCTACATCACGCTCGAGCACCTCGCCGCGATGACGCGCGAGGGCCGCGACTTCAAGGTGGTCGATGCCAAGACCGACGACGACATTACGCATAATGTGCTGACCCAGATCATCATGGAAGAAGAATCACGCGGGCAGACGATGCTGCCGGTGAATTTCCTGCGCCAGTTGATCTCGATGTACGGCGATTCGATGCAGGCGATGGTGCCGGGGTATCTCGAAGCGTCGATGGAGGGGTTTCGTCGCAACCAGGCGCAGTTCAAGTCAGCGGTGGAAGGGGCGTTTGCCCATTCGCCCTTTGCCGAGATCGCCAAGCGCAACATCGCGATGTTCGAAGCGGCGACGGCGGCATTCAAGCCCGGCGGCAAGCCCGATCAGGCAGCCAAGAAGGATGAAGAGATCGCCGCGCTGAAGGCTGAACTGCACAATCTTCAGGAAAAGATCGAGCGGCTCGACAAATAGGGTTCAGGTGCGCTCCGGCGGGATCATGTGCCCGGCGAGCAGCTTCAGGAACAAGACCAGCGGCATCCAGCCAAGCGCGCTATCAAGCGGGACGAGCCGTGCGAGCAGGACGGTGCCGATGACGGAGATCGCCAGCGCTGCGGGCAAGCGTAGCCGCATGGGCACGGCGAGCAGCAGAACCGCGCCGCCGAGCAGCCAGATATAACCGAGCCACGCCGCCTGCATCGGCATCCACGCCGGCAGCATCAGCGCCATGACCGGCAGGTGCAGATGAATGGCGGTAAAGCCCAGCAGGCGCCAGTCCGGCGAGCCGGGGCTATGATACCAGCGCTTTGTCGCCGGGAGCATGTTTGCCAGCATGCCGCCGCCAAGATCGCTGGCGAGCGCCAACACGACCAGCCATTGCCACCAAAGCCAACCCTGCCCGCCGTCCGCGACAATGGCCGCGGCGGCCAGCGGAATGCTCACCAGCATCGCCGCAACGATCAACAGCGTGTCGCCGTTGCTCGTTGCGGGACCGACGATCCGCTTCCAGAGGCCGATGTGCGACGATTGGGGAGCGGTCATGGCATTTAACGCGGCTTGACGAACTTCAGGGTCATGCGATCGCTTTCGCCGATCGCCGCGTAGAGCGCCCGACCGACGTCTTTTTCCGCATAGTTGGGCGGCAGGGTCCAGACGCCCTTTGGATAATCATGCGTGTCCTTGGGGTTCGCATTGATCTGGCTTTCGCCGACCAGCTTGAAACCCGCCCTGGTCGCAAAGGCGATAACCGACGATTTCTTCATGTAGCCGCTCTTCGCTTCGGTAATGCTACCGGCGTTTTCGGGCAGATGATGCTCGACCAGGCCAAGTGTGCCGCCGGGCTTGAGCATCGCGAACATCTGGTCGAACGCGGCCTGGGTCTGGTCGGTCGCGCCAAAGCTCCAGTTGTGGACGTTACGAAACGTCAGCACGACATCTGCCGTGCCGGCTGGGACGCCGGTTGTGGGATCGCTGGTCGGGAAGGTGGCGAACTTGATCTTGCCATAGACATCGGGCCGCGCGGCTTGCAGCGCGAGCACGCCCTTGCGCGCATTGTCCGAAGCAGCGGCGGCGTAAAGCGTTCCCCGAGCGGTATAGGGCGCGAGAATCTCGGTATACCAGCCGCCCGACGGCCAGATTTCGACGACGGTGTCGGTTGGCTTTACGCCAAAAAAGGCCAGCGTTTCCGCCGGATGACGAAAGGCATCGCGGGCAACATTGGCAGGCGTACGGCTGCTGGCCTTGACGGCGGCGACGATGTCGGCAGAGGGGGTCTGGGTGGCGGCGATGCCGACGCCTGCGGTGGCAATGGCGGCGATACTGGCCAGGATCATTGTTGGGCGCATCACGACTCCTTTGGGGTAAGCGACTGATTACCGCGCCTTGTGGCGAGCGAAGGAAGGCGATGCAAGCAGGGCTTTGGACGGGAGCGGGACTGGCGGTGGCAATCGCTGTGTTCAGCGGCTGGCGCGACTGGCGCCGGCGCAACCGCGATGACCTGGATTCGGTCGGCATCGTCGACTGGCCAACGGTGCAGATGCTCGCGTTGATCGCAGCGGCGATTTTGGCGAGCGTTGCGTTTCAGGCCTGAGGGCGTGCGATCAATAAAATTGGGAGAGTGTGAGCTGCCTTGTTTCGCGATCACACACGCCCAGCGACACAACGCGCCCGGGGTGGCCGATCGACCAGGTGCTGAGGCTGCTGCCGCTGTAATCGGCCGGCACCGGGGTGCCATCGATCGAGCAGATCAAATCGCCCGCCTTCCAGCCGCCTGACTCGGCGGGGCTGCCGCGCATGACATGCAGGACGCGCAGGCGGTTGTTGTTCTCCGCGGTCACCAGGATGCCACTGGTCGAGCGCATTGGTAGTGCGCCGGTGCTGCCCGTTGCCCCCAGCACCATATGGCCGGCCGTCGGATCGAGCAGAACGCGATATTGCTGGAGGAAGGCCGACCCGATCCGCCCGGCAGCGCCGATAATTTGCGAAAAGCCGCCGCGTCGCTCGATCCGGACTTCGACATTGTGCGCCTCGAGCCGCCCCACCGACAGACTCGGCAGGATGGCGAGATCGGTCACCAGTGGCCCGGCGAGCCCATAAGCGATCGTGGTGGTTGTGGTGAGCCCCGTGATGCGGGCGGCGCGGAACGATTCCTGCGACAACGTCAGCGACGATCCGTCACCGGTATCCACGACCATGGGCGTAAGCCGCTGGCCGCCAAGCGATATTTCAGTGACATAGACATTCTGCTTCGCACCGATGGCGAGTGGTGCGCTGGTGCCGCGAAACGGCAGGCGGCCCGATTTCAACAGGCGAAACCGCATGGCCTGATAATCGATGTCGAGCGCATAGGCATCGACCAAATCGTGGCCGACCAGCACGTCAACCGGCGTTGTGCTTCCGGTGGCGATGGCAGGCAGCGTAGTGACCGTCATCCCGCCGCCGCGCCGGACCATGCCGCCAAAGGCGATGGTCTGGACCGGGGTCCAGCCGATCGCGACATTGCCGCCGATCGCGCTCGCGCTGCCGCGGGGCTGAACTTTCAGTCGCGAGGCTGCAGCAAAGCTACGCGACAGGACCGATCCGCTGACCCCGGTATCGAGGACGGCGACCGCGCGCTGCCCGTTGATCTGGATGGTGAAGCGGACCTGATTGCCAGGCGTCAGATCAAACGGGACCCACTGATTTTCGCTATCGGCAGCCAGCGTCGATACCGCCGTCGATGGTGGCGGCGGCGGCGGGGGAGGGGGCGGCGCCCCGGCGACGAGCAATATCGCAGGGAGAATGGCAAGGCGGGACATCAGTCAATCATTACCCTGATACTAAGGGTGCCGACACGGCTTAGAGCGTGGCTTCCAGATAGGCCTGGTCGAAGCCATATTGGCGGGCCTTTTCCAGCGTGTAGGGGCGCAGGCCCATCGAGCGATATTCACCCATGATCTTGCCGTCGGCGCTTTCATCGATAAATTCGAACTTGAACAGCTCCTGCGTGACGATCACGGGGCCCTCCATGCCGATCACCTCGGTGATGTTGGTGACGCGGCGCGAACCGTCGCGCAGGCGCTTCACCTGGATGATGAGGTCGATCGAATCGGCGATCTGGCGGCTGATCGCTTCCTTGGGCATCTTGATGTCGCCCATCATCACCATGTTTTCCATACGCGCCAGCGCCTCGCGCGGGGAGTTGGAGTGAAGCGTACACATCGAGCCGTCATGGCCGGTGTTCATCGCAGCGAGCAGATCGAAACATTCCTGGCCACGAATTTCGCCCAGGATGATCCGGTCAGGCCGCATACGCAGCGCGTTTTTCACGAGATCGCGGATGCTGATTTCGCCCTGACCTTCGAGGTTGGGCGGGCGCGTTTCGAGCGGCAGCCAGTGTGGCTGCTGCAGGCGGAGTTCGGCGGCGTCTTCGATCGTCAGCACGCGCTCGCCGGGGTCGATCATCTTCGACAAGGCGTTGAGCATCGTCGTCTTGCCCGAGCCCGTACCGCCCGAGATAACGACGTTGAAGCGGCACGCTCCGGCGATTTTCAGCGCGGTCGCCATTTTGGGGGACATGCTGCCAAAGCCCGCCATCATATCAAGCGTGATCGGCTTGGCGGAGAATTTACGAATTGAGATTGCGGTGCCGCGCAAGCTGAGCGGCGGCACGATGACGTTGACGCGCGAACCGTCTTTCAGACGGGCGTCGGCGAGCGGCGTGGTCTGGTCGACGCGGCGGCCGACCGAGTTGCAGATGCGCTGCGCGATCTGGAACAGATGCTCCTCGTCGCGGAACTGGATATTGGCGAGCTCGAGCTTGCCCTTGCGCTCGATATAGGTCTGCTCGGGACCATTGACCATGATGTCCGAGATGTTCGGATCGGCCAGCAGCTCCTCGAGCGGTCCGAGGCCGAGCAGCTCATCGACCAGCACCTTTTCGAGCGCGAACTGCTCGCGGCGGTTGAGCGTGAGCTTGAGCTCGGCGAGCACTTCGCCGATGATCGGGCGGAATTCCTCGGCCAGCTCATCCTTGTTGAGCGTGGCGGCGGCTTCGGGATCGACGCGTTCGAGCAGGCGCGGCAGCACCTGTTCCTTGATCTTGTGGATCGAGGTTTCGAAGCCTTCCATCTTCGACTGGCCGGCATCACCCGATGAGGCCTGGCGGTCCTGCAGGCGCTGCATCGCGTCCATGGCGGAACCTGGCATGTTGCCGGACATGGCGGCAGCGGCTGCATCGATCGGCGGCAACGGAGCCGCATTGATCGGCGGAAACTGATCGCGCCCGTCGATATCGGCCGGGCGTGCCGCAGCGCCGCCCTGCATCGGCGCAGCAATGCCGAAAGCGGGTCGTGCGGGGGTGCTCGATCCTGTTCCGCTACGGCGGCCAAACGCACTCATTATCGTTGCCCTTCAACTTCAATGACAACGACGTAGCGACGAAGCTTTGCGAATTTACTAACCAATTTGCGTCGCCATCGCCGGATGAACGATATCGCGCCGAATCCAGACGGTTAGTGGCGTATCGACACCCGCATAGAGCCGAATGTGGATGGGCGAGGATGCGCGATAGGCGCGTTGGAGGCGCGCGCGAAGGGCAGGATCAGCGACCGTGGCCGGCGTGATGATCGCCGCAGGTCTGGCCGCCAGCGCCTTATCGATGATCTCACCGATGGGTTTGCCAAGGGCTGCCCTCTCGCCCGGCGTCGTGAAATGACCAGGAAAGGCATAAGGCGAGGCCAGGCAGGCATGCGACAGATAATAAACGATAGCCGGCCCTTCGAGCATCAACAGGCATTGATGCTGGACCTGTGGCGGAAGCGCGCGGAGCAACGCGGCGACATCCCGTTTGTCGACGCGCGTTCCGGCGCTGCTCAGGGGCGCCAGCCAGGCGCACCCGGCCAGCACGGCGATCAAGCCGAGCCGCGCTGGCCAGCCGCGCTCCGCAGCCTGCGCGCACAGGACGGCGAGCGGCGCGATCATCGGCACGGCATAGTGGAAATGGAAATAGCCGATGGAGAGCAGGCCGATGAAAGTGGCGCCTGCCCACCCGATCAGTACCGGCCGGTCATGCCTTATGGCCGGGCTTGTCCGCGCGAGGCCGAGGACGGCGGGGATAAGCAGTGGCGTGACCAGGATGAGCGTGGCAGCAAGCTGGGCCGCGCGGGCCTCATCATCGCCAACGCCACCACCGGCCCGGCGCAGAATCGATTCGACATTGGCAAACCAGAAGGCGTCGACATGGCCAATGGCGGCATAAAATGCCGCGATGGCGGCCATCGGCAAGATGCCCAGCGCCGCCCAAACCACCACATGCCGCGCCAGGGCATGCCATGTGGCACCTGCACGTGCGCAGACGATGATGAGCGTCAGCCCCAATGCCACGCCTTCGAACAGCGCAACGGTCTTGACGGTGATGGCGAGGCCGCAGAGCAGCATGGCCCCGTTGCCAAGCCAAGTCGCGTAGCCGGCCCCGGGGTTGTCCTTTACCTGCAGCACCCAAAGGACAGCCATGGCGGTGAACAAATCGTAGAAGATCGGCGCTTCGCCCATCCCTTCGCTCATCAGCACCGCGCCGCCGATGGTGAGGCAACCCGCCATTGCCGCCGCTGCCCACCCCGTTGTCCGACGTGCGATCAGCGCGACGATCCAGCCGGTTGCACCCAGGAACAGCGATGCGACCAGCTGATAGGCGAGGATTCCGTCCCCAGGCAGAGCGCGGATGGCGGCATAGACGAGGAACAGGCCGGCGGGCTTGCGATCCCAGAGGTCGACATAGGGCAGGGCACCCTGCCACATCCGGTCACCCACCAGCAGATAGAATTGCTCATCAAGGCCTGCGAGCGGCGTACCGTAACGCTGCCAATGGAGCAGCAACGACACCGCCACCATCGCGACCAACAGGCTGATCACGCGAGAAAGCCTGCGGCCGCGCGGGGCCGGCGAGAAATCAGCAATGAACGGGGTGGCGCTCATGTCCATAACGACTAGGTGCCGCCAGATGGTTAGCGCCCGGTTAACGCCCGGGGGGCAGTATTCAGCCGGCCTGTTCCGCCAGGATCGTCAGCCCGCGCTCGTTGACCTCGGCAAAACCGCCGCGGATCGGCAGCATCTCTGGCTCTGCCTTGTCGGTCTTGTAGATGTGCAGGTTCCCGTCGCGCACCGTCGACATGACGGGGGCATGGCCGTGCAGCACACCGAAATCGCCCTCCGAGCCGGGGACGACGACCATGTACACGTCCTCTGAACGGACGAGTTTCTCCGGGGTCACGAGTTCGAAGTGCAGCATGAATTTGGTCCCTGAACCCTCTCCCGCGTCAGCAGGAGAGGGCTAGAAAAAGTGTCTTACGCTTCCTGTGCCAGCTTCTCAGCCTTGGCGATGGCTTCGTCGATGCCGCCGACCATGTAAAAGGCTGCTTCCGGCAAGTGATCATATTCGCCGTCGACGACTGCCTTGAAGCTCTTCACGGTATCTTCGAGCTGGACGAACTTGCCCGAGATGCCAGTGAAAACCTCGGCCACGTGGAAGGGCTGCGACAGGAACTTCTGGATCTTGCGCGCGCGGCTGACGGTGAGCTTATCTTCTTCGGAAAGCTCGTCCATGCCGAGGATGGCGATGATGTCCTGCAGCGATTTGTACTTCTGGAGTGTCGCCTGAACGGCACGCGCAGTATCGTAATGCTCCTGACCGACGACGCGGGGTTCGAGCACGCGGCTGGTCGAGTCGAGCGGATCGACCGCCGGGTAGATGCCGAGTTCCGAAATCGCGCGGTTGAGCACGGTCGTTGCGTCCAAGTGGGCGAACGAGGTGGCAGGCGCTGGATCGGTCAAATCGTCGGCAGGCACATAGATCGCCTGCACCGAGGTGATCGACCCCTTGTTGGTCGAGGTGATGCGCTCCTGCAGCGCGCCCATGTCGGTCGACAGGGTTGGCTGATAGCCCACGGCCGACGGAATGCGGCCGAGCAGCGCCGACACTTCCGAACCCGCCTGGGTAAAGCGGAAGATGTTGTCGACGAAGAACAGCACGTCCTGCCCTTCGACATCGCGGAAATATTCAGCGATCGTCAGGCCCGACAGCGCAACGCGGGCGCGGGCGCCCGGCGGCTCGTTCATCTGGCCATAAACCAGCGCCACCTTGGAGCCTTCGGAGATCGCCTCACCGGCCTCGTTCTTGGCGATGACGCCTGCGTCGAGGAATTCGTGGTAGAGATCATTGCCCTCGCGGGTGCGCTCGCCGACGCCGGCGAACACCGAGGTGCCGCCGTGCCCCTTGGCGATGTTGTTGATCAGTTCCTGGATCAGCACGGTCTTGCCGACGCCGGCGCCCCCGAACAGGCCGATCTTGCCGCCCTTGGCATAAGGCGCGAGCAGATCGATGACCTTGATGCCCGTCACCAGAATGGCGCTCTCGGTCGACTGGTCGACGAACAGCGGGGCAGGCGCGTGGATCGGCATGGTATCGGTGTGGCCAACATCGCCGCGCTCATCGATCGGCTCACCGATGACGTTGAGAATGCGGCCAAGCGTCTTGGGGCCGACTGGCACGCGGATCTGCGAGCCGGTGTCGGTCACGGTCTGGCCGCGGGTCAGACCCTCGGTCGCATCCATCGCGATCGTGCGGACGGTGTTCTCGCCGAGATGCTGCGCAACCTCCAGAACGAGGCGGTTGCCGTTGTTGCTCGTCTCAAGCGCGTTGAGAATGGCGGGCAGATCATCCTCGAAGGTCACGTCGACGACGGCGCCGATGACCTGCGAAATGCGGCCTACATTGTTGGTGATCGCCTTCGGGGCGAGCGTGTCGGGGGCGGTTGCCATTATCCGTTCCTTGGGCTTGATGTGGCGGGGCTGGAGCCCGCAGGCGTGAAAGTGAGGGTGAGCCGGCGGAAGTTCTTGCCGCCGGGCAGGAGATCGCGGGTCAGCGTGTAATTCGCGCCGGTGGTGGTACCGGTGATCGGCCGCTCAGACATGATCGGCTGGGTCAGGGCGTCTGCACCGCTGACACCGAGCTGCGGAAAACGAATGGTGATCGTCTGGACGAACTGCTTCTTGGCAAAGCCGTCATCACCCAGATCGGTCAGGTCGAGGGTAAAGCGCACCGCTGTCAGCTTGTCGGCGGTGCCGGTCAGCTCGACATTGCTGATGTTGGGCTTTGGTGCTTCCGAGCGGCCCATCATCGTCGGGATACCGACGGCCTTGTAGACGTCGCCCTTCGGCGCATAGGCACCGATGCGAAAGCCGAGCCGGTTCATCACATCGATGGTATCGGCAGGGCTCGCGAAAATCTTCGCCCAGCCGCCGGGGACGAGCGGCGTCGGCGCCGGTATCGGCTTTTTTTCAGGTGCTTTCGGCCCGCAACCGGCAAGCGCCGTTACAGCCGCAAGGATCAGCAGTCGCTTCACAACGCCTCCGCGCCTGAAATGATTTCCACCAGCTCAGTCGTGATCGCCGCCTGGCGGGTCCGGTTATACTGGATGGTCAGGCGATTGATCGTATCGCCCGCGTTACGCGTGGCACTATCCATCGCGTTCATCTGCGCGCCGTAGAAGCCCGCATTATTTTCCAGCATGGCGCCATAGATTTGAATGGCGATGTTGCGGGGCAGCAATTCGGCGAGGATCGTTTCCTCGTCGGGCTCATATTCAACCGCTGCAAGCGACGCTGGCGCGGCCGCTGCCGAGGCGGTTGGCAGTGGCACCGGGATCACCTGCTGAACGACGGGCTCCTGCAACAGGGCCGAGCGGAATTTGGAATAGAAGAGGTGCGCAACGTCGAATTCGCCCGCTTCGAACCGCGTGATCAGATCAGCCGCCAGTTCATGGGCATGGGCGAAAGCGGGGTTGCGGATGGCGCTCATGTCGCGGTCATGATGGATCATCGCCGGATAGAAGCGGCTGAGCACGCGCGCCTTGCGGCCAGCGAGGTAGAAACGGACGGTCTTGCCTTCAGCAATCAGCTCGTCCGCCTTCCGGCGGGCAAGGCGGATGATGTTGGTATTGAAGCCACCAGCCAGGCCGCGATTGGCGGTGGCGATGACGAGCAGATGCACCTGATCCCGGCCAGTCCCGGCGAGCAGCTTGGGCGATGATTCGCTGACGGTCACCTTGGACGCCAGGTTCGCCATCACCGCCTCGAGCCGCTGGGCATAAGGGCGCGCGGCAACTGCCGCCTCCTGCGCACGGCGCAGCTTGGCGGTGGCGACCGTCTTGATCGCTCGGGTGATCTTCTGCGTCGACTTCACCGAGCCGATGCGGATCTTGAGGGCTTTTAACGACGCCATTTTTGTCCTTCTTGTGCTCCCGCGAAGGCGGAAGCCCAGACTGGGTCCCCGCCTTCGCGGGGACACAAACAAACTCGATCAGTTACGCAAACGACTTGGCGAATGCCCCAAGCGCGGTCTTCAGCGCTTCGGTCGTTTCCTTCGACAGGTCCTTCTTCTCGCGGATGTCCGTGAGCAGATCGGCGTGATTGGCGCGCATGTCGGCGAGCATGGCCGCCTCGAAGCGCGTCACCGCGTTGACGGGGACATTGTCGATGAAGCCGTTGGTGCCAGCGAAGATCGACACGGTCTGCTCTTCGAACGGCATCGGGCTGAACTGCGCCTGCTTGAGCAACTCGGTCAGGCGCGCACCGCGGTTGAGCAGCTTCTGCGTCGAGGCGTCGAGGTCCGAGCCGAACTGCGCGAAGGCCGCCATTTCACGGTACTGGGCCAGCTCCAGCTTGATCGAGCCCGACACCTTCTTCATCGCCTTGGTCTGTGCAGCCGAGCCGACGCGGCTGACCGACAGGCCGACGTTGATCGCCGGGCGGATGCCGGCGAAGAACAGATCGGTTTCGAGGAAGATCTGGCCGTCGGTGATCGAGATCACGTTGGTCGGAATATAGGCCGACACGTCGCCTGCCTGGGTTTCGATGATCGGCAGCGCGGTGAGCGAACCCGAGCCATTGTCCGAGTTCATCTTTGCGGCGCGCTCAAGCAGGCGGCTGTGGAGATAGAACACGTCACCGGGATAGGCTTCGCGGCCCGGCGGGCGGCGCAGCAGTAGCGACATCTGGCGATAGGCGACGGCCTGCTTGGACAGATCGTCATAGACAATCAGTGCGTGCATGCCGTTGTCGCGGAAATATTCGCCCATCGCGCAGCCGGTGTACGGCGCGAGGAACTGCAGCGGCGCAGGCTCCGACGCGGTTGCCGCGACGACGATGGTGTATTCCATCGCGCCCGATTCCTCGAGCTGGCGGACGATCTGTGCCACGGTCGAGCGCTTCTGGCCGATCGCGACATAGATGCAGTAGAGCTTCTTGCTCTCGTCATCGCCCGCGTGGCTGGCCTTCTGGTTGATGAAGGTGTCGATCGCGACGGCGGTCTTGCCGGTCTGACGATCGCCAATGATCAGCTCGCGCTGGCCACGGCCGACGGGGACGAGCGCGTCGATCGCCTTTAGGCCGGTCTGGACGGGTTCATGCACCGAGGTGCGCGGGATGATGCCGGGCGCCTTGACCTCGACGCGGCTGCGCTGATCGGACACGATCGGGCCCTTGCCGTCGATCGGGTTGCCGAGACCATCGACGACGCGGCCGAGCAGGCCCTTGCCGATCGGCACATCGACGATCGTGCCGGTGCGCTTGACGACATCGCCTTCCTTGATCTGGCTGTCCGACCCGAAGATCACGACGCCGACATTGTCGGCTTCAAGGTTGAGCGCCATGCCCTGCACGCCGTTCGAGAATTCGACCATCTCGCCGGCCTGGACGTTATCCAGCCCGTGGATGCGGGCGATGCCGTCACCCACCGACAGCACTTGCCCGGTTTCGGAGACCTGGGCCTCGGTGCCGAACGAAGCGATCTGCTCCTTGATGACCTTCGAGATTTCAGCGGCGCGGATATCCATTGTCTAAGCCTTCAGCCTTTCATCGCGTGCGCGAGGGTATTGAGACGGGTCTTGATCGACGAGTCGATCATCTGGCTGCCGATGCGGACGACGAGCCCGCCCAGCAGCGATGGGTCCACCGACAGGTCGACCGAAACTTCTCGACCGATGCGCTGGCGCAGCGACTGCTTGAGCGCTGCGACCTGATCGTCGGTAAGGGTGTGGGCAGAGGTGACCTCTGCAGTGGTTTCGCCCCGGAAATTGGCAGCGAGCGTGCGGAATGCGCGGATGACTGCAGGCAGCTGTGCCAAGCGGCGATTCTCCGCGAGGACGCCCAGGAACTTGGTGGTCGTCGCATCGAGCTTGAGCTTCTTTGCCACCGCTTCAATTGCCTTGACGGCCGCGCCACGCGCGATGAGCGGGCTGGTCGTCAGCGTCTTGAAATCGGCCGACTGGTCGAGCGCAGCGCGCACGGTCGTCAGGCTCGATTCGACCTTGTCGATCGCCTTTGCATCACGTGCGAGCTCAAACAACGCCGTTGCATAGCGTCCCGGTAAGCTCGCTTGAATACCGCCGGAATTCTCCACGCGATCGAAATCCTCTTGGGAACAGGAAAGTTGGCCCCATGCGAAAACAGGGCGACAAAGCGCCCTCGCTTGGGTTGCGCGGCTGCTAGCATCGGTGCCGCAGGGATGCAAGCCGGGTGAGATAATGCGCTAAAAACGCCCGAAAGCGCGCGTTTTCATCGATGTGTCATATTCGGTTAACTATCCCTTGGGGGTTGGGGGTCATGACGGGATCATTCTAAATGCGGCTGGATATCCTACATGCTCATCGCTTCGCCACGAATGTCTGCCTGGCTGAAAGGGGATGTCGGCTCGATCGGCACGGTGCTGCGGCGTGTGTTGTTTGCGTTGCTGGGGATTCAGGCGGTGCTCGGTCTGGCACTGGTGATCGGTGCGCTGATGACGACCAATCTGGTGAGCCAGCTCGTCGATGACCGGTTGGCGCCGATCGGCGAATTACAGCATGTGATGGACGGCTATGCGCTATCGCTGACGACGGCGCAGAAGGTGCAAAGCGGCAATATTACCGCAAGCGGTGCGCTGGCCGTTATCGATGCGGCGCAGGCGACGATCGAAATCAACTGGGCGAAATTCCGCGCGCATCGAATCGACCATGCCAAGGATGTCACCGACATCGACACCGCACGGATCGAGGCCAATATCGCGCTGGGCAATCTGCGCGCGCTCCTCCGGCGCAACGAGCTCGACCGGCTGGGCTTCTTCATCAGCGGCCCGCTCTATGCCGCGATCGACCCACTGACTGAATCCACGACATCGTTGATGGAAGAACTCCGCGCGGACGCTGCGCGTCAGCAGGGCCTGGTGCGATATCGCGTGGTGCGGGCATTCATTATCGTCGGCTTGCTGACGCTGCTGGCGGTGTCGGTCGGGTGGTGGGGGATGCGGATGGTTTCGCGACGAATCACGGGCCCGCTGGGCGAAATCGCGGTCGCAACCCACCGCATTACCGATGATCAACTCGACGGGGTGATCCCCAGCCTCGATCGCACCGACGAAATCGGTGATATTGCCCGGGCGCTTGCCTTTGCCCGACAGCGGTCGATCGATGCGCGGCGCCTGGCAGCAGAATCGCGGCGCGCCGAAGAGGCGCTCCACCGCCGAGAAATGCAGGAGCACGCCGCCAACGCCAAGCGCGCCGCTCACCTGGACAGCCTCTTTGCGGTGTTCGAGCGAGAGGCCGGTGCCCTGGTCGCTCAGCTGAAGTCCGCAGGGCCGCATCTGCGCGATACTGCGGGCGCGATGTCGGGCCAGGCAAGCGAGGCCGAACATCATGCCCTCGCCACTGCTGCGCTTGCCGAACAAAGTGCGGGGAGTGCGCGCACGATTGCTCAGTCGAGCGCTGCACTTGCCAGCGCAATCGAAGACATCAGCATGGCAGCGAACAAATCCCGCCTCGGGGTGGGGACAGTGCGTGAGCGCACCATCGCCGGGCGCGACCATGCAGAATCGCTCGAATCGCTTGTCAGCGAGATTGCCTCGGTCCTCGAATCGATTGCGGCGATTGCCGGGCAAACCAATTTGCTCGCGCTGAACGCCACGATCGAGGCAGCCCGCGCCGGGGAAGCGGGGCGGGGCTTTGCGGTTGTGGCTGAGGAAGTAAAAGGCCTGTCGCGCCAGACCCAGGCGGCCGCCGGCAAGATCGAATCGCGGCTATTGGCCGTACGAACCGCCAGCGACACGGTGTTGGCGACGATCCAGTCGATCGACGCTCTTGTCGCCGGGCTCGATCAGTCCGCGGCGGATGTGGCCGAGGCGGTCGAGCAGCAACGCGACATGACTCGCCGGATCGCGCACGCCATTACCGAAGTGGAAGGCGGCACCGCCGATGCTGCGGCAAAGACGCACACGCTGCACGAACGCGCCGAGAAGGCGCGGGGGACGGCGCATGCGCTGGCCGGGACGGCCGATACGGTGGCAGGTAATGTCGAACGGCTCCGCCAGCAGATCAACCAGCTTATCAGCGATGTGCGCGCCGCCTGATTTCGCCTGAAGGGGGTTTCCTGTGGCGCCAGCCACGGTAGAGATTAGCCATAGCGATCAAGGAGCGCGCGCGATGGCCAATGGCAAGATGACGACGATGACAATGTCCGACGGTGCCGACGTCGCGGTCTATCATGTATCCCCACCCGGCACGCGACGGGGCGGCCTGGTGCTCGTGCAGGAAATTTTCGGCGTCACCGACCATATTCGTGCGCTTTGCGATGAATATGCGCAGGATGGCTATGAGGTGCTCGCACCGGCGCTTTACGATCGTGAGCATCCCGGATTCGAGGCGGACTATACGGGCGAGGATTTTGCGCGCGCGGTGCAGCTGGCGCGCGAGCTTCACCCTTTCGATCTGAGCCTAAGGGACGTGCAGACCTGCATCGACGCGCTCAAGGCCGATGGCCCCGTCTTTGTCGTTGGCTATTGCTATGGCGGCTCGATCGCCTGGTTTGCGGCAACCCGGCTGACGGGCGTTGCGGCGGCCTGTGGCTATTATGGCAGCTTGATTCCGGGCGCCGTGGAGCAGGAGCCCAAGGTCCCTGTTATCCTCCATTTCGGCCGACACGATACGGGTATCCCGATGGAGGGCGTCGAAAAGGTGATCGCCAAGGATTGGCCCAACGCAACGGTCTATGTTTACGAAGCCGGTCACGGCTTCAATTCTGACCGCCGCAAGGATTATCACGAGCCCAGCGCCGATCTGGCGCGCGAACGGACGCTGGAGCTGTTCGAGGCAAATGGGGGGTGAGATGCGGCGTCCCTTCGCCTTCTGGCGCCGCTGCTGCGTGCAACGGCGGCGGCCGGAATGCGCCGATGCTCCGATGCTGTCATGGTGCTGAGTGTCAGACAATGCCGCCCTCATCCTGGTAATCGAGCAGGTCAGCAGGCTTGCAATCAAGTTCCTGGCACAGCTTTTCGAGCGTTTCGAAGCGGATGCCCTTGACCTTGCCTGATCGCAGCAGCGACAGGTTGGTCTCACTGATATCGATCCGCTGCGCCAGATCCTTGGCGCGCATTTTACGCCGGGCGAGCATGACATCGAGGGTGACGATGATCGGCATGGCTCAGACGATCTGCGCATGATCGGTGGCGATGCTCGCCGCCACGGCCTGGACCCGGCCGAGCAGCCGGATCGCGAGGCCAACGCAGATCAAGGCGACCTGGGTGGTGATATAAGCGCCGGTCACGGCGTCCATCCGGTCGCTTGCCGGGCCGACCAGCAATGCAAGGATAGCGCTCGCCGTCAGCCAGTCACCGACCCGACCGAGTAGCTGGCCAGGATGTGCCGTCAGGATCGCGCCCCCGGCAAAGCTGTCAAACAGCTGTCGGGCGGTCCACAGCGCACCGATGAGGGCGATTGCCGGGAGCGATCCAATGCCAATTTCTACGATCCTTTCGACCGCGTTGCCAGCATCGGGCGTGCCGATGGCGAAGACCAGGCCTTTGAGCGGAACATAAATGATCTGGCTGAACAGCAGGAATGCGCCGAGCCCGACCATCCAGCCGAACAAGCTTTTCAGATGGCGGCTTTGCATGTGCAGTTGATCGATCGTCATGGTCTTCATCGTCGTCCTTTCAATTGAGGTTGATTTTGATGGCGACGTGCAGCGGGCCGCCGCCGATCGAAAGTTCGGTGCTCAAGCTTGGGGTGGCGGCGCTGGCCTTGGGAAACATCCACGGCCCCGCGACGAGGCCAAGCGCTACGGCTATGGCGATCGGCCAGAGGTGAAGCAGCAGGGGCGACAGGCCGTCGTGACGCGGGGCATTCCGATCTTTCTGGTGATCCTGTTTCATGTCCATATCCTCATTTAATTTACGTATTACGTAAAAAAAACACGATTATACGTCAATAGATATTTGTCTAAGATGAATTTGCTGAGGATCGGCAATGGGTTGGACCGACGAACCGGGGGGCGTTTTGATCGCAATGTGCGGGATGGAGCGACGGATCGGCTCGCCTATATCCGTCGCATGACCACTGAAACGATCGATCCCGACTCGGCCTGGGCCGCCTTCATCGCCCGTGACCGGCATAGCGATGGGCGGTTCGTGGGCGCGGTGCTGACCACCGGTATCTACTGCAAACCGAGCTGTCCGGCGCGGCACCCGAAGCGTGAGAATGTCGTTTTCTACCGCGACGGCGCGCAGGCAGCGGCAGCGGGATTTCGTGCCTGTCTGCGCTGCAAGCCCGATGAAGTTGGGCGTGACCGGGTCGCGGTGGCGCGCGCGGTCGCACTGATAGAGGCCGCGGAAGACATGCTGGGGCTCGAGGAGCTCGCGGCGATGGTCGGATATGCACCGCATCATTTTCACCGGCTGTTCAAGCGCGCGACCGGCGTGACGCCTGCCGCCTATGCGCGCGGGCTGAAAGCACGGGCAGCGGCACAGGCACTAACCAGGGAGGCGAGCGTGACCGAGGCGATCTATGAGGCCGGCTATTCAGCACCGAGCCGCTTCTATGAAGGCGCGGGCAAAAGACTGGGCATGACGCCGAGCATCTGGAAGCGCGGCGGGGCTGGGGTGACGATCCGCTGGACGATCGCCGCGACCAGCCTGGGGCCGATGCTTGTCGCGGCCACCGACAAGGGGCTTTGCCGGGTGTCTTTCGACGAGGGCGAAGTGGCGCTGCGCATGCGCTTTCCCAAGGCAGAGATTGTGCCGGGCGGTGCGGCGCTTGCCGATCTGGCTGCGCGGGTGGTGGCAAGTGTGGAGAGCCCCGATCGTGACCTGGACCTGCCGCTCGACGTGCAGGGCACGGCCTTTCAGGAGGCGGTGTGGCAGGCATTGCGCCAGATTCCGATCGGCGAGACCCGCAGCTATGCCGAGCTTGCCGCCGTTGCGGGGAACCCCAAAGCGGTACGCGCGGTGGGCACTGCTTGTGGGGCCAATCATGTCTCGATCATCATTCCGTGCCACCGCGCGCAGCGCAGCGATGGAACTATGGGCGGCTATGCATACGGCATCGATCGCAAGATCGCGTTGCGGAAACGAGAGGGTGTGGAATGAGCTTTACGATCAGCGGGATCGACCCTGCGCCATTTGAACGCTTTTTCGGTCTGCCCGATGAGGCACTGGCGGCGGCGCGGGTGATCCGCGTTGTCGCTGACGCTCAGCCGGGCTTCCCCTGCCGCATCACGCTGGAAGACGCGGCCCCTGGCGAGACATTGCTTTTGATCAATCATGAGCATTTGCCGGTCGAGACGCCGTACCGATCGAGCCATGCCATCTTTGTCCGCGAGGGCGCCTCGGCGCCGGCGCGCTACGCCGATACCGTGCCCGATCAACTGGCGCGGCGGCTGCTGTCGGTCCGCGCTTTCGATGCGCGTGGCATGATGACGGATGCCGATGTGGTCGACGGGACGGAACTGGTGCCGTTGATCGAGCGGATGTTTGCCAACCCGGCCGTGGCGTATCTGCATGCCCATAATGCGAAGCAGGGGTGTTTCGCGGCGCGCATCGATCGCGATTGAATTCCGTCTTTACCGGAAGGGAGCGCTTGCTACGGTGCGCGATCAATTCCGGGGGACGAGACAATGGATACCGCAACTGCACCGCCGCGCGGCAAAAGCCTGACGCGTCGCATTCTGCAGTTTCCGTTGGTGACCTTGATCGTGGCGATCGGCTTCATGGCTGGCGCAAGCTTTGTCGCGACAGGGCTGGCGGCGGTTGTCGGCGCGCGGAGCGACGGGCCTTGGGCGATTGTCGGCGGCACGCTGGTCGCTGCGGTGTTCGTGATCGCCTATGCGTTGTTTACCCGGCTGATCGAGCAGCGCCCGGTAAAGGAGTTTGCGCTGAAGGGCGCTGTGCCGGAATTGCTGGCAGGGCTCCTGATTGGTTTTGTGCTGTTTTCCATCGTGGTCGGCGTCATCGCGCTGATGGGGGGCTATCAGGTGATCGGCACCCAACCGGTCACGGTGCTGGCGCCGATCATCGGCATTTCGATTGTGTCGGGCGTGACCGAGGAGATCATGCTGCGCGCGCTGTTCTTTCGGATCATCGAGGGGTGGCTTGGGAGCTGGATCGCGCTGATCCTGTCCGCCGCGCTGTTTGGCGCGCTGCATCTCGGCAACCCCAACGCCACGCTGACGGCGGCTTTTGCCATTGCGATTGAGGCGGGTGTAATGCTGGCGGCGATTTATATGGTCACGCGCCGACTGTGGGCGGCGATGGGCCTGCACGCGGCATGGAATTTCACCCAGGGCGGGATTTACGGGATCGCCGTATCCGGGCTCGATGCGCAGGGCTTGCTTCGGCCGCGGATCACTGGACCCGAGCTGCTGACGGGTGGCGAATTCGGCGCCGAGGCGTCGTTACCCGCCATGATCATATGCACCGCCTTCGGCATCGGATTGCTCGTGCTCGCGCATCGCAAGGGCCGGTTCGTCAAGCCCTTCTGGTCGCGTCAGGGCAGCGGCGTGCAATCATAGGCCAGCCATTCATCGGGGCGCGCTGGCAGGGCGTCTCGGATTGCGGTCTGCTGGCGGGCGAGTAGCTGACGATCGGCCTCGTCGCTGGTGCAAGCCTTTTGCTTGACTGCGCCGCGCAACGCCCTTGCCTTGGCCATTTGCGCAGCGGTCAACAGATAGCGACTTTCGGTGTAGCTGCGGCTGGCCAGATCATATTCGAGGACAGAGACGGTCTGCTCGTCATTGGGGACAAGGATCCGCTCCCACTTGGCACCGTTTTCCGCATATTGCGTCTTGCCGTTCATGCAGCCGTCGGGCTGCCAGTCGAGCGTGACATCCTGGGGGTTGGACAGGTTGATGCGGCTGCGATCAGGCGCGATGCGGCACAACATCTTGCCAAAAGTCGCCTGGGTGGCAGGGGCAGTCACAGGCACCGTATCTGCCACAGTGACCTCGCCATATGGCCGGGTGAGGAACACGATTGCCGATCCGATGATGAGTGCCGCGCCGCCGGCAGCGGCCCAGATCGCCCCTTTGCGCTGGCGCCGCGATTCGAGCAGACCCGCGCCGCCGATAGCGAGCGCTCCCATGACAAGCAGCACGGCGGCTATGGCAATGACATTCTCGCGCTTGTGTTGCGCTGTCAGCTGCGCCTTCACGAGCGCCGCCGCATGCAACTCGGCCTGGCGCGTTGCCATCGCCTGCGCATCGTCCGCGCGCTCTTCGGCTGAACGCAGCTGCATGTCCTGACCTTGTCGCAGCCTTTCGTCAGCACTGACGCAGCCAGCGGTTGTTTGCGGATAGCTTTGCTTCGCTTCCTTGAGAAAGGCAGCGATTTCGCTGTCGGCTATCGCGAAACCAAAACTTGAATCCCCCTCTTCGGCCTTGGTGATCGCGGAATTGGCACCGATTACCCGACCGCAGGTATCGAGCAGCGGCCCGCCGGAGTTGCCGCGCGCGATTCCGGCAGTGTGGAGCAGCACGCTCACGCCCTCCAGCCTCCGCGTGCCAGCGAAGCCGCCTTGCGAGCGAACCGGGCTGAGCGGCTTGATGAAATCAGCGGCGCTCTGTGCGGTCGCGACATCGACATTGCCGGGATAGCCAAGCGCAATCACCGCCTCGCCATCGGTCGGGGCCGCTGCAAAGAAGGTGAGTGGGGGCAGCCGCGTGCCAGTGAACTCGATCAGCGCCAGATCGCGCTGGGCATCATAGGCGATGAGCTTGCCCTGATAGCTCTTGTCCCCTTCCGATGGGACGACACCGATAACGACGTTGTCAGGGTAGCGCGCCGCAAGCTCCACCACATGCGCGTTGGTGAGAATTCGGTTGGGCGCCACGGCAAAGCCGCTGCCATGGCCAAAGCCGACGACCTCGCCGTCAGCACTGGCGATGGTCACGATGCGGACGACACCGCGCCCGGCCGCCGATATATCATCGGCGCGGGCCGCGGTGGTGCCGGCCAGCATCAGCAGCACAATGAATATCAATCTGGACATCATGTGATTCACCCTTGGTCGTCGCTGCCTTATTCCATCGAGCAATGGCACGAGTAAGGCCGCGATTACAGAAAACTATAGGGGTCGACATCCACAGTGACCCGCACCTTTGGTGGCCAGGCCAGCGCACCCAGCCAGTCGCGGATTACCTCCTGCACGTCGAGCGCGCGGCGCGCGTGGACAAGCAGGCGGAACCGGTGACGCCCGCGCAGCATCGCCAGCGGAGCGGGGGCAGGGCCATAGACATACATGCCCTCCACCTCGGGAGCCGATCGCTTGATATCGCGGGCGGTATCGTCTGCGGCGTGCCTGTCCTCCGACGACACGACGATGGCGGCATAACGGCCAAAGGGCGGTGCGTCCGCCTCTCGCCGCGCGTCGGTCTCGGCGGCATAAAAGGCTTCTGCATCGCCCTTGACCAGCGCCTGCATCACCGATGCCTGCGGGCTGTGCGTCTGGATATAGACATGGCCTGGTTTTACGCTGCGCCCCGCGCGGCCAGCGACCTGCGAGATCTGCTGAAAGGTGCGTTCTGCGGCGCGGAGATCGCCGCCGCCGAGGCCGAGATCTGCGTCAATCACGCCGACGAGTGTGAGGTTGGGAAAGTGATACCCCTTGGTCACCAGCTGCGTGCCGATCACGATATCGATGTCACCGGCCTCCATCCGCGCGACGAACTCGGCCGCCTTGCCGGGTGACCACATCGTATCAGAGGTGACGACGGCGCGCCGGGCATCGGGCCAAAGCAGCGCGACCTCATCGGCGATCCGTTCGACGCCGGGGCCGCAGGCAACGAGTGTGTCCTCGTTGCTGCATTCTGGGCATGTTTCCGGCACTGGTTCGACATGGCCGCAATGATGGCAGGCCAGGCGGCGGATGAGCCGGTGCTCGACCATCCAGGCGGTGCAATTGGGACATTGAAAGCGGTGGCCGCAGGTGCGGCACAAGGTGAGCGGTGCATAGCCGCGCCGATTGAGGAACAGCAGGGTCTGCTCGCCCCGTTCGCGCGCCGCATCGATCGCTTTGACGAGGCGCGGCGCGATCCAGCGGCCGCGCTCGGGCGGCTCGGCGATCAGGTCGATCGCCTCGATCGTCGGCATTTGGGCGGCGCCATAGCGGCCCGGCAGCTTCAGCTCGGCATAGCGGCCAAGCGCCACCTGCTGGCGGGTTTCGATTGCCGGCGTGGCGGAGGCGAGGATGACCGGGCAATCCTCGAACTTGCCGCGCATCACTGCCACGTCGCGGGCGTGATAATGAACGCCTTCTTCCTGCTTGAAGCTGGTTTCATGCGCTTCGTCGACAACGATCAGGCCGAGATTGGCATAAGGCAGGAACAGCGCCGAGCGCGCGCCAACAGTGACGAGCGCCTCGCCGCTGGCGATTGCCCGCCACGCGCGGCGGCGCTGCGACTGGCGCAGGTCCGAATGCCACGCCACCGGTGCGCAACCAAAGCGCGCTTCAAAGCGGGTGAGGAAGGGCTGGGTCAGCGCAATTTCTGGCAGCAGCACAAGCGTTTGCCTGCCCTGGCGGATTGCCTGGGCGATCGCCTCGAAATACACCTCGGTCTTGCCTGATCCGGTAACACCGTCGAGCAAGGTGGG